>JBHEPS010000115.1:0-7580 GCA_046260175.1 Thermoanaerobaculia bacterium
GCACGCGCCTTCCGCCGATCCTCCTCTGATCGAGGCGGCCGACGCCTTCCGCGTCGACGAGTTGATCGACGCGCGTCACTTCAAGCCCGGGAAGATCTCGGTCTCGGCGGCCCATCTGATGGGGGGATGCGGAATGGGACGCGACGCGACCGATTCAGTCACCGACTCGCGCGGCCGCGTTCACGGGAGGCCGTGGCTTCGCATCGCCGATTCGAGCCTCTTCCCCGATTCGCTGGAGATCAATCCCTATCTCACGATCATGGCGCTTGCCGACCGGGTCGCCGAAGGAATTCTCGAAGACGCGGGCGCGCTCGCGCCGCGCGCAGCAGGAGTCGCCTGATGAAGACCGGAGCCGCTCTCGTCCTCCGCGCCCTCGAAGACGAGGGGATTCGCCTCGCGTTCGGAATCCCCGGGACGCACAACATCGAGCTCTACGACGTTCTCGCCACCTCGGAGACAGTACGCCCGATCCTCGTGACGGACGAGCAGAGCGCCTCGTTCATGGCCGACGCCGCGTGGCGCGCCTCGGGAGTGATGGCCTGCGCGAACGTCGTTCCGGGCGCGGGATTGACTCATGCGATGTCCGGCATCGCGGAGGCATTCATGGACACGGTGCCGATGCTGGTCCTCGGGTGCGGGATCCGGCGCGACAGCGGAATGGCCTGGCAGCTTCACGACGTCGATCAGGCCGCCATGGTCGCGCCGGTGACGAAAGGGACCTTCCGGCCGGAAACGGGACAGGGGATCTACGCTACGATCCGCCGCGCCTGCCGGCTGGCGCGCGAGGGAAGGCCCGGCCCGGTCTTCGTCGAGATTCCGGCGGACTTCTACCTCTTCAAGCACGAGGAGCCGGAAGCGTGGAATGAGAGCGCGCCGCCTTCCACGGTGTCGGCCGACGCGATCGAGCAGGCCGTCGCAATCCTGCGCGAGGCGAAGCGACCGCTTCTCTACGTCGGACTCGGCGCGGCGGGAACCGATCTCGTGCGTCTCGCCGAGACGCTGGAAGCTCCGGTGGCGACGACGTTTCAGGGGAAAGGAGTATTTCCCGAATCGCATCCGCTCTCGCTCTGGCCGGGATACGGCGCCGCGGCGCCGTCGTTCGCGCGTGACGTCGCCGGCGACTGCGACGTCACCCTCGCGATCGGGTGCCGGTTCGGCGAAGTGGCGACCGGAAGTTACGGCGCGCCTCCTCCGGGACGACTGATCCACATCGACATCGATCCCGAGGTGCCCGGGCGGAACTATCCCGCGGAAGTCGCGATCGTGTGCGACGCGGCCGCCGCAGTCTCCTCGCTTCTCGAGCGTCTCGAGCGGCGCAGCGCGGACGCGGCGCTGCGCCGGAAGATCGCCGAAGGACGCGAAGACGCCGCGCGCGAGATCGAGGCGCCGTCGAAAGACGGAGTATCCCCCGGCCGGCTCCTCCGCGCGCTCCAGGAGCGGTTCGGCCCCGACGCGATCTTCACCTCGGACAGCGGGAACGGGACCTTCATCGCCGTTGAAGCGTTGCGTCTCGACCGGCCGGGCAAGCTGCTCGCTCCGGTCGATTACTCCTGCATGGGGTACTCGGTGCCCGCGGCGATCGGGGCGAAACTCGCCATGCCGAGCGCTCCGGTGATCGCTCTGGCGGGTGACGGCGCCTTTCTCATGACGGGACTCGAACTGCTGACTGCCGCGAGCCTGCGCGTTCCGGCGGCGTTCTTCATCCTGCGCGACCGCGAGCTCGCGCAGATCGCGCAGTTCCAGAGCGTCGCGTTCGGCAGAAAGAGCGAGAGCGTCCTCCCGGATTACGACCTCCAGGCGATCTGCCGGGGGGCGGGGGTGGAGTGCGTGCATCTGAGCTCGGACGGCGCGATCTCCGGGGTCCTCGAGCAGGTTGAGGCGATCACGAAGGGAGGCGATCCCGTCGCGGTCGACGTCGCCATCGACTATTCGCGGAAGACGTTCTTCACCAGGGGCGTGGTGCGCACCAACCTCGGTCGGTTGCCGTGGCCGGACCGGTTGCGGTTTGTGGGCAGGGCAATCGCAAGGAAGTTTTAGGGAGGGAGCCGGGGGGCGGATGCGCACCGCTATTTTCAATCCATCGTTTGTGACAGCTTTGCTCGCGCTGGTTCTCGCGGCCGGATGCAGCTCCATCTCGCGCGTGACTCCAGCCGACCTGGCGCTGAGGGGCGGGCGCGTCTTTACTGGCGATCCCGCGACTCCCTGGGCCTCGGCGCTCGCCGTGTCGGGAGAAGATATCGTTGCGGTCGGCACCGACGAGGAGATTCGGAGATACATCGGGCCGGCGACGCGATCGATCGCGCTCACGGGACGCGTCGTCGTTCCCGGAATCAACGATTCGCTCGTGCGCCTTCAGTGGGAGCCGCCTGGCGTCGCCCTCGAGATTCCGCCGGACGCATCCGTAGAAGTGCTGCTGAGTCTCATTCGGGATGCTGTTGCGCGCGCGCCGGAGGGTTCCTGGATTCGGGGAGAATTGCCCGCTTCGCTTTTCGAAGCGATTCTCGGTCGGACGCATCTCGACATCGCCGCGCCGCTCCGCCCGGTCCGTCTCGATCTGGGAGCGAACGCTGCGCTCCTCAACTCCTCGGCTCTCCTGGAATGGGGCATCGCCGAGGGCGACGAAGATCCATCCGGGGGACGGTACGGTCGCACGGTGACGGGGGCTCTCGATGGGTGGGTGTTCGGCTCTCCGCTGCGAGCCGCGGCACACCGCGCGGCGGAGAAGATCTCCGACGAGGTCATTCTGGGCGCGATTCGCGACCTCGAGCAGAGGGCCGTCCGATTGGGAGTGACTTCCGTTCAGGTCGTTTCCTCGATTCCCTCCGAGATGCTCGAGCCCCTGCTGAGCGAGTTCGCGCCGGCCATTCGATGGCGCGTGATCGAGTCGGCATTGCACGACGGAGGCGAACACGCCGAGCGCGCCTCGAGGGTGGTTCTGGACGGGAGTCCGGTGGATCGTGGCTCGGCTCTCTCCCGGCCGTACGCGGACGAGCCCGGAGAGACGGGCGTGCTTGCGCTGACTCGCGAAGAGATCGCAACGATCGTGCGCGACGCCGCGCACGGCACGGAACAGCTTCTCGTTCAGGCGAGCGGGGACGCCGCGGTGGCATCTCTTCTGATCGCGATGGCGGATGTCGACGATGCCGACTGGCCCGCGCGTAGGCTGCGCCTCGAGCAGAACGATCTGATGAGCGAGGAGCAGACCGAGGCGGTCGCCGGGCTCGGAATCGTCGTCGTACAGAGCCCTTCTCACTTCCCGGACTCACGGATCGCGGAGGCGCGTTTCGGTGCTGAGCGGAGGGGAGGGGTCGGCAGGCTGCGATCGCTGCTCGGGAGCGACGTATCGCTCGCTCTCGGTTCCGGCGGCTCGGTCGATCCGTGGCGCAACGTGATGCTCGCCGCGATGCACCCGGCCAATTCGCAGGAGGCGCTGACTCGTGAAGAGGCGGTTGCTGCGCATACCCGCGGCTCCGCTTTCGCCGAGTTCGAGGAAGCCCGGAAGGGTACGATCGGCCCGGGAATGGCGGCGGATTTCACGGTCCTCTCTCAGGACGTGTTTACGGTTGCGCTGGAGGCGCTGTCGAAGACCAGGAGCGAACTCACGGTCGTGGGAGGGGAGATCGTGTGGGAAGAGGGAGGGGAGGGCGAATAGGACGAATAGGACGAATAGGACGAATAGGGCCAACGCGATCGTCGCACTTTGAGTTCCTTCGTCGGCTGCGCCTCCTTCAGGATGACGGAGACTCTTCTGCCTTCTGCCTTCTGCGGCGAGGAGGGGCTCAACTACCGATGCGCCGGTTATCGCGCGTTCTTCAACCACGTCGGCTCGTCGATGAAGGCCATGGCCCAGCTCATCCGCGCGGGACGGCCAGCCGCCGCCGTGATGGCGCGATAGCGGGTGGCAGAGGATCTTTTCCTCTGCCTCGAGCCACGCCAGTAGTACAGACCCTGGTTTCGAATTTCGGCCGGCAGAGGAAAGGATCCTCTGCCACTATGAGGAATAAGACATGGCGGACGGCAGGAAACATCTCAACTTTCTCATCGGATTACTCGTCGCGATCCTGATCGTCTACGGTGCCCTGAAGCTCGTTTCCATCATCTTCGCTCCATAGCCTCGTCCGGCGCGGCGCCCCGTCGAGCGCTTCGATGCTGGCCATCGATTGCCCCCGGGCGGCAGAGATCGCTGAGGTTCTCCCCCCCGCACGACTTCCCTGAGCCACCGCCAGGAGATCTTCTGCGGACGGGCTCGCCACAATTGGCCAACACTGTGCAAATAACGCGAGATGCGGAGACCTGCGGCGACGTGCCGACGGACTCCAGCCATTGGTGGGTGTCGATCGCCAGGGGGCACGACAGGTCACTTCCGCGAAGTTGGATATTTGAAAGGAGAACAGCAAATGAAGACGTCCACCCTACTGGGCATCGGTGCCCTGATCGTGATTTTGGGGTTCGCACCTCCGGCGCAGGCTCAGATTCCTGAGTACTCAGCCTTCAACCTGAACGAGGCGACTTACGTCGGCAAAACGCTCCTGCAGCCGGGGCAGTACCTGATTCGAGTTCTTCCGGGATTCACCAACCGCAATCGCGTACAGGTCACGAGCCTCGACAAGCAGACGATCCACACGACGGTGCTGACCGTTCCGCACGCAATGGGCCCCAATGAAGAGATGCCGAACACGATGTTCGTCTACTACCCGGCGTTCGAAGGACAGCCGCAGGCGCTTCGCACCTGGTACGCTTCGGATCCCGTCAGCGGCGGCGGCCACGATATCGTCTACGACGAGACCCGCGCGGCGATGCTCGCTCGCGCAGCCAAGGCCCCGGTCGTGATCTATCGCGGCGAAGTAGACGCCACGGCGCAGACCGAGCCGGACTACTACGTCTTCACCCCTGACGCGCGCATCGAAACCTATGTCGCCCCGGCGCCTCGTCCGGCAACGCGCACCGAGCTGCCGCGGACCGCGGGCACCACCCCGCTGCTCGCGCTTCTCGGCCTGCTTTCGGTGGCCGGCGCACTCGTTTTCCGGGCCGTGAACCGGTAAGGTAGCAAGAGATGGCTGCTTCGAGGGTGCTTCGCCGCGTAGAGATCGCGCTGTTGGTGATCGGTTTATCTCTGCTCGGCGTCGCCCTCGGGGCGACCGCGCTTCGCTGGAACTTTCAGGCCGAGCAGGAGCGGGCATTCGAGCGGGTGATGGCCACGAGCCAGGTGGCGTCAGCCGCGAACGATCTCGAGTCCGTTTCGCCTCCGAGCGAGACCGCTGCTGAAGTCGTCGGCGAGCCTTCCATCCCCGCGGCCCCAGGCAAAACCGAGGAAGCAGTCGAGTCCTTGGGTAAGGAAGTCCCGGTAGCGGTCGTGCCGGAATCGCCGAAACCCCAGCGGTTGGCCGAGGACAAGCCAAAGAAAGCTTCCCGCCCCGTCCCTCCTCCCGCTGATGCCCTCGACCCCAATCTGCTGGGCCGGCTCGTGATTCCGCGACTCGCTTTTTCTGCGTTCGTTCTCGAGGGAGAGGACGAATCCACCCTGGAGCGGGCCGTCGGTTTTCTTCCCGGCACGGCCCGGCCGGGCGAGGGGGGGAACACCGGGCTCGCCGCACATCGCGACACATTCTTCCGGCCGCTGGAGGGAATCCAGGTCGATGACAGGATCCGGCTCGAGGTACCCCCGCATACGTACGAGTATCGGGTCGATTCTGTGCGCATCGTCGAGCCGAGCGAGGTCTCGGTCCTCGATTTCACCGGCACCGAGGAGTTGACGCTCGTGACCTGCTACCCGTTCCGCTATATTGGTCCTGCTCCAGACCGTTTCATCGTCAAGGCAACCCGCGTTCAGTAAGGCGAGGCCGGCGCGCATTGAAAGCCGCGCCGGCTCGCATCCGACGGAACCCTTCGACTATTGCGGCATCGGTTCGTCCGCGTAGTCGTTGATGTCGACAAGCGGACTCTCGGGGAGTTTGGCGATCTCCCGGCGCACCAGATCCTGGTGCATCAGCTCTTCTTCCCGCAGCTCCTCGAACAGGGCCCGAACGTCGGGATCAGTGACGTGGATGACCGCATCGGCGAAAAACTGGTACGCCTTCTTCTCGGCGTGAAGCGCGACCTCGAGAGCCTCGCGCGCCGCCATGAAGGCCCGCACTTCGTTGAAGTCGGGAGCTTCGACGTCCCAAAGCATCGAGCGGTCGACCTTCGACGGCGCGCTCCCGAACATCTGGGTCCGGCGCGCGGCCAGTTCCTGGCCGTGCTTTGCCTCGTTCTTCACCATGAACCTGAAAAAATCGGCGGCAGCGCGTGTGTCATGCGTTTCCATTTGGGCCGCCAGGTCCTCGTAGCGCTCGCACGCTTCTTCCTCGACCAGGACCGCGAAATCCAGCGCGTCCTGCAGTGTCAGCGTAGCGAAGTCGATCTCTTTCATCGTTTTCCCTCCAGGCGGGAACTCCGCCGCCGCCATTTTCCGATGAGAAGTCCGGGCACCGTGTGACGGCAGACACGCCTCGGCAGCCCGGCCGGCGGCTAGTCTGCGGCGGAGGGGACCCGTCATCGAATCCATGCGACAGCTCGCCCACCGCCGGCCTTGGCTCACGCGCGTGCTGCTCTGGGTGGCGGCAGCCGCCCTTACTCTCGGCGCTTTCGCCTGGCAGGACACAAGCGGCCCGACGACCCCGCTCGAAGGGGAGATCGCGACGGCGAGCGGCCCGGTGCGGTTTCTCTTCGTTCGGAGCGGAACGGTCCAGGTCGCGCTCCCCGTCGTCCTGATCGAGCCGGTCCCCTCCGGCATCGCAGGCCGCGTCGAATATCGCCGATTCAAGTCGAACGACGACTGGTCAGCCCTCCCGATGCACCCTGGAACGTTCTCCTTCGAGCGACGCGGCCGTTCCTCGTCGGTGGGGGGGATCGGGGCGGCGCTCCCCGGATTGCCCGAGCGCGCGGGAAAGTACGAGATCTTCGTCCGTATTTCCGATGGCGAGGGTGGTCTCGTCTCGGTCACCGGAGACCGGCCGGTCTACGCTCGCTTCAAGGCGGAAGTGCCCAACTGGGCCCTCGTCGCTCACATCCTGGCCATCTTCATCTCGATGACGTTCGCGACTCGGACCGTGCTCGAGGCCGCCGTCGACGGCGAGTACCGTTGGATGCTGTGGGCCACGATCGCGTCGCTTCTCGCCGGAGCCTTCCTCCTCGGTCCCCTCGTGCAGTGGTACGCCTTCGGCGTCTGGTGGTCCGGGATCCCGTTCGGTTACGACTGGACCGACAACAAGGTCCTCGTGTCGCTCTTCGCCTGGGGTTTGGCTGCGTACGTCAATCGGGGAGGGAGGCGAAACCGGCGGGCGATTTACGCGGCAGGGATCGTGACCCTGCTCGTCTACTTCATCCCTCACAGCATCTTCGGGTCGGAGTACGACTATCGGGCGGGAAGAGGACACGGGACGGCGGGATGACGCGGCGCCGGGCGAGCGATAGCTCGAGGGGCGAGGGAAGAGGGGCGAGGGAAGAGGGACAGGCAAGGGCAGTATGAGGCTGCGTCTAGACTTTCTCGACCCTCGACCCTCGACCCTCGCCCCTCGACCCTCGACCCTCGACCCTCGACC
>JBHEPS010000116.1:0-7554 GCA_046260175.1 Thermoanaerobaculia bacterium
TCCGAGCTTCATCCGGCCGAATACGGCCGCCCTGGTGGCGGCGGCGCTGCTCGTTTTGGGAATCGTGCTGCTGCTGATGCCGGCGAGGTTGCGCATCAAGGCGCGAATGCCGGGGCTTGCCTGGCCGCTGATCGCGGCGGCGGTCGTCGTGCTCGGGATCACCGCCGGCATGCGACCCGCCAGCGTCGTCCATTTCGAGGACGCTCACGTCGAGAGGCTCGGCGGCGAGCTGCATCCGCACCTCTATCAGGTCGGGCGCTTTGCCTACACAGGCGGTTGGACGATGAGAGCGGGAGATGCCGTCCGTTTCCGGATGAAACCCGGGGAGGCTCTCCTGCACGTAAAGACCGACGGAGGAGCACGGATCGAGGCAGGGGGTGGAGAAGAGGTGATCCCGGCCACGGCGGGCGCTTTCGCGCCGTATCGGATCGCGATCCCCCGGGATCGCGTCGAGATCCGCGTTCTCGAAGGGGAGCTGACGCTCGATCGGATCGAACATGAGTGAAGTCGACGCCATCGTTCTCGACCTCGACGGGGGAGAAGCCCTCGAGGATCTGATCCGCTCGATGGAGCGGCAGACGCTTCCCTTCGGGCGGATCATTCTCTGGGACAACGGCTCGCGGGTTCCCCTGGTGCAGCGAGTCCCCGCGACGTCCCTTTCAGTGGAAGTACACCGCAGCGAGACGAACCTCGGGTTTGCGGGGGGAGTGAACGGGGCGATGCGGCTCTCGAAGGCTCCGCTCGTGGCGTGGATCAACAACGACGTCCGGCTCGAACCGCAATGGCTCGCGAAGATGGTCGAGGCGATGCGGGACGAGCGGGTCGGGGCGGTGCAGTCGATCATCGCGGGAGCAGACGATCGGATCGACGGCGCCGGGATCACGATCGCCGACGGGACGTTCCGGCAGCGGGGTTACTCGTTTCCGATCGGAACACTGCTCGCCGATCCGATCTGGGGCGTGTCGGCCACGGCGGCTCTCTTCCGGAGAGCGGCCCTCGAGTCCGTGTCGCGCGGAGAGGAGTTTCTCGACGAGCGCTTCTTCGCTTACTACGAGGATGTGGAGCTGGCCGCGCGGCTGGCCGCGGCGGGGTGGCGAGCGCGGGTCGTGGAGGAGCCGCTGGCCTTCCATCGCGGGTCGATGTCGGAGTCGCGGGTCGACGCGCTGCGACTCCGGACGCGGAACCGCTATCTGGTCCGCCGCCTCCATCCCGGGGTGGGAAGCTTCGGGGCGCTATTGAAAGAGGATGCCCGCGAAATTTTGCACTCGCTCGCCCAAGGACGCATCGGCCGGGTCGCGCGAATCAAGCTCGGAGCGTTCGAGGGGCTGTTCAAGAGATTGTAGGGGGGAAGAGGACAAGCCAGAAGCCAGAAGCCAGAAGCCAGAAGAAAAGGCGAAGCCAGAAGACGAAAGCTAGAAGCCAGAAGAAAAGGCAATAGGCAAAGGCCGTTGCGGGAGCCTCGGGGGGGCGGCGCGGCGCGGGCACGCGCCACGGACCCTGTCTTTGGTCTTGATCTTTCTTCTGGCTTCTGGCTTCTGGTTTCTGGCTTCGCCTTTTCTTCTGGCTTCTGGCTTCTGGCTTCTGGCTTGTCCTCCCTTCTGGCTTGTCTTCCCCCCTCTTCCCATACAATGCGGCTCGATGAAACTCGTGACCATAGCGACCCCGGACCGGGTCGGGGAGCGGATGGCCGGCCCCGGGATCCGGGCCTGGCACTTCGCCGCGGAGCTTTCGAAACGCTTCGAGGTGACCCTCGTCGCGCAGCTCGCCGAGACCGAGTCCTCGGGTTTCCGCCAGGTGAAATGGGGCTCTTCCGAGGGCGTGACCGCCATGGAGGCCGCGGACGTGCTCGTGGCCCAGCCGCACCGGAAGGTGCTCGCGATCAATCACCCC
The DNA here is from genome assembly GCA_046260175.1 of Thermoanaerobaculia bacterium. Taxonomy (GTDB): domain Bacteria; phylum Acidobacteriota; class Thermoanaerobaculia; order Gp7-AA8; family Gp7-AA8; genus JBHEPS01. The sequence goes on from JBHEPS010000116.1 coordinate 1,891, forward strand.
CGCGCGATCTACGATCTGTTCGATCCGGTCGTTCTCGAGCTCGACGAGCTTCTGCGCGTCCGCCCCTCCTTTCGGCTGAAGATGCACCGCTCGGTCGAGTGGGGCCGGCTCGGCGTCGCGCTCAAGAATGGCTGGCGGCTAATCGCCGCCGCGCCTCGCCAGCGCGACTTCTACCTCGGCGTCCACGCTTCCCGCGGAGGTGATGTTGAGGGATGGAGCGAGCGGTGGCTCGAGGTGCCTTTCGGAGCGGACCCGGGAGTCACCGAGCCTTCGAAGCTCGAGCCCGGCCCGCCGCTTTTCGTCTGGAGCGGAGGAAGCTGGGAGTGGCTCGATCCGCAGCTCGCCGTCGAGGCCATCGAGAAGGTCGTCGCCGGGGGGACTCCGGCGCGGCTTCTTTTTCTCGGCGGCGCGCACCCGAATCCGGAAGTCGGAGGTCGTGTCGGCGTTTCCGGAGAGGCGAGCGAAGGAATGGTCATCCGCAACCCGGAGTGGGTTCCGTATCGTGAGCGAGGCCGCTGGATCGCAGGAGCGCGGGCGGCGATGATGCTGCACCGCGAGACGGCCGAGGCGGGAGTATCGATCCGGACGCGTCTGTTCGACGCGATCGCGTTCGGAATCCCGGTGATCGCGAGCCGCGGCGGATGGGCGGCTGATCTCGTCGAGCGAGAGGGTCTTGGGCTCGTCGTCGAACCCGGCTCGTCCGACTCGGTGACCGCGGCGATGAGGCGGATGATCGAAGACGACGCTTTCCACGCGGCCTGCGTAGAACATACCGAGAGAGTCCGCCCGCGATTTGCGTGGAGCGAGGTCGTCGCGCCACTGGCCGAGGCGATCGCAGAGGCGTGACGAGCGTGGCGCGGATGAGCGCGTTGGAGTACGAAATCGAAATTGATAACCCTGCAGCGCCGGGACTCACCACCCCGGACGTGAGCGTGATCGTGGTGAGCTGGAACAGCGCCCGCTGGATCGGGCGTTGCCTCCACTCCGTCGGTCCGGCGTCCGGCTCGCTTTCCGTCGAGACGTTGGTCCTCGACAATGCCTCCGGAGACGACAGCGCAGCGCTCGCGCGCGAGGCGGCCGACGACCGGACCGTGATTCTCGAATCCGCGGTCAACCGCGGGTTTGCCGGCGGACTGAATGAGCTGATCCGCGCGGCGCGCGGGCGATACGTCCTTCTTCTCAATCCGGACTGCGAACCGCAGCCAGGTGCGATCGAGGCGCTGGTCCGGCATCTCGATGCCACCGGCGTCGCGGGAGCCGCGCCGCTTCTCGTCGGCGACGACGGCGAGACGCAGCGCGAATTTCAGTTGAGGCGCTTTCCCTCCGCGCGCTCGCTGATCTCGGAGGCGCTGCTTCTCGACGAGCTGCATCCAAACAACCGCACGTCCGCCGCCTACCGCTACGCCGAGACGGACATCTCGATGCCGCTCGCGATCGAGCAGCCCGCGGGGGCGGCGCTCATGCTGCGGCGGGACGTGGTCGAGCAGATCGGGCCGTTCGATGAGCGATTTCATCCGGCGTGGTTCGAAGATGTCGACTATTGCCAAAGGATCGCCGGCGACGGGGGAGTGCTTCACCTGGTTCCTGCCGCCCGATTCCATCACTGGGGAGGGGCCTCGGTCGATATCCTCGGCTTCGGCCCATTTCTCGAGCACTGGTACCGGAACCTGTTCCGCTACGCGGAGAAGTGGATGAAGCCGGCCGAGGTGGAACTGGTCCGATGGAGTCTCATCGGAGGGATGGCGATGCGGGTCGTCGCTTCCATGTTCGGTCTTGGAAAGCGCGCCGGAACGCGGCGCGAAGCGATGCGCACTTACACGAGAATTCTGAAGCAGGCATGGCGGCGATGGGACGCGACGTCGCAGTCGTCCTGATCACCTGGAACAGCGCGGGGTATCTGCCGCGCTGTCTCGAGTCGCTCGCCGCCCAGAGGATCGACGGCGGTGAGGTCCGGCTCATCGCGATCGACAATGCCTCCGCCGACGACTCGGTGCGGCTGCTCGAGCACGCGCATCCCGAACGACTGATCCGCAATGGAGCGAACTGGGGCTTCGCGGCGGCCGCGAACCAGGGGATCGCCGCGAGCAACTCCGATTACCTTCTCTTTCTGAATCCCGACGTCCGCCTCCACGAAGGCTACATCGAGAATTGCGTCAGGGCGCTCGAGGCCGCGGGAGAGAGCTTCGGCTCGGCGACCGGAACGCTCTACCGCGCGTCGGGGTTCGACATGGCCCCGCTCGCCGAGCTCGACAGCCGCGGCATCCGGATGACCCGATCGGGTCGCCACCTCGACATCACGACGCCGCCTCCCGAGCGAGCGCGCTCGTGGGAAGAGATCTTCGGCGTTTCGGGGGCGGCGGGGATTTTTCGCCGCGCCTGCCTCGAGGACGTCGCGATCGAGGGGCAGGCGTTCGACGAGTCCTTTTTCGCCTATCGCGAAGATGCGGATCTGGCGTGGAGGGCACGGTTGTTCGGCTGGCGCAGCCTCTGGGCAGGGGAGGCGATCGCGTGGCATGTCCGGCGCGTCACCCCCGAAGTCCGGCGCAGGCTCCCGCCCGAGATCAACATGCACTCGGTGAAGAACCGCTTTCTCCTCCGGCTCAAGAACCAGGGGCCGCGGCTTGCGCTCGCGCATGCGCCGTGGGAGCTGCCGCGCGATCTCGCCGTGCTCGCGGCGACCCTGACCGTCGAGCGAAGCTCGCTTCCCGCCTGGCGGTGGCTGTGGCAACATCGGGCGGAAATCGCCCGCAGGCGCGCGCGCATCCAGTCGCGGCGACGCGTCTCCGATACGGAGCTCGCCCGTTGGTTCGAGTGACATCCAGCCCCTCTCTTTCGATCGCGATCCTCGGGACTCGGGGTGTTCCCGCGCGTTACGGAGGCTTCGAGACCTTTGCGGCCGAGCTGAGCGCGCGGCTGGTGGCTCGCGGTCATCGCGTCACCGTTTACTGCAGGTCGGGGCTTTATCCCGACAAACCCGAATCGTGGCGCGGCGTCGATCTCATCCACCTTCCCGCGCTTCGTCAGAAATACCTCGAGACCGTCTCGCACACGCTCCTCTCTTCGCTCGACGCGCTGCGTCGAGATTTCGACGTCGTGCTTCTCTGCAACGCGGCGAATGCGTTCGTCATCCCGCTGCTGCGGGCCGCGCGTCTCCCGGTGGCGACGAACGTCGACGGGGTCGAGCGAAAGCGGAAGAAGTGGAACCTGCTCGGTAAGCTCGTCTACATGGGCGGCGAGGCGATGTCGGCCGACTTCTCGACGCGCACGATCGCCGACGCCGAGGTGATCGCCGAGTACTACCGGCGCGAGCTCGGCGCCAGGCCGGTCACGATCGCCTACGGGGCCGATTTTCCGGACGAAGAGGACTCGCCGATTCTCGATTCGCTCGGAATCGAATCGGGGCGGTACGTCCTCTATGTCAGCCGGTTCGAGCCGGAGAACCATCCGCTCGAGGTCGTGGAAGCTTTTGGCCGCGCGAGGGTCGCGTGGCCTCTCGTGATGGTCGGGAGCGCTCCTTATTCATCGGAGCTCATCCGGCAGGTTCACGCCGCGGGGGGCGACCGGGTCCTTTTCCCGGGCGCGGTTTACGGGGTCGATTACCGGACCCTTCAGCGGAACGCCGGCCTTTACGTTCAGGCGACCGAGGTTGGGGGAACGCACCCTGCGCTGATCGAGGCGATGGGATCCAACGGCGCGGTGCTCGCCCTGGACACCCCGGAGAACCGGGAGGTGGGGGGAGAGACCGTCCGTTTCTTCCGTTTCGCGGGGGATCGGAGCCTGGACCGGCTCCTCGAAGAAGCGATCTCAGCCGAGGAGCGAGGCGAAGGAATCGATCGCGATCGGGCTCGGGGGCGGGTTGCCGAGCGATACCGGTGGGAGGTCATCGTGGACCGTTACGAGGCCCTGTTCCGGGGGATGACGGGATCCGCGTGAATGAGCAATAATTATCATTCTGAAGGGGTTAACCTCGCCGACTGACCGGCGGTGAGATTTTTTTGGACGGTTGGGGGCGGTGGTCCGTATCTGAGGTGATCGGAGCTGTCGCGATCCACCCGGTAACCCGCGGACAGCCAGCCGGATAGCGGATGCTCAAGCAGCACGCAAAGCTCGTCAGACGACTCGTATATCTCAGTGACGTCACACTGACGGCCGGAGCTTTCTTTCTCGCGTTCTGGGTTCGAGACTGGCTTCTCCCTCTCGCCTGGCCAGCGATGTTCCCGACCGGGCTTCACTCGCTCCAGGAGTACGTCAAGCTCCTGCCGGTCGTGCTGATCGTCTGGTCCCTCCTCTTCTTCTCCCATCACAGCTATCACAGCCATCGCACGGTTCCGATCGTGCGGGAGCTCCGCGACGTTCTTCACATCGTCCTGCTCGGAACGGCCCTGGTCGCGACGGTGGCGTACCTGATTCCGCTCTCTCTTCTCTCTCGATCGTGGTTCGCGCTGTTCGCCACCTTCGCGGCGGGACTGCTGATGCTGAACCGGATCGCGATCCGGGTACTCGCCCGCTACGTCCGCAGCCGCGGGATGAATTACCGGACCATTCTGGTGGTGGGAACCGGACGCCGCGCGCGAGAGATCGTTTCGCTGATCGAACGGCATCCCTACTGGGGTTACAAGATCCTCGGGTTCATCACCGACGGCCACCGGCTGCCCAACGGATGGAACGGCAAGTACCGGATCCACGGCGGATTCGAAGATCTGCGGCGGCTGATCGAGACCGGCATCCCCGGCCAGTCGGCCGGGATCGACGAGGTCGTGTTCGCCGTGACGCGCCGCAAGCTGGATGCGCTGCGGTCGGTCTTCCTGCTCTGCGAGGAAGTCGGCATCAAGACGCGAGTCGCGATGAACTTCCTCGGAAACCGGGTCGCGCGCGTGGAGCTCGAGGATCTCGAAGGGATCCCGTTCATGACGTTCACCACGACGCCGTCGAACGAGACCCAGCTCGCGATGAAGCGCTTCCTCGACATCCTGATCGCGACGACGGTTCTGATCTTCAGCCTTCCGGTACTGGTCGTGGCGGCGCTCGCGATTCGAATGGGCTCTCCGGGATCGGTGCTGTTCCGCCAGGAGCGGCTCGGCCTGAACGGGCGGATCTTCACCCTTTACAAGTTCCGGACGATGATCGCCGACGCGCACCGGATGCGGGGCGAGATCGAGCACCTCAACGAGATGAACGGACCCGTCTTCAAGCTGGGCAACGACCCGCGCGTGACCCAGGTCGGGCGAATCCTCCGGAAGTTCTCGCTCGACGAGATCCCGCAGCTGTGGAACGTTCTGCGCGGCGACATGAGCCTGGTCGGGCCGCGGCCTCCTCTCCCCGAGGAAGTATGGGCGTACGAGAGATGGCAGCGGCGCCGGCTCTCCATGAAGCCGGGGCTGACGTGCCTCTGGCAGGTGAGCGGCCGCAATCAGGTCGACTTCGACCGCTGGATGGAGATGGACCTCCAGTACATCGACAGCTGGTCGCCCGCGCTCGATTTCAAGATCCTCCTGAGGACGATTCCGGCGGTGCTGTCGGGGCGCGGAGCGTCGTAAGAGCAAGCCAGAAGTCAGAAGGCAGAAGCCAGAAGAAAAGGCGAAGCTAGAAGGCGAAAGCCAGAAGCCAGAAGAAAAGTCAGAAGCGAAGGCCGACGCGCCAAGCCCAATCGGCACGGCCCGGCCT
>JBHEPS010000117.1:0-7527 GCA_046260175.1 Thermoanaerobaculia bacterium
GTGACAAGGTAACGCGAGGAGGGGGCGATGTCATCCAGAAGCAGGGGCGAGGGACGAGGGGCGAGGGACGAGGGACGAGGGGCTAGGGGCTAGGGGCTAGGGAAAGGCAGAAGCCAGAAACCGTCATCCTGAGGGAGCGCCGCGACGACGTCCTTCCCGCGAGAAACACGGGCGCGACCGAAGGATCTCAGAATTGCAGGATGACGCGCGCGCGCGTGCTTGCCCCCGAAGCCACGAAAAAGCCCCGCCGGAGCGGGGCTTTCGAAGGGTGTGCGACCCGGGGTTTTGCTTTTCCCTAGTCCCTAGTCCCTAGTCCCTCTACTTCACCTTCAGACTCGCGACCAGCTCGCGCACGGCGTTGGCGGACTTGTCGAGACCGGCCTTTTCCTCGTCGGTGAGCTTGATCTCGATGACCTCTTCCAGGCCGGCGGCGCCGAGCTTGACCGGCACTCCGACGAAGATGTCTTTCAGCCCGTACTCGCCGTTGAGCAGCGCGGCGCAGGGGAGGATCTTCTTCTTGTCCCGCAGGATCGCCTCGACCATTTCGACGGTCGCCGATGCGGGTGCGTACCAGGCGGACGTCCCGAGCAGCTTGACGATCTCGGCGCCGCCGTTGCGGGTGCGGTCGACGATCGCGTCGATGCGCTCTTTCGAGATCAGCTCGGTGATCGGAATGCCGGAGACGGTCGAGTAGCGCGGCAGCGGAACCATGGTGTCGCCATGGCCGCCGAGAACGAACGCGTGCGTGTTCTCGACCGAGACGTTCAGCTCCATCGCGATGAAAGCGCGCATGCGCGCGGAGTCGAGCACCCCGGCCATTCCGAGAATGCGCTCGCGAGGGAACCCGGAGGCGCGGCGCGCGACTTCGCACATGGCGTCGAGGGGATTCGAGACGATGATCAGGATCGTGTTCGGGCTATGCTTGACGACTTCCTTCGTGACTCCCGCAACGATCTCCTCGTTCTTCCAGAGGAGGTCGTCGCGGCTCATGCCCGGCTTGCGGGGGAGGCCGGCCGTGATGACGACGATGTCCGACCCTTCGGTCTCGTCGTATCCGTTGACGCCGAGCACGTTCGCATCAAACTTCTCGACGGGCGCCGACTGCATCAGGTCGAGCGATTTCCCCTGGGGGACGCCTTCCACGATGTCGACGAGCACGACGTCGGCTAGATGCTTTTCGGCGATGCGCTGACCGACGGTCGCTCCAACGTTTCCTGCACCAACGACGGTAACTTTCGTTTTCATGGCAACTCCTCTGTTTTTCTCTACATTCGGCGCGGATTCTACCCCACGCACTCCCCTTGTACAGGGGGCGCCGTCACGCCTGAGCGTGGCTGGCACTCTCCTTGACGGTGACGGCTGCCGTGTGGATCCGTTTCGCCGAAACCGCAGCCGCCATCGCCGCGACCACCCGCAAAAGCGAGAAAGAGGCGATCCTGGCGGCCTATCTCCGCTCGCTCGACGACGCCTCCCTCGAGCGCGCTGCCGTCTTTTTCACGGGCGCGGCCTTTCCCCGGAGGGAGGAGCGGGTCACCGGCGTGGGGTGGGCCACCCTGGCCGACGGGGTAGCCGCCGCCCTCGGCAAGACCCGCGAAGAGCTCGGGATCGCCGCCCGTCGGGCAGGGGACCTCGGAGACGGCCTCGCCCCCTTCTTCCCCGATCGCCACGGATCCCCGGCCGAGGGAGTTTCCGTTCTCGAGGTGGGTGAGGCCCTCACCACTCTCGCGGCCGCTTCGGGCCCCCGGGTCAAGACCACGATCCTCGCGGACCTCTTCCGCCGGCTCCACCGCGAGGAGGCGCGTTACCTCCTCAAGCTGCTCGTCGGCGAGCTTCGGATCGGGCTCCAGGAAGGACTCGTCGAGTCCTCCATCGCGAAGGCGTTCGACCAGCCGCTCCCCCTCGTCCGGCGCGCTCACATGTTCAACGGCGACCTCGGCGCGACGGCCCTTCTGGCCCGGAGCGGCGCGCTCGACTCCGCCTCGATGACCCTCTTCCACCCGATCGGTTTCATGCTCGCTCAACCGGAGGAGGACCCGCAGGCGATCGCCGATCAGCTCGGAGCCGGGGCGGTCGCCGACGACAAATACGACGGCATCCGGGCGCAGATCCACGCCTCCGACGGCAAGGTGCGCATCTACTCGCGGACACTCGACGAAGTGAGCGCCCGGTTTCCGGAGATCACCGGGGCGGCCGCCGCGCTTCCAGCCAGCTGCATCCTCGACGGCGAGATCGTCGCCTTCCGCGACGGCATCCTCCCTTTCGCAACGCTCCAGAGCCGCATCGGAAGACGGAAGCTGACGCCCCAGCTCCTCGAAGAGGCCCCGGTGGTCTTCTTCGCGTTCGACGTCCTCTTCGCCGAGGGGAAGCCTCTGTTCGAGCGCCCTCTTCGCGAGCGCCTCGTGGATCTCGCCCGCCTGGTCGGCAGTGGCCGGGCTCTCCAGAGCCCGGACCAGAGGCAACCAGGAGACGGCTCGACCGTCCGCCTCGGCTTCCAGACGCCCGTGACCTCCGGCCCTGAGATCGACGCGGCCTTCGACGAGGCGCGCCGCCGCAGGAACGAGGGGCTGGTGGTGAAGGACCCAGAGTCGCTCTACACGCCGGGGCGCCGCGGAAAAGCCTGGCTCAAGTACAAGAAGGCTCTCGCCACGCTCGACTGCGTCGTCACGGCTGCCGAGTACGGGCATGGCCGCCGGCGGGACGTTCTTTCCGACTACACCTTCGCCGTGCTGGGGGACGAGGGGCAGCTGTTGAATATCGGCAAGGCGTACTCCGGGCTGACCGACGCGGAGATCGAGGCGATGACGGCGCGGCTGCGGGCGATCACGACGGCGCGTTACGGCCCGGTCCACGCGGTCGAGCCGCAGATCGTCCTCGAGATCGCCTTCGACCGGATCCAGGAGTCGAAGCGCCACAAGTCGGGCTACGCCCTCCGCTTCCCCCGCATCGCCCGGATCCGCGACGACAAGAGCCCAGCCGAGGCTTCGACGATCGACGAGGTGCGAAGGATTTACGAGGGTCAGATGGCGAGGGAGGGGGGGTGAGAAGCAAGGCAGAAGGCAGAAGGCAGAAGGCAGAAGTAAAGGCAAAGTCGGGCGTCATCCTGAGTGCGCACAGCGGTTATCGGGCCGATGCAACGCGGGTGAGCACGAGTATCCCGGCTCTGCTTTTGCCTCTACTTCTGCCTTCTGCCTTCTGACTTCTGCCTTTTCTTCTGGCTTCTGCCTTCTGACTTCTGCCTTGTCCTTGCTATCCTCCCTCCCCATGCCCCCCTACGACCGGATCGGCGATACGTTCATCAGCGAAGCGCCGAAGGAGCTGGTGCTCGAGAAGGGATTCCGGTTTCAGCATGGGCAGACCGTGGCGCCGTTCGAGATCTGCTACGAGACATTCGGGACGCTGAACGCCGATCGCTCGAACGCGATCCTCGTCTGCCATGCGCTCTCGGCCAATGCCCACGCCGCCGGCGTCTATTCGGACAACGACGAGAAGCCGGGGTGGTGGGACGGGATGATTGGCTTCGGCAAGGCGTTCGATCTCAACAACTACTTCGTCGTCTGCGTGAATCTTCCCGGCTCGTGCTACGGAACGACTTCCCCCTGCTCCATCGATCCGGCGACCGGAAAGCAGTGGGGATCGCGCTATCCCTGGCCGACCATCGAGGACGCCGTCGAGACCCAGCGCATGGTCATCGATCACCTCGGGATCGAGACGCTCCACGCCGTCGCCGGTGGCTCGCTCGGCGGCATGCAGGTCCTCATGTGGGCCGCGCGCCATCCGGAAAGAGTGCGGTCGATCATCTCCATGGCCGCGTCGGCGGCGGTTCCGGTTCAGGGGATCGCGTGGCACATCATCGGCCGCAAGATCATCGAGGCCGATCACTCCTTTCACGGCGGCGACTACTACGACAACCACGATCCCCTCCGCGGGCTCCAGGTCGCTCGGATGGTCGGTCACATGACCTACCTCTCGAATGCGGCACTCGAGCGGAAGTTCGGCCGCCGCCGCCGGCACGGCACGAGGCAGTTCGAGATCGACTCCTACTTCGAGTACCAGGGGGCGAAGTTCGCGCGCCAGTACGACGCCAATTCCTACATTCGCGTGCAGGCCGCCATGGACGAGATGGATCTGGACGAGCAGTACGGATCGCTCTCGGAGGCGTTCGCGTCGTTCGCGGGGACGGCGCTGCTGATCTCGTTCGACACGGACTGGCTCTTTCCGCCTCCCGAGGTCGCGCGCGTGCATGCGGCGATGACCGAGCGGAAGATCGACTCGACGTATCTCGAGATCGCGACCCCCGCGGGACACGACGCGTTCCTCATCGACTTCGAGCTGATCTCGAAGCCGGTGAGCGATTTTCTCGCGAGGGGCCAGGGGCCAAAGGCCAGGGGCTAGGGGCTAGGGGCTAGGGGCTAGGGAAAAGCAAGAGCAGAATCCAAGCGCCAGATCGAGTAGCTTTTGGTGTCGCTCGCCCCTCGTCCCTCGTCCCTCGCCCCTCGTCCCTCGCCCCTCGTCCCTCGTCCCTCGCCCCTTGTTTCTCGTCGCTCGTCCCTCTACGCTTTCGCCGCGCCCGTATCGTCGCCCTCGGCCAGCGGAGCCTTGTAGCTGCACTCCTTGTTCGGACAGGCCTCGAGACGCCCCTCGCGCTTGCTTTCCTTCTCGACCAGGATCTTGCCACCGCACTCGGGGCACGGCTTGTTGATCGGACGGTGCGAGACGGCGAACTTGCACTTCGGGTAACGATTGCAGGAGTAAAAGGCGCCGCGCCGCGAGAAACGCTGGACGAGCTCGCCTTCTCCGCACTCGGGGCAGGTCACGCCCGTCGGCTCGGCCGGCGTGGCGACCTTGCCGCTCTTGGCGATCTTCCGGATGTTGGAGCATTCGGGATAGCCGGAGCAGGAGTAGAACGGTCCGTAGCGCCCGCTCTTGAGAATCATCTCCTTGCCGCACTTCTCACAGGGAGGCTGCGGCTCGGTCGGGATGTTCGCCTTCAGCAGGCGGGGATCCTTCGTGTTCTTGCACTCCGGGTAGCCCGTGCACGCCCAGAACTGCCCGAACCGCGAACGCTTGAGTGCCATCGGCTTCTGGCACTTGTCGCAGATGATCTGCTCCTCGGTCTCGTTGCCGGCCTGGGGGATTTCCTTGGTGGTCTTGCACTCGGGGTAGTTCGAGCACGCCATGAACTCGCCGAAGCGGCCGAACTTGATGACCATCGGCGAACCGCAGGTCTCGCATTTCTCGGCGGTCTCGATGCCCTTCCCCTTGACTTCCTGCATGTCCTCTTTCGCCTTTGCGAGGTCGGCGTTGAACTTCACCGAGAAAGCCGAGATCGACTTCTTCCAGTCGAGGCGTCCTTCTTCGATGTCGTCCAGCTCTTCCTCCATCTTTGCGGTGTACTTCTCGTCGATGATGTCGGCGAACGAGTCGCGCAGCAGACGGGTGACGACCGAGCCGAGCTGCGTCGGCCGGAAGCGCTTGTCCTCGTCCTTGTAGGTGTAGTCGCGGGTCTGGATCGTCTGGAGAATCGAGCCGTAGGTCGACGGGCGCCCGATGCCGTTCTCCTCCAGCGCCTTGACCAGGGTCGCTTCCGTGAAGCGCGGCGGCGGCTGGGTGAAGTTCTGCTTGGTGTCGAGATCGAGCAACCGGAGCTTCTCTCCCTCCTCGAGAGGGGGGAGGAGCCTGCCTTCCGCTTCGTTCTCTTCCGGCTCGTCGATGTCCTTGAAGACCGCGAGGAACCCGGGGAACTTCAGGACTTCGCCCGAGACGCGAAGGGTGGCGGGTCCGCTCTGGATATCGACGTCGGTGACGTCGAAGAGGGCGGGCTTCATCTGCGATCCGACGAAACGCTCGAAGATCATCTTGTAGAGGTTGTGCTCGTCCTTCGTGAGAAACGGGCGGACGGCCTCGGGATCGAGGCTGACCGAGGTCGGGCGGATGGCCTCGTGGCCCTCCTGCGCTCCCTTCTTGGTCTTGAAGGTGTTCGGCTTCTCGGGAAGGATCTCGTCCCCGTACTTGGTGCCGATGTACTCGCGCACCTCGGCGATCGCGTCGTCGGAAACCCGCGTCGAGTCGGTACGCATGTAGGTGATCAGGCCGATCTGCCCCTCACCGCCGATCTCCTTACCTTCGTAAAGCGCCTGTGCGATCTGCATTGTGCGGCGGACGGGATAGCGGAACCGGCGGTACGCCTCCTGCTGGAGCTTCGAGGTGATGAAGGGAGCGGGGGCGTTCTGCTTCCGCTCCTTCCGCGCGATCTTCTCGACGACGTAGTCGCCCTCTTTGAGGATCTTCTCGAGGCGACGCGCTTCCTCTTCGTTCGGAACTTCGGCTTTCTTCCCAGAGACCTTCGTCAGCTTCGCGACGAACGGGGGAGGATTCTTCCCCTCCAGCTTCGCGGCGAGCGTCCAGTATTCGATCGGAACGAAGGCGCCGATCTCTTCCTCGCGGTCGACGATCATCTTGAGCGCGACGGACTGGACCCGGCCGGCCGAGAGGCCGCGGCGGACCTTGTCCCAGAGGAGGGGAGAGAGCTTGTATCCGACCAGACGGTCGAGGACGCGGCGCGCCTGCTGGGCGTTGACCTTGTCCATGTCGATCTCGATGGGCTGCTCCATCGCGCGGCGGACGGCGGTCTTGGTGATCTCGTGAAACAGGATTCGCTTGACCTTGTCGGCGTCCTTGCCGAGCAGCGAAATGACGTGCCAGCCGATCGCTTCTCCCTCGCGGTCAGGGTCGGACGCGATGAAGATCATGTCCGCTTTCTTCGCGGCGGCCTTCAGCTCGGCGACGACCTTTTCCTTCCCCTCGAGGACCTGGTAGCTCGGCTCGAACGTTTCCTCATCGACGCCCAGCTCGCTCTTCGGCAGGTCGCGGATATGGCCCACCGAAGCCTTCACGGTGTAGTCGCTGCCGATGAACTTGTTGATCGTTTTTGCCTTGGCAGGCGACTCGACGATGACGAGATGTTTGGCCAACCTTGAACTCCTGTCGTGCTTCGAGACCGGCTGGTCGCGCGCCCACCAGGGCGGCGATCAGGGGTCGTCCGAATTGCCCGCAAACTCACTCCCCGGAAGCCAAATTCCTCCCCCGGGGTCCGTCAGGATACGCCATCAGACGTCCGACGACGCGAGCGGCTGGCGGAAGGGAAGCCGTAAATCACGGGATGGTAATCATTTAACCGTATCGCCCCGAGGGGGATTCCGCAGGGAGGAGATTAGAGGACAAGCCAGAAGCCAGAAACCAGAAGCCAGAAGAAAAGGCGAAGGCAGAAGGCTGAAGAAAAAGGCAACCTCAGGCAGCCGTGAGGTGGAAATACACTTCAGGCTGTGCTTTCAGACCAGGATCCACGAACCGTGAGGGCTCTTTCTTCTGGCTTCTGCCTTTCGACTTCTAGCTTCGCCTTTTCTTCTGGCTTCTGGCTTCTGGCTTCTGGCTTTGCTTCCTACGCGTCTTCGGCCTCTTCCTTGTACTTCTTGGTCTTGTTGTAGAGGGTCTTGTAGGAGATGCCGAGGATTTCGGCGGTCTTTTTCC
>JBHEPS010000118.1:0-7498 GCA_046260175.1 Thermoanaerobaculia bacterium
TTCCAGCCATTCGGGCGGTGCACGCCTCGGCTCCTCCGTCGAGCAGCGGCTTTTCGAGCGGTCGTCCCGGGCAGTTGAGCCGGAGCGACGAACGTCCCGCGGAACTGCGATGACGACTGTCGGTTTCCCTGCTACCTTTCGTGCTCTCAAGACCATGATCGCCAACCTCGGCTCGGCTGCTGGTTGATCGCGACTCACGGCCTAAACGTCCGGTTCCGGTCGCCGGGCAACCAACCCTCCACTTTTTCCTCAACCGCCCCGGCCGGGGCGGTTTTTTTGTGACCACGCGCACACGCGGACTTGATCCAGATCATACGGCGGTGTGCGATCCCCGCGTAGGCTGGTGCTCGCAGAGTGAGAGGTCCAATTCATGTCATTGCTTGAAGCCGAAGTCCTCCCGCAGACCACCCCCGATGCCGCTCCCGAGCCCGAGCCCGGCTGGGTCACCCTCGACGGCAACGAGGCCGTCGCCCACGTCGCGTACCGCACGAACGAGGTCATCGCGATCTACCCGATCACCCCCTCGTCGAACATGGGCGAATGGAGCGACGATTGGGCCGCCCAGCACGTCCGCAACATCTGGGGGACGATTCCGACCGTCGTCGAGATGCAGAGCGAAGGAGGCGCCGCGGGCGCCGTCCACGGGTCCCTGCAGACCGGGTCGCTGACCACGACCTTCACCGCTTCGCAGGGCCTCCTGCTGATGATCCCGAACATGTACAAGATCGCCGGCGAGCTGACCCCGGCGGTCATCCACGTGGCCGCGCGCGCCCTCGCCGCGCAGGGTCTCTCCATCTTCGGCGATCACAGCGATGTGATGGCCACGCGCGCGACGGGATTCGCGATGCTCTCCTCGAACTCGGTGCAGGAGGCGATGGACTTGGCGCTCATCGCCCAGGCCGCGACTCTCGAGTCGCGCATCCCCTTCCTCCACTTCTTCGACGGGTTCCGCACCTCGCACGAAGTCTCGAAGGTCCAGCTCGTGAGCGACGAGACGATGCGCGCGATGCTTCCGTTCGAGCTCATCGCAGCGCACCGCAAGCGCGCGCTCTCGCCCGAGCACCCGGTCCTCCGCGGGACCGCGCAGAACCCCGACGTCTACTTCCAGGCGCGGGAGACGGTGAACCCCTTCTACGACCGCTGTGCGGACATCGTCGAGAAGGCGATGCTGCAGTTCGAGGAGCTCACGGGCAGGAGCTACCGCCCCTTCGAGTACTACGGCGCCGCCGACGCCGATCGGGTCATCATGATCATGGGCTCCGGCGCCGAGGCGGTCAGCGAGACCGTCGACGCCCTCCGCGCCCGCGGGGAGAAGGTCGGCGTCCTCAAGGTCCGCCTCTACCGGCCGTTCGACGCGAAGCGCATGGTCGAGGCCCTCCCCCCGAGCGTGAAGTCGATCGCCGTCCTCGACCGGAACAAGGAGCCGGGCGCGCTCGGCGAGCCCCTCTATCTCGACGTGCTCGGCGCGCTCTACGAGCAGAGCGACGCGCGCGCCGGTCTTCCGCCGCCCGTCGTGGTCGGCGGCCGCTACGGGCTCTCCTCGAAGGAGTTCACCCCGGCGATGGTCAAGGCGGTCTACGACAACCTCGCCGCGCCGAAGCCGAAGAACCACTTCACCATCGGCATCCACGACGACGTGACGGGGACCAGCCTTCCGTGGGACGAATCGTTCTCGACCGAGTCCGACCGCGTAATCCGGGCCCTCTTCTACGGCCTGGGAGCCGACGGCACGGTCGGTGCGAACAAGAACTCGATCAAGATCATCGGCGAGGAGACGAGCAACTTCGCCCAGGGTTACTTCGTGTACGACTCCAAGAAGTCGGGCGCCGTGACCGTCTCGCATCTCCGGTTCGGTCCGGACCCGATCCGGTCGACCTACCTGATCACGCGGCCGAGCTTCGTCGCCTGCCACCAGCCGGTCTTCCTCGAGAAGTTCGACATGCTCGACGGCATCGTCGAAGGGGGGACGTTCCTGCTCAACACCCCCTGGCGCGCCGACGAGATCTGGCCCCGGATGCCGAAGGCCCTTCAGAAGGTCATCCTCGAGAAGAAGCTGAAGTTCTACGTCATCGACGCGACGAGCGTCGCGCGCAATGCCGGCATGGGCGGTCGCATCAACACGATCATGCAGGTCTGCTTCTTCGCGCTCTCGGGAGTCCTTCCGCGCGCCGAGGCGATCGAGGCGATCAAGGACTCGATCCGCAAGACCTACGGCCGCAAGGGCGACGAAGTCGTCGCCAAGAACATCGAGGCGGTCGACCAGACGCTCGCGAATCTCTTCGAAGTCGCCCTCGAGGGCAAACGCGTCGACGGGTTCGATCGGGCGCCGGTCGTTTCGGTCGACGCCCCGCCGTTCGTCCAGTGCGTCCTCGCGGAGATCATCGCCGGCCGCGGCGACCAGATCCCCGTGAGCGCGATGCCCGTGGACGGGACGTTCCCCACCGGCACGGCCGCGTGGGAGAAGCGGAACATCGCGCTCGAGATCCCGGTGTGGGATGCCGAGACGTGCATCCAGTGCGGCAAGTGCGCGATGGTCTGCCCGCACTCCGTCATCCGGATCAAGGCCTACGATCCGAAGCTCCTCGAGGGCGCTCCGGCGACGTTCAAGCACATCCAGCCCATCGACCGCGAGTGGAAGGAGATGGAGTACACGATCCAGGTCGCGCCCGAGGACTGCACGGGCTGCGCGATCTGCGTCGACGTCTGCCCCGCCAAGGTGAAGGGAGAGCCGAACCTCAAAGCGCTCAACATGGAACTGCAGCCCCCTCTCCGCGAGGAGGAGAAGAAGAACTGGGAGTTCTTCCTCGACATCCCGGAGATGGACCGGCGGACCCTCAAGCCGGGGCTCATCAAGCATTCCCAGGCGATGCAGCCGCTCTTCGAGTTCTCGGGGGCGTGCAGCGGGTGCGGCGAAACCCCGTACGTGAAGCTCAT
Organism: Thermoanaerobaculia bacterium; assembly: GCA_046260175.1. Taxonomy (GTDB): domain Bacteria; phylum Acidobacteriota; class Thermoanaerobaculia; order Gp7-AA8; family Gp7-AA8; genus JBHEPS01. The sequence goes on from JBHEPS010000118.1 coordinate 2,935, forward strand.
GACGCAGCTGTTCGGCGAGAGGGCGATCGTCGCGAACGCGACGGGCTGCTCCTCGATCTACGGCGGCAACCTCCCGACGACGCCGTGGACCACCACGGCGGAAGGGCGCGGTCCCGCGTGGTCCAACTCGCTCTTCGAGGACAACGCCGAGTTCGGGATGGGCTTCCGCCTCTCGATCGACAAGCAGAAGGAGTTCGCGGAAGAGCTGGTCCGCCGGCTCGCGCCGGAGATCGGCGATGAGCTCGCGACCGCCGTTCTCGAAGCGAAGCAGAACGACGAGGCCGACATTTACGAGCAGCGCCTGCGCGTCGAGGAGCTCAAGAAGCGCGTCGGACGGATCACGGTGATGAAACAGATGCGCCGGGAGGTCGCGCTCGACGCGCAGCAGCTCCTCTCGGTCGCCGACATGCTCGTCAAGAAGTCGGTCTGGATCATCGGGGGCGACGGGTGGGCGTACGACATCGGATTCGGCGGGCTCGATCACGTGCTCGCGAGCGGCCGGAACGTCAATGTCCTGGTGCTCGACACCGAGGTTTACTCGAACACGGGCGGGCAGATGTCGAAGGCGACGCCCCGCGCGGCCGTCGCCCGCTTCGCCGCGGCCGGCAAGCCCGCAGGCAAGAAGGACCTCGGCCTGATTGCGATGACCTACGGCAACATCTACGTCGCGAGTGTCGCGATGGGCGCGCGCGACGAGCACACGCTCAAGGCGTTCATCGAGGCCGAGGCCTACGACGGCCCGTCCCTGATCATCGCCTACAGCCACTGCATCGCCCACGGCATCGCGGACATGTCGATCGCCATGCAGCACCAGAAGGCGCTCGTCGACTCCGGGCAGTGGCTCCTCTACCGCTACAACCCCGAGAAGGCAAAGGCGGGCGAGGCGCCCCTCAAGCTCGACTCGCGCGGGATCAAGATCCCGGTCGAGCAGTTCCTCCGGATGGAGAACCGCTTCAACATGGTCCTCAAGACGAACCCCGAGGAGGCGGCAACTCTCTTCGCGGAAGCGCAGCACGACGTCGAGACGCGCTGGAAGCTCTATCAGTACATGGCGGCCCAGCCCGGGAGCGGGGCGCCGAAGGCGTAAGCAGTCCCGACGAATCGCCAGACGCGGCGGGCGAAAGCCCGCCGCGGTTGCGTTGGGGCAACGATGTCATCCCGAGCGTAGCGAGGGATCTGGGTGGTGGCAGGCGCATGACGCCAAGATCGTGGTCGGCGGAGGAACGGACTTCGCTCGCGCCCACCAGAGCGTGGCTCGCGTCTCCCGCCGACTCCTTCGCGCGTCTTCTCCGTCCCCCGCCCAGATCCCTCGCTACGCTCGGAGGACATACGAGAAATTCGCCTCAGCCCAGACATTACCCCTCGCGCCGCAACCTGCGGCGCTAGCGGTCGATCCCTCAGCGGAACTTCATTCCCTGCCGGAGGACGAAGTCCTCGACCTCGAGCGCATTCACCTCGCGCACGTTCGAGAGCCCGCATTGCGGGCAGCGAACCTCTCCCTCCCGCGTCGCATCGGCGATCCCTTCCTCGAAGAGAAAGCCGCACTCGTCGCAGCGAAACACGCGGGGGAGGGCGGAGGGGTTGAGGTCACAGCTCATCGGATCGTCTCTGCCATCGGTCTTGCGCAGAACGGGCCAAACATCCCACTCCCGCGCGCTACTTCCTACTTCCTACTTCCTACTTCAATGTACCGTTGTCGCTTCCGGCTCCTTGGCCAGCTCGACGCCGCCGCCCGGCGCGGCGTTGACGAACACCGTCTCTCCCGGCGCGAACTTCCCTTCGAGGATCCGGATGGCGAGCGGGTCGATGACCAGCTTCTGGAGGGCCCGCTTGAGCGGCCGCGCGCCGAATGCCGGATCGAACCCCTCCCGGGCGAGCGCTTCCTTCGCCGGCTCGCTGACCTCGATCTTCAGGTTCCGCTGCTCGACCATCCGGACGAGCCTCCGCAGCTGGATCTCAACGATTCGCTTGATCTGCTCGAGCGTGAGAGCGTGGAAGATGATCACGTCGTCGACCCGGTTGAGGAACTCAGGCCGGAACTGCCGGTGCAGTTCCTCCTCGACCTTCCGCTTCATTTCCTCTTCCTGCGCCGGAGACTTCACCGATTGCTGGAACTCGTGGATGTACTGCGAGCCGACGTTCGAGGTCATGATGATCACGGTGTTCTTGAAGTCGACCGTCCGTCCCTTCGAGTCGGTGAGCCGCCCGTCGTCGAGGATCTGCAGCATGATGTTGAAAACCTCGGGATGAGCCTTCTCGATCTCGTCGAAGAGGAGCACCGCGTAGGGCCGCCGGCGGATCGCTTCGGTGAGCTGGCCTCCCTCCTCGTAGCCGACGTAGCCGGGAGGCGCGCCGATCAGCCGGGCGACGGCGTGCCGCTCCATGTACTCCGACATGTCGATGCGGACCATGGCGTTCTCGTCGTCGAAGAGGAACTCGGCGAGCGCGCGGGCGAGCTCGGTCTTCCCGACTCCGGTCGGACCCATGAAGATGAACGAGCCGATCGGGCGGTTCGGGTCCTGAAGGCCAGCGCGCGAGCGCCGCACGGCGTTCGAGACGGCGGTGACCGCCTCCTCCTGGCCGATGACGCGGAGCCGAAGGCGCTCCTCCATCCGGACGAGCTTCTGGATCTCCGATTCCATCATCCGGGTGACCGGGATTCCGGTCCACCGCGAGACGATCTCCGCGATGTCCTCGTCGGTGACCTCCTCCTTGAGCAGGCCGCCGCTCATCTGCATCTCGGCGAGCCGCGCGGACGCTTCTTCGAGATCGCGGTTGAGCTGCGGCATCGTGCCGTACCGGAGCTCGGCGGCCTTCGTCAGGTCGCCCTCGCGCTCGGCGCGATTCGCCGACTCGCGCGCGTTCTCGATCTCCTTCTTGACCGTCGTGCTCCGGGCGATCGCTCCCTTCTCGCTCTCCCACTGTGCCTTGAGGCCCGACATCGTCTCGCGCAGTCCGGCGATCTCCGACTCGATTGACGCGAGGCGCTCCCGCGCCGACGGCGTCTCTTCCTTCGAGAGCGCCTGCTGCTCAATCTGAAGCTGCGTCATGCGCCGCTGAAGGTCGTCGATCTCCTGCGGCATCGACGTCAGCTCGATCCGGAGACGGGAGGCGGCCTCGTCGATCAGGTCGATCGCCTTGTCCGGAAGAAAGCGGTCCGCGATGTAGCGGTCCGAGAGCATCGCCGCCGAGACGATCGCGGAGTCCTGGATCTTGACCCCGTGATGGATCTCGTACCTCTCCTTCAAACCGCGGAGGATCGCGATCGTGTCCTCGACCGACGGCTCGCCAACGAAGACCGGCTGGAACCGGCGCTCGAGCGCGGCATCCTTCTCGATGTATTTCTGGTATTCGTTCAGCGTCGTCGCGCCCACCGCGCGAAGCTCGCCCCGCGCGAGCGCCGGCTTGAGCAGGTTCGACGCGTCCATCGCCCCTTCGGCCGCTCCCGCGCCGACGAGCGTGTGGAGCTCGTCGATGAACAGGACGACCGTCCCGTCCGACTCCTGCACTTCCTTGATCACCGCCTTGAGACGGTCCTCGAACTCGCCGCGGTATTTCGCGCCGGCGATCAGAGCACCGAGGTCGAGTGAGACGACGCGTTTGTCTTTGAGACCGTCGGGAACGTCGCCCTCGACGATGCGGCGGGCGAGGCCTTCGACGATGGCGGTCTTACCGACACCCGGCTCGCCGATCAGGACGGGATTGTTCTTCGTGCGGCGCGAGAGGACCTGGATGACGCGCCGGATCTCCTCGTCGCGACCGATCACGGGGTCCAGCTTTCCTCGCCGCGCCGCCTCCGTGAGGTCGCGCGCGTAGCGCTCGAGCGCCTGATACTTCTCTTCCGGATTCTGGTCGGTAACCCGATGCGAGCCGCGGACGCCCTGGAGGGCCTTGAGGAGCCCGTCGCGGGAGATGCCGTGCCTCCGGAGGATCTCCTGCGCGCTCGTCCCCTTCGTCTCGGCGATGCCGATGAGGAGGTGCTCGGTCGATACGAACTCATCCTTGAAATCGGCGGCCGACGCGAACGCGGCGTCGAATACGCCGCGCATCGCCGAGGACGTGAGCGGCTCGGCGTTCGAGCCGCCGACCTTCGAGCGCTTCGCCAGTTCCCCGACGAGCTCCATCTCGACCTGCCCGGGGTTGACGCCGAGCTTGTTGAGGATCGGCCCGACCACGCCCCCTTCCTGCCGGACCAGGGAGACGAGAAGGTGCTCGGGCGTGAATTCGGCATGCCCGGACTCCCGCGCGAGCTCCTGCGCTTCGACGACGGCTTCCTGTGCTTTGACGGTTAACTTGTTGATGTTCAATTTCTTACCTCATGTGCCCGGCTCAATGCGGCCGCCAGCGATTCTTGCAGATGGACCAGAATCTAACAACGAAACACTCAAATTAACGCATCACGCGACTCCGGAATTTCGTTTCATGAAGCGAGCCGAGGCCTGGAGTCCGAGCGGAGGCGGCTGCCCCCTAACAAGGTGCCCGAATGGCGATTCTGCAGGGTTGAAGGTCCGGGCGGCCGCAGGCCGCCCCTACGCCGCCGTTACGATCCGCCGACCCCTAGACC
>JBHEPS010000119.1:0-7484 GCA_046260175.1 Thermoanaerobaculia bacterium
TCGTGGCTCTGTTCGCTTTCGGCCCGCTGCTTCTGAAGAGATTTGGATCGAACCAAATGTTCTCGCGAAGCACGATCGTCGCGCCGTTGCTGCTTTTCACGTTCTCGGCGCTGATCGTCCGCGAGCCGGACACGCGCTCGCCACTCCTTCTTTTCACGGTCCTCGGGATTCTCTTCGTGGCGTGCGCGATCTCGGCTCACATGAGCGGACGGGCGCTCGACTTCTCGACGGCCGCGGTCGCGCTGCTCGTCGCGCAGGCCTTCTGGAGCGCGGAGCATCTGGAGGCGTCGAACGTCGCGGAGGGAGCGATTCTGTACGGCGCGTTCGCGCTTCTCGTCCTCGTGATCGGCGCCGTCGCGCGCCGCAGCGGAAGGATTGATGCGAGCGCGCATTCTCCCTGGCTCATCCTCGGCTCCTTCGTGCTGGCGCTCTTTCTCGTGCGCGGCCGGCTGGTCGAGGCGGCTTTCCCGGCCCTCGCGACTCTCTTGCTGCTGCTTCTCGTCGCCGCGGCGGCGGAAAGCGTTCGCGCCCGGCTCCCGCTTCTCTACCGCGCCGCGACCGCTCTCGCATTCTTTCTGCTCGCCGTAATCCTTCTTCAACGCCCCGCGCACGACCTGCTGGAGTCGACCATCGCGCTGGCATCCGCGGTCGGAATCGGCGCGCTCGCCACGGCGGCGGTTGGCCGGTGGCGCGAGCGGAAGACGGCGGGCTCCGCCGCCCCGGCGACAATCGAGAACGCTTACTTCGCGATCGGCGCCTATCTCTTCCTCTTCGCCGCGGTCGTGAACCCCGAGCTTCCGTCGCCTCTTCGCGCGGTGCTGCCCGCCCTCGCGATCGTCACGGTCGCGTTCACCATTGCGGCCTTTCACTTCCGCCGCCTGTCGCTTCACGGCTCGGGAGTCGTCGCCGCGCTCGCGGTTCTCGTGGCCTGGGAGGTGACGCGGTTCAGGACCAACTCGATGACCGGGCCGCTTCTCGCAGCCGCCGGCCTCGCCGTTCTCGCGATCGGGGCAATGCTTCTGGCGAGACGACTCCTCGCTCCCGCGGGCGAGAGCCACGCATTCGACGACGTCGAGGTCAACGGATGGCTTGCGATCGCTTTCGTCCCGACGTTGACCCTGATGCTGATGGCCGGCGCGGCGATCGCTGCGCCACGGACGCTCTCCACACCGGTTCTCGCGCTGCTTCTCGCCGTTCCGGCAATCGTTCTCGCGATCCTCGCCGCTCTCGCGCGGTGGCATGCGGCGGCGCTTCTCACCGTTGCGGCCAGTGCGCTGGGCCTCTTTATTTTTCGCGGGGCCGGCGAGTTGCCCGCGAACCACCCGGCGGTGCTCGTCGTCGCGTCACTGCACTTCCTGACGTTCACGCTCTACGGCTTCTACTTCGCGCTGCGCAGCGCGCGCGAGCATCGGGCACAACTCGTCGCGGCGGCGGCCAGCGTTCCGTTCTTCTTCCTCATCAGGGATGCCTTTGTCGTCTCGGGTCTCGAGGGCATCATCGGAATTGTTCCGCTCGCGATTGCGGCGACCCTGCTGCTGCTCCTCACGCGCGTCCCGCAACGCGAAGAGGGAGAGCCGGGAAACCTCTCCACCCGCGCTCTTCTTGCCGGCACCGTTCTCGCGTATGTGACGGTCGCGATTCCGCTGCAGCTCGACAACGAGTGGCTGACTCTCGGATGGGCCCTCGAAGCGGCCGCTCTCGCCTGGCTCTACACGAGGATCCCCCACCGCAATCTTCCGTTCTGGTCGGCGGGGCTCTTCGCAGCCGTCTTCGTCCGGCTCGTCCTGAACCCGAGTGTCTTCGACTATCACGAGCGCAGCGGATCACCGGTGCTCAACTGGTATCTCTACACCTATCTCGTCGCGGCGGCGGCGATGTTCGTGGGGGGAAGCCTCTGGCGCTACGTCGAGAAGAATCATCCACTCAAGGCGCTTCGCCCGCTCCTGAACGGGGCCGCGACGCTTCTGCTCTTCCTTCTGCTGAACATCGAGATCGCCGACTTCTACTCGACGGGGCAGACGCTGACGTTCGATTTCTTCCGATCGAGTCTGGCGCAGGAGCTGACGTACACGCTTGGATGGGCGATCTTCGCGATCGGGCTTCTCGTGGCTGGAATCATCCTCGACGTGCGCGGAGCAAGGATCGCCGCGATCGCGCTTCTCTCGGTGACCGTGTTCAAGGGATTCCTCCACGACCTGAGCCGGCTGGGAGGCCTCTATCGCGTCGCCTCGTTCGTAGGCCTCGCGATCTCTCTTGCGGTCGTCGCCGTGCTGCTGCAGAGGTTCGCGTTGCGGAAGAAGCGGAGCACCCCGGAAGTCGCCTCGTCCGTCTGAGCGGAGATCAGGCGGCTTTCGCCGAGCGCGTCGTCCGGACTCGCTTCTTCTCGTCCACAGACCAGGAACGGGCGATCCGCGCCGCCTTCCATCCCGGATAGAGGCGGGTGCGAACGTAGTTCACAACCGTGAAGGCGTTGACCGCCATAAGGACGACGAGCGTCACGTCCCGGCCGAGAAAGGGGATCTGCGCATTCGGCCAGAGAAGGAATGTCAGGTTGACGACGATAAGGACCGCGCAGTCGAGCAGATCTTCCACGGCGGCGCGAGTTCGTGCGCGCTCGAGCTCCTTGCGGATCTCCTCGGCGCGGACCCCACGAAGCCCCGGCCCTTCGACACCCGGAAGCAGATCTTCATATCGCGCAGCCATGTCTTTATAGACCTGAACTTACTTCAAATAATTCCTACCAGGAGGCAGAAGGCCCCTGTCATCCTGAGGGAGCGCCGCTGAGACTCGGGGTCGTCAGGCCGCCGGTGGGCGCGACCGAAGGATCTCCAAATGCCAGGATCGCGTTGGCAGTGCGGGGAACGCGCAAGTGGCGGCATCCTGCCATTTTGAGATCCTTCGGTCGCGCTCGCGGACTGCGTGAAGCGACTCATCCCCGCGGCGCTCCCTCAGGATGACGGTGGTTTTTGCCGTTGCTCTTACTTCTGCCTTCTGACTTCTGACTTCTGACTTCTGACTTCTGGCTTGCTTCTATCTTGCCTGCAGCCGGATGGTCTGGGCGATGTATTCGCCGCGCGGGTCGCGGAAGGCCTTGATCACGACGTTGTCGCCCTGGCGGAGTTGCGAGGCGCGGATGAACGTGTCGTCGGGGCGGAGAACGATGAATTCTTCGTCGACCGTGATCTCGAGGTCCCGTCGCTCGTTGCGGTTGTGAATGGTGATCTTGTCCTCGTTGGGAGGGTTTTTCTCCACGGTCCCGGAGAGGATCACGGTGGAGAAACCGAGGTACGGCTCCTGGCCGCGATCTTTGAGTTGATCGGAAGCGGTTGCATCCGCGGCGGTTCCGACCTCGACGCGGTCTGCGCGGAACCGCTGATCGGCGGTGTACTCGCCCCAGATCCGGAGGCGATCGCCGACCTGGATGTTCGCGGTTCTGAAGGGCTCACCCTTGGCGTCGACCGCTCGTCCGGCCTCGATCAGGATCTCCCCGGCGCGATCGCTGCGGAAGACGAAGCGATTACCCCGCGATTCGATCCGTCCGACTCTGCCGGTGAGGTAGTTGTTCGAGAGGATCGACGGTGTCTCGCCATCCGGAGTCGAGTCTTCGAGAACCTCGATCCTGGAGGCACGGAGCTCGCCGCTCGCGAGCCGGCGGTCCACATCCACGCGAACCCGGTCGCCCCGCTCGAGGTTGCCGAGCTGATACGTCGATCCTTCGAAGACCACTGGGGTCTCACGAGTTCCGACGATTTTCCAGGTCTCCCCAGTGTCGCCGCGAAGTACGAAGCTCTGGTCCGAGAGAAGGATGTCGTCGATGACTCCCTCAACGACGAGGATGGTGCTCGCAGGGGTCGTGGTGGTAGCCGGAGCGGAAGTGACCGCGCGCCCGAGGAGCTGGACGAACTCGGCGCGGACTGTTTGGGCGTTGCTGCCGATGCCGGTCACCCGGATGCGGTCACCGATCCCAAGCTGGGTCAGGCCAGCGCTGCCGAGCTGAGTCGCGGCCGGGTTGGTGCCGAGTCCGCGATAGCGGGTGGAGGAACTGGAGAAGACCCGAATGACGTTTGTGACCCCGGCGTCGGGGCGCACCTCGAACGAGTCACCGCTGAGCGAGACGACCTCGCCGGTGAGCTCTCCCCGCTCGTTCAGGTCGATGTCACGGGGCGATTGCCAGGTGCCGGTCTGGGCGAAAAGCCCGACTGAGATCAGCATCGCGACAAGCAGGCTCAGGTAAATGCGGTTGCGCATGGGATTCATGGTTCCTCCAGTTCTTCGACTCGGCGAGGCCGCAAAGGTTGCGCCAGAAAAAGGCAGGGGCTAGGGGCTAGGGGTCAGGGAAAGGCAAGCCAGAAACCAGAAGCCAGAAGCCAGAAGAAAGGGCGAAGGCAGAAGGCAGAAGGCAGAAGTAAAGGCAAGAGCAAAGGCCGGGGCGGGCGGCGAACCGCCTGGCTCCTCGCGGGCCCCTCGAATGACGGAGAGGGGTTGCCGTAGCCCTTACTTCTGCCTTCTGCCTTCTGACTTCTGACTTTCCTCGTCTCTCACCCCTCGCCCCTGCTCCACACCCTCGTTCCGCCCACCCAGCACTCCCCGATCGCGCGGTCGTCGCCGAGGAAGATCAGTGCGGCGAGGAGCTCCTCGACCCTCGTCACTCCGGCGGCTCTTTTCTCGAGAAGGGGGGTCGCGGCGAGGTCGATCACGAGGAAGTCGGCGGCCTTGCCGGGTTCGAGGCTGCCGGTTTCCGATTCGAGCCCGAGGGCCTCGGCTCCCGCCAGCGTCGCCAGGTACCAGAGCTGGATCGGGTTGAGGACGTTGCCGAGAACCTGCTGGACCTTGTAGGCGTCCGCCATGACGGTGAACATCGAGAGCGTCGTTCCCGCGCCGATGTCGGTACCGAGCCCGAAGGGGATGCCCCGTGCGCGCACCCGCTGCATCGGAAAGAGGCCGCTCCCGAGAAAGAGATTCGAATTGGGGCAGTGGGCGAGTCGCACGCCGCGCTCGACGAGGAGGTCGAGCTCCGCATCGGAGAGATGGACGCCGTGCGCGAGGACGGTGCGTGGGCCGAGGAGGCCGAAGCGGTCGTAGACTCCGGCGTAACTGTCGATGCCGGGGAAGAGCTCACGGACCCAGGCGACCTCGGAGAGGTTCTCGGAGATGTGGGTGTGCAACCATGCCGCGGGAAACTCCGCCGCGAGCTCTCCCGCAAGCTCGAGAAGCTCGGGAGACGAGGTCGGCGCGAACCGCGGTGTGATCGCGTAGCCGATCTTTCCGCGGCCGATCCATTTCCGCGCGAGCTCCCTGCTCTGCTCATACGAGCGGCGCGGATCCTCGAGCAGCGCCGCGGGAGCGTTCCGGTCCATCATCGTCTTCCCGAGCACCGCGCGAAAATCTCTTCGCTCCGCTTCCGAAAAGAGGATGTCGGTCGCCTCTGCATGGATCGTCGAAAAGATCAGCGCGGTCAGCGTGCCGTGGCGATACAGCTCGTCGAAGAACGAGCGCGACACCCTTGCGGCGTGCGTCGCGCTCGCGAATCTCGCTTCGGTGGGAAAGGTGTATCGCTCGAGCCACTCGAGTAGGTGGCCTCCGTACGAACCGATCATCTCGAGCTGCGGCGCGTGGAGGTGAAGATCGACGAATCCGGGGACGATCAGCTTTCCGTTGCCGAATTCGACGACCTCACCATCGGCTGGGCGATCCGTCCACGGGCCGGCCGAGACGATCCGCCCCTCCTCGACAGCAAGGCAGCCGTCTTCGAGCAGAGTCCACGCCCCCGGGTCGTCGAACGGATTCCCGGTGAGCGTGAAGATCCTTCCGCGAAAGCATTTCATCGATTCGATTCCGACGGATTTGTCGGAGCTGCGGATCCGCCTTTACTTCTCATTCGTGGGGGGCATCGGAATCGGCTCGTCATCGTCGGCTTCGAGGAGCTTGCCGAGCACACGCGTCTGATGATGCTCGAACACGGCGCGCCCTTCGGAGGTGGCCAGGTCGAGCCGCTCCATCGAGCTCGCGAGCACTTCCGAACCTTCCTCGAGCGAGTCGATGAACGACTGCTCGGAAGAGGGGGAGAGGCCCGACGCCTCGGCCTGCTGTTTGCGCGAGGAGGCGGGCTCGGACTGACGGAACGACGACTCGAAGCAAAGGAGCGTGGACGCGAGCTTGTGGTACAGCTCCGCCGTCGCGCGCACGTCCTCCAGACAGTAAGCGGCGATCTCCTCGTACTTTCCCTCGCGATAAAGCGTGTCGACCGCGCGGCCGTCCATCCCATCGGTCTTCGAGCTCTGGATGCCGAACGTCTTACAGGCGAGGTCGAGGTTGAACCGGTACTGGCGGGAGTTGACCGACCCCCAGAAGTTCAACGCCTCGCGAAGGTCGCAGTTCGGGTGGAAGCTGTAGCGATAGCCGACGAGGTCGCGCTTGGGTGTGATGCCGTGGATGGCCGAGCGGATCATCAGGAACGGGCCGTCGAACTGGCGGCCGTTGAAGGAGATGAACCGGTCGCGCGCGCCGAGGAACTCCCAGAATTTTCCGAGGATCAGTTCCTCGCTGCCGCTGATGAAGGTGCGGTTTCCCTCGCGCCGGGTGACGATCTCGTTCTGCCCCGGCACTTCGAAGAGCGCGCACTGCCGGCCGTCGTCGGCGTTGACCACGCCGATGGCCACGATGCGCCCGGTAAAGGGGGAAAGCGCGCCGCGGCGCTTCTCTTCTTCGGCTTCCGCCTCGCTCTTACCCTTGATCAGGTACTCGCGAACGTAGGGATCGTGCTCTTCCCAGGGAATGCCGACGGTCTCGATGTCGATGACGAGGCGTTTCATGGTGACAAGGTAACGCGAGGAGGGGGCGATGTCATCCAGAAGCAGGGGCGAGGGGCGAGGGGCGAGGGACGAGGGGCGAGTCGCTCCGCGCGAAGAGGAAAGCATCGCGATGAACCGGATAATGAAGTGCCACGAAGTACTCCAGGCGAGGGATCTAGTCTCCGGCGCAAGCTCCCTCGCCCCTCGCCCCTCATCCCTCGCCCCTCCCCTGGCACCCTCGACGAAGCCACGATTTCCGACCTCCAAGCCGCCATGACCGAGGGCCGCTGGACCGCCGAGGAGATCACCCGGCTCTATCTCGACCGCATCGCCCTCATCGACGACCCGCGCGGCCCGATCGGACTCAACTCCGTCCTCGAGCTCAACCCCGACGCGATCGCCATCGCGCGCGCCCTCGACGAAGAGCGCAAGGCCGGCAAAGTCCGCGGCCCGCTCCACGGCATCCCCGTCATGGTCAAGGACAACATCGCCTCCGGCGACTCCATGATGACCACCGCCGGCTCGCTCGCGCTCCTCGGGCACCGCGCCGCGCACGACGCCTTCATCGTCGCCAGGCTCCGCGAAGCCGGCGCCATCCTCCTCGGCAAGACCAATCTCTCCGAGTGGGCCAACTTCCGCAGCACGAAATCGACGAGCGGCTGGAGCGGCAGGGGAGGGCAGACGAAGAACCCC
>JBHEPS010000012.1:0-35447 GCA_046260175.1 Thermoanaerobaculia bacterium
GCTCGTTCGAAATGTCGGCCCGGCCGTACGCGATGTTGTTCCGGACCGTGTCGTTGAAGAGGATGGTCTCCTGGGTGACGAATCCGATCATCCCCCGAAGAGAAGCGAGCGTCAGATCCCGGACGTCGTGTCCGTCGATCTTCACCGAGCCCTCGCTGACATCGTAGAAGCGCGGCAGCAGATTGACGAGGGTCGATTTCCCAGCACCGCTCCCTCCCACGATGGCGACCAGCTCCCCCGGCCTGACTTCGAAGTCGGCGCCCGAAAGCACCGGGCGGTCGCTTGATCGGGGCGTACATGCCCGCGAGAGCAATCAGGAAGCTCATGAACTGGCCGAGCGAGAGTGCGTCGGCGCGAATGCGGAGGGCGGCGTAGCCGAACAGCAACACCATGCAGACCCCGGCGAGCAGCTCCATCACCGGGGAAGTGATCGCCTGGATCCGCTGGGCCTTCAGATTGATCTGGAGGTGACGCCGCGTGGCCTCGCGAAACCGGCCGATCTCGAAATTCTCCATCGAGAAGGCCTTGACGATGCGCACGCCCTTGATCGTCTCTTCGAGAATCGTCGCGATATCCGCCATCCGTTCCTGGGACACGCGGGTCGCCTTCCGGAGGCGCTTCCCGAACTGGACGACCGGGTAGACGATCAGCGGCGCGATGATGAAGGTGAAGAATGCCAGCTCGGTATTGATCAGCAGAATCACGACGCCGATCACGAGAAGGTTCACCGACTCCTGAAACAGGTCTCCCACGCGGATCGACACGGCGGCCTGGACCTGCTCGACGTCGGATACGATCCGGCTGACGAGCTCCCCGGTCGAGCGCTTCGCGAAGAAACGGTTGCTCTGCTGGATGATGCTCTCGTACAGCTTGTTGCGCAGATCCCGCACGGTCGAGAGCCCGACCTTTTGAAACGAATACTCGGAGAAAAACGAGCTGAGGGCGCGGACCACGAACACGAAGAACAGGATCGCGAGGATCAGCTGCCAGCGGTCGCTCTGGTTCTCCTCCCACCAGACCCGCACCTCGCGGGTGGCGCGGTCGAACCAGTTGATGAGGGCTCCGCGCTCCCCCTCCGGCTCGTCCCGCTTGAGCAGTTGATCGATCAGGGCGTTCTTGGCTTTCTCCTTGCGCGAAGCGCTCGCAGCCAGCGGCTGAACGTCGAAGCCGCCTGCTTCGTCGGTGACCACCACGTCCGGCCGGGCGCCGACCGAGATTCGCGCGCCCGGAACCGGGGCGCCGTCCGGGCCGGCGACCACCGCGCGAGCGTCCATCGTGCTCGCGGGGTCGCGGGTCAGAACCTCGTCGAAGAGCGGCTGGATCAGGACGATGATCGCCCCGGTCGTCCCGGCCACGGTGAGCATGCTGAGCAGGGCGATGCCGGCCCATAGCTTGTACGGGAGAACGTGGCTGAATAGTCGGCGGAGCGTGGACATCGTCTCGGGGTCAGGCCTCACCGGCCGGCCGGCGGATCAGTGTAACGATTTTATGCGCGGTCCGGCGGGCCGCCCCCGGCCCTCCGAGAGCGGCGCGTACCTGTGCAAGCTCGGTCCTCGTTTCGGCCCAGCGCGTCGGCTCGAGAAGGAGGGCCAGTTCCCGGGCGATCCGCGGCCCCGTCACCTCGCTCTGCATCAGCTCCGGAACGACCTTTTTTCCCGCCACGATGTTCACGAGCGAGAAGTTGGGAAGGCGGACCAGGAACCGCGCGAGCGCATAGGTCATCGGGCTCAGGCGATAGACGATCACGGGAGGGACGCCGAGAACCGCGCACTCCAGTGCCGCGGTGCCCGAGGAACAGATGGCGGCATCAGCATGCCGAAGAGACTCCATCCTTCCCGATGCGATGATCTCGGGCGGAGCCGGGCGCCCCGCCAGATGCCGTTCGACGCTGTTTCGATCGATCGTCGGAGCCAGGAGCAACGTCGCTGCGACCGTCGTCTCACGCGCAAGCTCGTCGACCGCGTCGAGCATTGCCGGCAGCAGTGATTCGATCTCCATTCTCCGGCTTCCGGGAAGAATCGCGATCCGGTACGGCTCACGTGGAGGATCGTCGCTCCTCGGAGCCAGCTTCGCGAGCTGTTCCGCCAGGGGATGCCCGACGTACGTCACGGGCACCTGCCGGGCGGCATAGAGCTCTTCCTCGAACGGAAAGATGACGAACATGTGGTCGACGCGCCTGGCGATCTGGCCGACGCGTCCCTTTCGCCAGGCCCAGACCTGCGGCGAGATGTAGTAGAAGACGGGGATCCCGAGCTTCCTGCATTCCCTCGCGACGCGCAAATTGAAGTCGGGATAGTCGACGAGCAGGACGCCATCGGGCTTCTCCCTCCGGATCGCGCTGATGAGATCGGCGAAGGCGCGGCGAAACATCGGGAGGTGGCGCAGCACATTGAACAGCCCCACGATCGCCAGCTCGCTGGAATCGCGGATCGGAGTGAGCCCCTCGGCGATGAGTCGCCGGCTGCCGATGCCGAAGAGCTCGAGCGCGGGAACTTCCTTCCGGATCTCCCGGACCACCTCCGAAGCGTGAAGGTCGCCGGAAGCCTCCCCCGCCACGACGCAGAGCTTCACGCGCGCCTCCGGTCCCGCGTCGCGAGGAAGGCCATGAGCGCGGCGGCAGCGGCGATTCCCACGAGGTCGAACGCGACGTCTTTCACCGAAGGGAAGCGCCCGGGCACGAAAGACTGATGTACTTCATCGAGAATCGCCCAGGCGAACGAAAATCCGCCCGCCGCGAGTAGGGTTCGCGGCTGAATGCGAACGGGATCGAACGCCGTGAGTGCGAACATGACGAGAAGCATGAGAAGAAAATACTCACCGAAGTGGGCGATGCGGTCGTCGACCCGCGTCGGGAGGCTGTCTCCGGGCCGAGCCGATACGAGCCATATGAAAGCGAGATAGAGCAGCGCAGGCGTGGCCCGCAGCACCCGGAGAGAAACCCTCACCTGATCGGGAACGGATACATCAGCCACGACAGGGCGATGCCGCCGAGAAACAGCGAACAAAAAATGATGACGAACAGGCGGATTCGCTCCGATCGCTCATTCTTCCAGAGCAGCGCGAAGAAGAGCGCCGCGGCGATGGAGTAGAGCAGCATCAGTACGACATGGCTTTCGAGAATGCTCATGCTTTCTTCTGCCTCGCGATATCGAACGAATCGAGGATCAGGAGCATGTTCATCAGGCCGGCGGTCAGCGCGAAGGCCGTTCCGTACTCATAGGTGATCGACATGACGTCACCGAAAGGACCGGCGGCGCGGGCGATGAAATACGGGAGGCCGAGCCCCATCGAGGCGATGGTCGCGAGGAACGTGAGCGGTTTGCCGGGTTCCATCGTGTAGAGCTTCCCGTCGACCGCGAGTCCGACCAGGAACAGGACAATTACGATGCCGAAAAAGGCCACGGCTCTCGCGCGCCGGCCGAGGTAGAAGTGCCCGGCGCCCGGCACGAGGAACGCGAAAACAACGGCTGTCAGGGTACGCAGGTCCATCGAGCTAAGAGAAAGTCGATTCGAGGTCGGCAAATTTCGGCCGAAGGCGGGTCCACGTCACTTCCAGGTCCTCCGGGATCATGCGTGTCTCCGCCGTGACGCTCATGAAGTTCGAGTCTCCACTCCACCGGGGAACGACGTGAACGTGGTAATGGTCGGCGATTCCAGCGCCGGCTGCTTCCCCGAAGTTCATTCCGATGTTGAACCCGTCCGGATGGTAGGTCTCCGACAGGATCCGCTGCGCTCCAGCGGCAGCGAGCATGATTGCGGAGAGGGCGGAGGGGTCGCTCTCGAACAGGCGGGATACGTGGGCCCGCGGTGCGACCATCACATGTCCGTTGGTGTAGGGGAACCGGTTCAGCAAGACCACGAGCCGCTCGTCGACGAAAAGGGTCAGCGTGGCCGCTGGGTCCGTGGTCGCGGCTGCGGTGCAGAAAACGCAACCGCTCGCTTCGGTCTTCGGGGCCGTCAAGTAAGGGAACCTCCAGGGAGTGAAAAGTCGATACACCGGGAGTTACTCGGCAGCGTCGGCCGGCTCGTCCTTCGAGTCGTTGATGAGCTCCTTGAGCTCCTTTCCCGGCTTGAAATATGGGATCTTCTTCGACGGAACTTCGACTTTCTCACCCGTTTTCGGATTGCGCCCGGTCCGAGACTTCCTGCTTCGGAGACGGAAACTGCCGAATCCACGAAGCTCGATCTTCTCGCCGCTCCGGAGGGAATCGACGATGGAATCGAATACGACGTTGACGATCGCCTCGGCCTGCTTCTTGGTGACCTGGATCGCCCGCGATACCTCGTCCACGAGCTCGGCCTTCGTCATCACCTCCGGCTTGGCGGTCCCTTCGTGCGTCTCGGCTTCCAGCTGATGGTCCACGTTTCGTCTCCCTTTGAGGTGCGCCGCATCCGCCGGGCCAGCCGGCGACTACGGGCGCCTCACGTCAATACCACCGATAGAGTATCCGTGTGCCCCCGAGCTTCTCGCGCAGAATCGTGTCGACGAAGGTTCCCGCTGATTTTCCATCGACCAGAAGATCGAGAAGACCCGGAGTCCGCTCGCGCGGATAGATCGTCCGAGGCTCGCCTTTGATGCCGGCCTGTCGCGCCGCAACGATCACCGCGTCGTGAAGCGTTCCGAGCTGGTCCACGAGCTTCAACTCAAGCGCCTGCTGCCCGGTGTAGACGCGTCCATCAGCCAGCTGTGCGACGCTTTCGCGGTCCAGCTTTCCTTCCCGTCCCTCGGCCACCGCGTCGACGAACTGAGAGTGGAGGCCGTCGATCAGATTCTGAAAGTAGATGCGGTCCTCGTCCGACATCGGCTTGAAAGGCGATCCGGAGTCTTTCATCTCCCCGCTGGTGATCGTCTCGGGGCGGAGCCGCGCCCACTGCATCAGCCCCTCCATATTGAACCACTGCGCGATCACTCCGATCGATCCGGTGATCGAGCCGGGATTCGCCATGATCGGCTCACATGCGACCGCGATGTAGTAACCGCCGGAGGCTGCCAGGCTGTCCATGGAAGCGACGACCGGCTTTCCGGTCTCTTCACGAATCCGCAGGATTTCGTCGTGGATTTCCTGGGACGGGACGATCGCGCCGCCGGGACTGTTGATTCTGACGACGATCGCGCGAACCGAGTCGTTCTCGGCGTAATCCCGGAGCAGATCGACGGTCTCGCGCGCCTCGAAAATCTCACCCTCGATCGGTACGATCGCGACCTTGGCTCCGAATTTCCAGAACGCGGCATCCCCCCGCGCGGTCCCGCGGCCCTGAGTTCCGAGAACGGCAGCGATGGCGCCGAGCGCGGTCAGCAGGACGAACAGGCCGAGGCATCCTCCCAGGATGCCCCAGAACAGACCTCTTCCGGTGCCGCTTCGCGGCGGCGGAGGAGGTGGCTCGCCGGGGTGAATCGGATCGGGCTCGTGGGATGGGATCGTAGTTTCGCTCATGAGCGGGGCTTTTCCGGGTCTCCGGACTCCGGTTCTTTCGTTGCGGCGCTATCGGAGGCTGGGGCTTCCGCATCGGTGAAGGCCTGCGGCGCAGCCGGCGCGGACGCCTCCCCGGCGTCTGGCGCCGAAGCGTCTTCTCCGGGTGCGGGTGTTTCGACCGAAACCGGTTCCGTCTCAGGAGGGGCGGCATCCGCCGGAGCGGAAGCCTCTTCCGGCTCCCGGGGAGTCTGATCGACGTCGCGCATCGTCAGACCGATCTTCTTCTCGGTGAGATCGATCTTGATGATCCGGGCGCGGACCATGTCTTCGGCGTTGAAGAGCTGATCCAGCCGGACTCGCCCCTCCTTCGGAACCTCCGAAACGTGAACGAGACCTTCCACGCCTTCGGAGAGCCGTATGAAGAGACCGAAATCCGTGATTTTCGAGACCTCGCCTTCGACCTCGTCACCCATCTGGTGGACCTTCGCATACTCATCCCACTCGTTTGGGACGAACTCCTTGATCGAGAGTGAGAGACGCTGATTCTCGCCATCGACGTTGATCACGCGGGCGGTGACCTGGTCGCCCTTCTTCACGACTTCGCTCGGGTGCTTGAGTCTGCGCGTCCACGACATGTCGGAGATGTGGACGAGTCCGTCGATCCCCTCTTCGACTTCGACGAAGGCGCCGAAGTCGGTGATGTTGCGGACCCGCCCCGAGACGGTGCTGCCGACCGGGTACCTCTGCTCGATCGTGTTCCAGGGGTTCTGTTCGAGAGCCTTCAGCGAGAGAGAGATCCGCCGGTTCGGGACATTGACGTCGGCGACCACGGCTTCGACCTCTTCTCCGACCGAGAGAATCTTCGACGGACGAACGCGGCGCGTCCACGACATTTCGGAGATGTGGATCAGACCCTCGACGCCGTCCTCGAGCTCCACGAACGCGCCGTAATCGGTGAGCGAGACGGTCTTCCCCTTCACCCGGCTGCCGATGGGATAGCGGATGGCGACGTCGGCCCATGGGTCCGGATTCCGCTGCTTGTACCCGAGCGAGACGCGCTCGGCGTCGGGGTCGAACTTGAGAACCATCACCTCGATCTCGTCGGCGACGTTGAAAAACTCAGAGGGATGATTGACCCTCCCCCACGAGATGTCGGTGATGTGGAGAAGCCCGTCCACGCCTCCGAGGTCGACGAACACGCCGTACTCGGTGATGTTCTTCACGATTCCGTGAACGACTTTGCCCTCTTCGAGGTGAGCGAACGTTTCCTTCTTCTTCTCGTCGTGCTCGACCGAGACGATCGCCTTCCGGGAGACGACGACGTTGTTTCGCTTCTTGTCGAAGGAGATGATCTTGAATGTGCTTTCCTTCCCCTTGAAGATCTCCAGGTTCTTGACGGGCCTGACGTCGACGAGCGAGCCGGGAAGAAACGCCTTGACTCCGACGTCGACGGAGAGTCCTCCCTTGACGCGATCCAGAATCGTTCCCGTGACCGGCGTTCCTTCGCGGTAAGCCTTCTCGAGGTCGTCCCAGACGCGGACCCGCTCGGCCTTCTCGCGGGAGAGGAGCACGTGCCCCGTATTCGATTCGAGCCGCTCGATGAAGACGTCGATCTCGTCGCCCGGTTTGACCCTGACCTCGCCGGAGTACGAAGTAACCTCAGCGATCGGAATCATCCCTTCCGACTTGAACCCGATGTCGACGATCGCCTCGGTGGAGGTGACCTTGAGAATACGGCCTTTGACGATATCGCCCTCGGCGATCTCGGCCATCTTCTCGTCGTACATCCGGAGAAGCTCATCCATACCGGCCGTCTCCAGATCGCTGTCGGTCAATCCGCGAGCTGGTGCGTTCGGCCGGTCTTTGCGCTCATCGCTGGGCGGCATTCGGGGCTGATCCTTCCTCGATCGATCTGTCGATCCTGACGCGGCGACGTCAAGGTTTGCTTCCCGGTTTCCGGTCGCCTGACGCGCGGCCCGAGGGTTCGATCGGTTCCCGGGATCGCTCGATCACCCGGGAGAAGGACCGTCCCGAACGGGGCCGGCCCGGCGGGGTCCATGTCAGCTAAACTATTGATACGTGCCGAAATGCAGTTTAGCGACGCGTTCGGATCGAAGTCAAGAAGGACCTCGGATCTCTCCCCGCACCCGCTTCACGATCGCCTCCACGACCTCGTCGATCGCCATATCCGAGGTGTCCAGAACCGAGTAGCTCTCGTCCCAGGAAAGAGGGGAATCCGCCCGGGTCGAATCCTGCCGGTCGCGGACTTCCATCTCCAGCAGCACCTGCTCGAGGGGCTGGTCCAGGCCGCGGCTCTGCAGGTCGTGCACACGTCGGCGCGCCCTCACCTCGGGGCGCGCGGTCAGAAAGAACTTGTGGGGAGTTTCCGGGAAGACCTTCGTCCCGATGTCGCGTCCCTCGAGCACTCCCCCGCTCCTGCGCCCGATCTCCTGTTGCATACGGACCAGAACGCGGCGGACGGCTGGGACCGCCGAGATGCGGCTTGCCGCCATGCTCATCTCGGGAGTGCGGATGCTGGTCGAGACGTCCTCGCCGTCCAGCAGAATTCGCTGGGCCGTTCCGCTTCCCAGAAGCTCGATGGATGTTTCGGAGGCCAGCGCCGCCAGCCGCTCCTCATCCGCGAGCGGGAGGGAGGCTCGACGCGCCTTGAGCGCCATGGCGCGGTACATCGCCCCCGTGTCGATGTGAGGCAGCTCGAGAATTTCGGCGACGCGGCGGCTCGTGGTGGACTTACCGACTCCGGCAGGACCGTCGATGGCGACGATCGTCACCGTCATCAACCGCGCCTCTTCGTGCCCGCGCGCGGAGCCTTTCGCCCCGTCGTGCTCCGGGTCGTCTCTCGAGGAGCGGACTTCCTGGCGGGACGAGCCGTGTCGGGCGCCGCGTTCCGGGCCGTCCGCTTCGATACGGGCGCCGCCTTGGAGCGTGCCGGACGCTTCGGCTCTGCCGCCGCTGCAGGCCGTGCCGGGCGCTTGTCAGCGCTCGCACTCTTTGGCGCCTTACGGGTAGAGGCGGTCTTCCGGGCGGAGGGCTTCTTCGCCGCGGCCCTCTCGCGAGGAGCCTTGCGCGGTTTGGTTTTCTCGTCCTTCAGGAGAAGGCGGATCTCGAACGGCTCGAGCGGCCGCCATTGGCCCGGCTGGAGGCTGCCGTCCTGGAGGGATCCGATCGCGACGCGCTTGAGCTTGGAAACCGGATGGCCCACGATCTGAAACATTTTCCGGATCTGCTGTGTGCGCCCTTCCTGGAGACGGATCACGAACCAGGAGTTCCCCTCATCCCGCCCGGCGCCCGTCGTCCGAAGGCGCTCGACCTCTGCTGGGCGCGTGCGCTTACCGTCGAGGACGATGCCTCGGGCGAGCTTCTCGATGATTCGGTCGGAGGGAACGCCCTTGACCTTGACGTGATAAGTCTTGACCGTACCGTGAGAAGGGTGGGAAAGCTTGTAGGCGAGCTCCCCATCGTTGGTGAGGACGATCAGGCCTTCCGAGTGGTAGTCGAGGCGGCCGACGGGGAAGACTCGCTCGCGCACCCCGCGAAGAAGATCCATCACGGTTTTCCTTCCCTCGGGATCGTCGACCGTGGTCATGACTTCCTTCGGTTTGTAGAGAAGAATGTAGCGCGGCTCTTCCGAGCGCGTGATCAGCTTCCCGTCGAGCTTGATGTGATCGCGTTCGGGGTCGGCCTTGGTTCCGAGCTCGGTGACGAGCTTGCCATTCAGGCGGATGCGGCCGGCGAGGATCATCTCCTCGGCCTCGCGTCTCGACGCAAGCCCCGCCCGCGCGATGATTTTCTGGAGCCGTTCTTCTGCCATCAATTGCGCTCGTTCGGGTCAGATTCTATCGCGTCTTCGTCCGGAGCGCTCGCGGTCACGACCTCTTCATCGTCGATCTCGTCGTCGTTGTCGTCGTCGAGCGTGTCGAAGGAAGTTTCGACGGAGCCTTGGGAAGCCGCAGCGGACGGTTCGCCGTTGAGCATGTCTTCCGTTTCCTCCTCCAGGGCGGACGTTGGATCGTTCGAATCATCCAGCCCGGCCTCGATCGCCTGCGCTCGTCCCTCCCCTTCCTCGGATGGCGGGGCGTCGAGGATGTCCTCTTCGGACATCGAGGTCAGGAGCTCGTCGGCCAGGTTCTCTCCGAGGATCTCGCTGAACTCCTCGAGCTTCGGGAGGTCCTGGATGCTCTCGAGGCCGAAATGAAGGAGAAACTCCCGGGTCGTGCGATAGAGGAACGGGCTGCCGACGACGTTCTTCCGGCCGGCGATCTTGATCATCTTCCGGTCGAGGAGCGTCCGGATGACGCCACTCGAGTTGACCCCGCGGATGTCGTTGATCTCCGGGACGGTGATCGGCTGGCGGTAGGCGACCATGGCCATGGTCTCCAGCGCGGCGAGCGAGAGGCGTCCCTCGTTCTTGCGCGAGAAGTACTTTCTCAGGTGTGGATCGAGGTCGGGCCGGGTGGAGAACCGGAATCCTCCTGCTGCGCGCTCGAGGATGAACCCTCCTTCTCGCTGCGCGAACGAGGACTCGATTTCGTTGATCTGCTGTTCGAGGACGTCCTTCTCCTGGTCGGGAAAGGCTTCGGCCAGCTCCTCGAACTTCACCGGTTCGCCCGAAACGAAAAGGATCGCTTCGATGGCGGCTCGGAGCTCGTCTGGTGTCATGGTCATCGCGTTCTGGTTTCCTGAAGGTCCGCGGATCGCGGCTTAGTTGTCGTAGATGTCGAAGGCCGCCGGGTCGATCTCCCGCTCAGCGCGGTGCACGAGAATCTCACTGAACGCGGATTCCTGCCGGAGCGCGAGGCCGCCGAGCCGGACCAGCTCGAGCGTGGCCAGAAAGATCACGACCAGCTCGCCGCGGTCGCGTCCCTCGAGATACCAGAGGAGCCTCACCGGCGTCGCCTCCTGCAGCTTGCCGTAGAGCTCCCGCATCTTGTCGGAGACCTTGTAGGTGATTCGCACGAGCTCCATCGCATCGGGATGCTCGTAGCGGTAGCGCTTGAGCGCGGTGCGGAAGGCGTCGATCAGGTCGAAGAGCGAGACCTCGCTCATGTCGATTTCTTTGGCGTCCGACCCCGGCGGCGGAGTGGCGGGTCGCGACCAGACTCCCATGCGCACCACGTCCAGCTCGGCGAAACTCTCGGCGACCGCCTTGTAGCGCTGGTACTCGAGAAGACGGTCGACGAGCTCGGCGCGCGGATCATCCTGCCCTTCGCTCTCGTCGTCCCGGGGCAACAGCATGCGGGACTTGATGTGGATCAGCAGCGCCGCCATGTAGATGTAATCGGCGGCGACGTCGAGATCGAGCTCCTGCATCGCGTCGAGGTGCGCGTTGTACTGCTCGGTGATCAGCATGATCGGGATGTCGTAGACATCCACCTTGTGCTTGCGGATCAGGTGCAGGAGCAGGTCGAGCGGGCCTTCGAAGCTCGGGAGGGTGATCCGGTAGCTTTCCTCGAGATCGTCCGCGACGTCGAGCGGTCCTTCGGCCGGCTGGATCTCCGTCTCTTCGAATGGCGGGGTCGGGGTATGGTCGGTCATGCGCGGAACTGGTCGAAATCGAGATTCATCGCCTTGCGGACGGCTTCCATCGTCTCTCCGGCGCGCTCGCGCGCTTTCCGGTTGCCTTCCCGGAGGACGTCCCAGACGAACGAAGGATCGCGGTCGATTGTCTCACGCCGCTCCCGGATCGGGCGAAGCCATTCGATCATGATCTCCGCGAGCAGCTTCTTGTCGTCCACGCAGCCGATCGTCGCTGCGCGGCACTCCCGGTCCACCCGCTCGATGGTCTCCGGATCCGAAAAGAGCTTGTGGAACTGGAACAGATTGCAGATGTCGGGATTCCCGGGGTCCTTCCGTCTCACCCTGTTGGGATCGGTGAACATCTCCGCCACCGCCGTGCGGATCTCGTCGGCCGAGGCCGTCAGCCCGATCGTGTTTCCGTAGGACTTCGACATCTTCCTTCCGTCGAGCCCGGGTACTTTCGGCGTCTCGGTGAACAGCGCTTTTGGCTCGGGAAAAACGTCTCCGTAGAGATTATTGAAGCGCCGCACGATCTCGCGGGACAGCTCGAGATGCGCGGCCTGATCCTCGCCGACCGGGACGAAATGAGCCCGATAGAGGATCACGTCCGCCGTCTGGAGAACGGGATAGCCGAGAAAACCGTAGGTATTGAGGTCCTTCTCCGCCAGTTGCTGCTGCTGTTCCTTGAAGGTGGGCACGCGCTCGAGCCAGGGGAGGGGCGTCACCATCGAGAGGAGCAGATGGAGCTCGGCGTGCTCTTTCACCTGGGACTGAACGAAGATCGTGGTCTTCTCCGGATCCAGTCCGGCAGCCAGCCAGTCGGCGACCGCCTCGTACGTCGCTTTTTTGACGCCGGAAGGATCCGCGTAGTCGGACGTCAGCGCGTGCCAGTCGGCAACGAAGTAGTGGCAGTCGTAGGAATCCTGGAGCCGCGCCCAGTTCCGGATGGCTCCGAAGTAATTGCCGAGGTGGACTCTTCCGGTCGGCCGAAGACCGCTGAGAACGATTGCCTGCTGCTGAGTCAACGGGACACTGCCTTTCGTCGGGTCTGCGTCCGGCGGAGGGCGCGGTCGCGGAGTTTAAGTCAAATAGGACCAATAGGACAAATAGGACGAATAGGTAGGACGGGCGGGGGGGACGAGTTTCCCCGGAAGCCGCGACCCTACCCGCATAATCTCCAATAGGTCCTATTCGTCCTATTTGTCCTCTAATCCCGCATTCTCTGAGGCTCTCCCCCTAGCAGCGATTTCACGATTGCGCCAGCATCGCCGAATCTCCCCCCCTCTGCCGCTTCGATCGCCACCTCCCGCGCGAGCTCCATCATCCTGAAGTCGCGCAGGATGTGGCCGAATCGGAAACCGGGAGCGCCGGACTGCCTCGTGCCGAAAAAGTCGCCGGGACCTCGAAGCTCCAGATCCTTCTCGGCCACCTCGAATCCATCCGTGGTCGCCTCGAACATCCGGAGTCGTGTCTTCGCATTCTCCGACGACGACTCGTCGCGCAACAGCACGCACCACGACTTGCGCGACCCGCGTCCGACGCGGCCGCGGAGTTGGTGGAGTTGCGAGAGGCCGAAACGATCGGCGTCCAGAATCACCATCACCGAGGCGTTCGCCACGTCGATACCGACCTCGATGACCGTTGTCGAGACGAGAATGTCGATCTCCCCCGCCTTGAATCGCGCCATCGTCTCGTCCTTCTCCGCCGGCGTCATCCGGCCATGGAGGATGCCGACCCGCCGGTTCGGAAACGCCTTCTTCACCGACTCCGCGCCGGCCACGAGCGGCTTGAGGTCCAGCTTGTCCGACTCTTCGATGATCGGGTAAACGACGTAGGCCTGCGCTCCGTCCTCCAACTCGTCCGCCAGGAACTCCCACACCTTCGTCAGGCGGTTCGTTCCCCGGACCACGGTGCGGACCGGCTGGCGCCCGGGGGGCAGCTCGTCAATGACCGAGAGCTCGAGGTCGCCGTGGACGGCGATCGCGAGCGAACGCGGGATCGGCGTCGCCGTCATCACGAGAATGTCGGTCATCGCTCCCTTCTCGAAGAGCTTGCGCCGCTGCGTCACCCCGAAGCGATGCTGCTCATCGACGATGGCGAGCGCGAGGGATCGAAACTCCACCGGTTTTTCGAGAAGCGCATGGGTCCCGACGAGAAGGTCGATCTCACCTTTCTCGAGGGCCGAGAGCAAGGCCTTCCGCTCTGCTGCCGGTGTCGCTCCGGTGAGAAGTGCGACTCGTAGGCGACTATCAACCAATTCCCGGATTTTCTGCGCGTGCTGCTGGGCGAGGATCGCCGTCGGCGCGAGGATCGCCGCCTGGTACCCGTTCTCGATCACGAGCAGCGCCGCCAGCAGAGCCACGATCGTCTTCCCCGACCCGACGTCGCCCTGCAGGAGGCGATACATGGGGCGCTCCGCTTCCAGATCCGCCGCGATCTCTCCCACCACCCTTTTCTGCGCGGGCGTCAGACGGAAAGGGAGGATCTCGCGGGCGCGCGTCCGGATCTCATCGGTGATGGCCACTCGTCTCGGCTTTCGTTTTCCCTTCTCTTCGCGCAGCCTCCGCAGCCGGAGCGCCAGCTGGAAACCGAAGAACTCCTGGAGCACGAGGCGCCGGTGAGCGGGCGAGCTTCCGTCGATCAGGTCCGGGGTGATCTCCTCGGGGCAATGGAGGCGAAAAATTGCCTGCGGCAATGGAATCACGCCGAGACGCTGCTGGATCGATTCCGGAAGAGGGTCCCGCAACGCCCCGAGAGACTGGAGCGCCTGGCTCAGAATGCTGCGAATCACCCGCGGCTGGATCGTAGCGATTTTCGGGTAGATCGGAACGATGGCGCCCTCGTCCTGACTCTCTCCCGAGGGGTCGAGAACTTCCCAGTCAGGACTTTCGATCTGGATCTCCCCCCGCCTTCCCATCGCGGGCACTCCGAAGACCGCAAGCTGATCGCCGCGCCGGATCTTTTCGGCAAGCCAGGGCTGATTGAACCAGACCAGAGGCATCGAGCCGCTGCCGTCATCGAGCACCGCCTGAAAGACCGGGACCCGCCGGATCGGCGACGGACGCCCACTCGTGGAGGAGATGCGGCCGCGAAGGAGGACGGGTGTCCGGACCGAACGGATGTCGGCGATTCTGACGGGATGCCTTCGATCCTCGTACCGGAGCGGCAGACAGTAAAGAAGATCGCCCGCCGTCGCATAACCAGCGGCTCCGAGAAGGGCCGCACGCCCTTCCCCGACACCCTTCAGATACTGCACCGAAGTATCGGGAGCGATCTTCCACTGCTCGCGACGCGCGCTGCTCACGAGCTCATTCTCCCTCGGTTTTCGATGAAGAGAAGAAGTTCTACTCTGTGTGGAGATGTAGGGACCGGCTGCGCGGGTCCAGTCGCCGCAGGCGACAGGTTTCTTGCGATCGGGACGCGGTTACGACGTCCCGCTCCGCGGGACCGGACCGCCGCAGGCGGCCCCTACCGTCCCCAGCCCCTAGTCTTCGAGGACGACCTTCATCTGAACGAGGCCGATGCGGAGCCGGTCGCCGTGGCGTATGGGGACTGGGACGCCTGTCTGGATCTTCTCCTCGTTGACGAAGGTGCCGTTGAGGGTGCCGACTTCCTCGAGCACCGCCCACTCGCCCGCGTGGCTGACGATCTTGGCGTGGCGTCTTGAAACGGAACGGTTCGTGTCGACGGTGGTCAGATCGATTCCCGGCATGATGCCGGTGACCGGATCGATGCGGCCGATCGTCGTCTCGGTTTCTCTCCCGAAAAAGAATGCGTTGCCGGTCGCGAGGTCGACGATGCGATGGCGGGTTGCTGCCCGCTGCGGGACCTCGGCTGGGGGCGGGAGTTGAGGGTGCTCGAGATCGATGTGATCGCCGCCGGCGAATTTCTGTAGCAGGAGGTTGGCCTCGCGGATCCGTCGAGAGTATTTCCGCATGATGCGGACCGAGATCTCGGGATTTCTCCGGATCATCTCGTCGAATCGGCTTCCGTTGATGGGAATGAGCTTGACGTCGGTATGGGCGAGGGCGTCTGCACTCCGCGGCGCGCTTTCGAGGATAGCCATTTCCCCGAAGAAGTCGCCCTTTTCGAGCCGGGTGAGAACGCGATCCTCCGAGCCGAGGCGCTTGGTGATGTGAACCTCCCCCTCCTGGATGATGAACATCTCGGTCCCGAGGTCGCCCTCGCGGAAGATGAACTCCCCGGCGGGGATGGCGAGGCCGGAGTCTTTGGAAGGCTCGTTGCCCGAGGTGGACTTGAAGACGGCTTTCATAACGGCAACTCCACCGCGGGATCGGGGAACACAATCACCCGGGTCTTGGAATCAATCCGGACGCGCGAGCCGACCGGCAGGAGAAGATTGTCGCCGAGATGACCGAAAGGAAGCTCGGTAATGACGGGGATACCGGCGTCGGCGAAAAACTCGTGGAGGAGACCGGCGAGTTGACGCGGGTCGCCGCAATCTTTCAATCGTCCGATCATCACTCCGCGGATGCCCTGCAATCTACCAGACAGCCTGAGGGTGGTCAACATGCGGTCGATGCGGTAAACCGGCTCTTCGACTTCCTCCCAGAACCAGATCCCGTCATCGACCCAATAGTCCCAAGGAGTGCCCATCAGAGCCACCGTGAGGGAGAGGCAACCGCCGAACAGAATCCCCTCGGCTCGACCGTGACTGAGGACCTGCTCGGGATGAATCTCGAGCGTTGAGGGGGCCGCTCCTTCGAGCATGGAAAAGAACCACGATTCATTGGCAGGTGAGAGGCCCTCGTAGAAGTCCAGATTCAGCATCGGACCGTGGAACGAGCCGAGGCCGATGCGGGAAGCGAGCGCCTGGTGGAGGGCCGTGATGTCGCTGAAACCGATGACGGGGCGGGGATTCCGCTCCAATGCGGCATAGTCGATCCCGTCGAGGATGCGCATGGCACCGTAGCCGCCGCGCGCGAATACGATCGCGTCGACGGAAGGGTCGTTGAGAGCTTCGTTGATCAGCCCGAGCCTCACGGCGTCGGGCCCGGCCAGATAGGTCCGCTCCACGTCATAGAGATTCGGAGCCAGCCGGACCCGATATCCCTTCGATTCGAGAACTCGGGCGGCGGCCTCGATCCGATCGGGCTTCGAGGGGGAGGAGATCGCCAGGACAGCGATGGTTCCCCCGGGGAGGAGCGGGCGGGGGCGGCGGAGCGGAAGAGATGAACGGGTCGTCACGGCGCGGGAGTGTATCGAAAGCCGCGCCAGATCGGAGGAGAAGAAAGGTGTGAAGTGGATCTGTAAGCCGAATTCTGTTCCCCCCGGTCAAGGGAGGTGAAGATCATTCCTCTGTCCCGCGCGTTGCCGCGGGGATCAAGCAACCTACCCGGAAGCTCGAGCGGGGACGGGCGGCCCCATCGCTTCCCTATTTGGTCTTGCTCCGCAGGGGGTTTGCCATGCCGCCGACGGTCACCCGCGGCGCGGTGCGCTCTTACCGCACCGTTTCACCCTTACCCCGGCGAACCGGGGCGGTCTATTCTCTGTTGCACTTTCCGTAGCGTCGCCGCTCCTGGACGTTATCCAGCCTCGCGGCCGCGGCGATCCTCCGATCCACTTCACACGGGGGCGATAACAGCGAGCAGCGTGGGGAGAATTGCAAGAAGACAGGGGCTAGGGACTAGGGGCTAGGGACTAGGACGGGCAAAGGCAAAATCCCAGGCTGACGCTCTCCAGGCTGACGGTCTGATGTTGCCGTTGTTCTTCCTAGCCCCTAGCCCCTAGCCCCTAGCCCCTAGTCAGTAGCCCCTAGCCCCTGCTTCTAATTAATCTCGGCGCTAACCATAGCCCTTATAACAACTTAGATTCATTGTCGGCGTACCGACATTCTATATATTCCTGTTTTTGGGATCGGAAAAATAGGATTCCCACTCCTCTGCCGGGGGGCTCCCCTCCCCTTCTTCAGCGGTTCGCTCGAGCTCGCGGGCGAACGTGGCCGAGTCGAGAATCGAGACGTTGCGGCGACGGCAACGGGCGGCGAGCGCACGATCGGCCGTGACGACTTCGAACGGTTCCTTCCCGAGCTTCTCCACCTCTTCGACGATGGCGTCGTCGGCCGACTTGGGAGCCGGGAATCGAGCGGTGACGTGCCCTAGCTGGGTGCCGAACGCGGCGGGGCGGGGGCCGTCGAAAAAGCAGAGAATCCGGCGGTGCTTCTTCCTGCCGTATTCGGCCAAGAGTTTGAGGAGCTCTCGTTTTGGGGAGTCTCCCTCCCGGTCGAGCCGCAGGGCTCCCAGCACGTTGGATCCGTCCACCAGCATGCGCATGCCGGGAGGTCTCCGTCAGATGCGCCCGCGCCGGGGGCGGAGAAGCCACCACATCACCGTCAGGAGAAAACCGGCCATCAGCGCGAGGAAGACGAAGGGGAGGAACACGGCCAGGAGTGACTGCCCGACCGCGAAGATGTCTTCGCCCACCGAGAGCACCGGGTTGCCGAGTCCTCCGGTCGTCGCAGTGCTCGTGGCGCGGACCGCCGACTTGGTGACGTGACTTCCGAGAGCCGCGCCTCCCCCGAGGACCGCTGCGAGGATCGCCACCCCATTCGGCATTTCGGGGGTCGTCGATGCGAAGGCGACCAGCGCTCCGGCCGCCGGACGGATGAAGGTGTGGACGGCATCCCAGACGTGATCGAGTCCGGGGAACTTGTCGGCGGCGAACTCGATCGCATAGAGAACGGCCACCGTGATCAGGACGGGCGTTGAGGCGAAAAACGCGGGAAGGTCGCCCGGAAACAGCAGCGGATAGACGCGCGACAGAAGGCCGAAGACCAGGAAAGTCGCGTAGGCGTTCACGCCCGCGCCCATCCCAAGTCCGACGGAAGTGATCAGAGATGCGAGTCCTTCAATCATCGCAGCAGCTCCCGCGGCCGGACGATTGCCGGCTCGCTTCCTCGCAGAGTCGCCGGGATCTCCCCCTTCGCTCTCTCGGCGGCCTCGCGCGTGTCGTATCTTCCCCAGAATACCCGGAAACAAGGGCGATCCCGAAAACGGATCGGGATGAACCAGACCGGCTCGCCCCCCTCCCCAATCGCCTTCGTCACCGAGGCGGTCTCGCAGACGATCTCGAACTGCACGGTGAATCCGACCGAGGCGTTGGCGCTCGCGAATTCCTGCGCCATCGAGTCGTAACGCGCGCGAAGAGGATCGGAGGTCGCGGGAGCCTGCACCGGAGCCGGGCTTGCGACCGGAGCGTCAGGCGATGCCGGCACCGGCTGGACGGGAGCCGGCGCGGCGAGAGGCTGGTCCGGCGGCGGAAGAGTCACGAGTACCGGCTCATCCGCGGGAGGCGGCAGCGACGGCTCCTCCACGACCTGATCGACCGACGCGGCCTGTTGGGTATCGACGACCGCGCTCGTCTCTCTCCCGTTCCACCAGCGGTACCCGAAGTAGGCAATCACCCCGATCGCGACGATCAGAACGGCGACCATCAGAAGCGAGTTTCTCGAGGATTCACGACGGAAGCGGGCCTCGTTCGACGCCGTGGGGGTTGCAGGATCGGCGTCGATCTCCCGCTCGAGAGGTTCGGGTGTTTCGTCGCCGTCCCATGCGATCGGAACCGTGGCGGCGGGAATCGCCCCCTCGATCGGCAGCGACATCGGGTCGCCGGACGATTCATCTCCGAAATGAGCGGAAAGATCGTCTTCCGTGCCGGGAGTCCGGATGTCCGCATCTTCGTCCATTTCACCCCCGCCGGGCGCGGATGCCGCGAGAATAGGAACTTCAAGTGATGGTTGAGGTTTGTCCCGTTTCACCATCCCGAGCGCCTCGAGAGCGAGCAGGAGCTTGTAGACGGCAAAGGTCTCGAGTTGAGAGGCCGCGGCGATCTCGGCCGCGGTCCGGTCTCCGTCGATTTCAGAGACGATCCGGTCTGCATCCTCGTTGAGGGCGAGCCTCGCATAACGTTCGTCGAATGCAGGCGTCTTGGAAAAACCGAGGGCTCCTCCCTCGAGCCGCTGCTCGACCGAGGCGCGGTCGGTGTCGGTGACGATCAGCTCGAGAATGATCTGCGGGAGGTAATAGAGGGTCCCCTCTTCCCTCTTGGGAAGGTAATCGTGGACGAGCTGCCAGCTGCCTGCGGGCCAGTCTCGAATCGAGCGGATGATTCCGACGGCCTGGACTCTCCGCGCCCAGACGAGCTCTTTCTTCGCGATGAAGCCGAGCGCGAGCAGGGCATCGCCGAGAGTCTCATTGTCCTTCCGCTTTCCGAGGGCCTGACGGATGTGATCTCGGCTGACTTTTCCCGCGCGAAGCAGGATCTCGTCGACACTGTCGGCTCGGTCGTTCGTGCTCGCGGAGAGAACGTCCCCTTCCTTGAGGTAGAGGATCTTGATGATGCCGTCGTTCTCGAAGCGAATCGCCCCCGTGAATCGGGACTCCGCCAGCTCGAGCAGATGCCGGATGATGTCGATGTCGTGGAGATCGCCTTCGAGTTTCATCACTTCCTTCTCCCCCTCCCAGCCCGTTGAGGGCGCCGATACGAGTGTTGCGAATCCCTTCAGGAATTCGCGTGCAGTTGTTCCCAGACGGTATGACCAACCCGCGGGCCGAGCACTTTCGCCAGGTCGGCTTCCGAAGCCTGCCTAACTGCCGAGAGGCTGCCGAAATGTTCGAGCAGGAGCTTGCGCCTCTTTGCCCCGATTCCTGCGAGTTGATCGAGTTCGCTCGTCAGTGTGCGCCGCGCTCTTCGTCTGCGATGTGATGATACGGCAAAGCGGTGTGTCTCATCGCGGATCATCTGCAGCAGATGCAATGCCGGGTCGGTCTTCTGAAGACGGATCGGCTCGTCGAGTCCCGGGAGATAAATCTCCTCCTCCCGTTTCGCGAGACCGGCAATCGCGACGTTCTCGATCTCCAGTTTCATGAGCGCAGCCAGCGCCGCATTGAGCTGGCCACGCCCGCCGTCGATCAGAATCAGGTCCGGAAGTTTCTGACCCTCCCCCACCACTCTCCGGTATCTCCGCCCCACGGCCTCGGACATCGATCGGAAATCGTCCGCACCCTCGACCGAACGGATGTTGAAGACTCTGTACTTCGTCCGGTCGAACTTCCCGCCGTCGAACGCCACCATCCCGGCGACCGAGTCGGTTCCCTGAAAGTTGGAGATGTCGAACGACTCGATCGTCCTGACTTCCGCCCCTTCGAAACCGATCACGTCCCCGAGCCGCGAGGCGGCGATCTGCAACCGGTCCTGAGTCGACTTGCGGAATCGGGACTCGTGAGCCAGGCGCGCGTTGCGGTTGGCCAGTTCGAGCCGGTCGAGCCCGCGTCCCCGCTGAGGGACGCGCAGAACGGCCTTCTTTTCCCGTCGCGAGGCGATCCAGGCCTGGACCAGCTCCTGCTCCTCGATCGCAAACGGCAGATGGACCTCGGCCGGGATGAAGAGGTTGTCCTGGTAATAGCGCTGAAGGACTTCGGATAGGAACCAGGACGGTTGATAGTCGGCTACTTTCTCCCAGAAGAGCTCCCGACGGTCCACCAGGTTCCCGTCCCGGAGGACGAAGATCTGGATCGCGACGTCCCCTCCTTCCTGATGCAGCCCCCAGACGTCGACCGCCTCTCCGCCGGCCGATGCCACCTGCTGCTCGGACTGAATCCGCTCGGTCGTCCGGATCAGGTCGCGGTAGTAGGTCGCAAGTTCGAACTGCTCCCGGGTCGCAGCCTCATACATGCGGGCCTTGAGTTTCTCGGTGAGCTCGCGGCGGCGACCGCCGAGAAAAAGGACGACGTCGTCGACCATCTCCCGATACTGCTCGTCCGTGGTCAGGCCGACGAGACAGGGGCCGAGACACTGGTGCATGTCGTAATAGAGGCAGGGCCGCGGCAGGGCGTCCTTCCCCGACTCGATCTCGATGTCGCAGCTGCGTAGCCGGAACTGGTCGCCCACGAGCTTGAGAATCCTACGGGCCGTTCCCGCGAAAAAGGGGCCGAAGTAAAGATCCCCCTTCCGGCGATCCACGCGGCGCGTGAAGACCACTCGAGGGTAGTCTTCGGACATGGTCACCTTGATGTAGGGATAGGTCTTGTCGTCCCGAAGGAGGATGTTGTAGCGAGGCTGGTGGGTCTTGATGAGGTTGTTCTCGAGCAGGATCGCCT
This sequence comes from Thermoanaerobaculia bacterium, assembly GCA_046260175.1. Lineage (GTDB taxonomy): Bacteria > Acidobacteriota > Thermoanaerobaculia > Gp7-AA8 > Gp7-AA8 > JBHEPS01. Next base: position 21,071 of record JBHEPS010000012.1, read on the forward strand.
CGAGCTCGTTGTTCGTTTCGACGAAGTCGATCCCTTCGATCTCGGAGATCAGCGCCCAGGTCTTCGGATCGCGAACGCCTCGGCCGGCCAGGTAGGAGGCGACGCGGCTTCGAAGGCTGCGCGCCTTGCCGACGTAGATCACCTCTCCGCTGGCGTTGCGGTGGAGATAGACCCCGGGTCGTGTCGGGATCTCCTTCAGGCGGTCCTTGAGGCGCCGTAGTCGCTCTTCGGCCGAGGCTGCGGGGACGGTCACGCGTGAGGAAACGTCCTCGGCGTGACGAAAGTTCCGGAAACTCAGACGAAGATGCGAAGTTCTCGAAGCTCGCGGATCCGGTCACGGATTTCGGCAGCCTGCTCGAATTCCAGGTTCTTCGCCGCTTCCTTCATTTCCTTCGAGAGGCGCGCGATCGCCCCGTCGATGTCGCCGTCGGCGACGAGATCTTCCTTCTTCTTCGACATCCGCGACGCGAACGGCTCGAAGTAGTCGAGGTTCGCCATGCGGACCAGGTCGGAGTCGATCGCCTTGATGATCGTCGCGGGCTCGATTCCGTGCTCGGTGTTCCAGGCCTGCTGAATCGCGCGACGGCGCTCGGTCTCGTCGATAGCCGCGCGCATCGAGTCGGTGATCCTGTCGGCATAGAGAATCGCAAGCCCGTTCAGGTTTCTCGCCGCCCGGCCCATGGTCTGGATCAGCGACGTGTTGGAACGGAGGAACCCCTCCTTGTCGGCGTCGAGGATCGCCACGCACGAGCACTCGGGGATGTCGAGCCCCTCGCGAAGAAGGTTGATGCCGATCAGCACATCGTAGGTACCGACGCGGAAGTCGCGGATGATCGCGATCCTCTCGAGTGTATCGACGTCGGAGTGAAGATAGTTGACCTTGATGCCGAGCTCCATCAGATAGCGCGTCAGATCCTCGGCCATCCGCTTCGTCAGGGTCGTCACCATGACTCGCTCCGAGATGGCCGAGCGCTCGCGAATGACGCCGATGAGGTCGTCGATCTGTCCCTTGACCGGGCGGATGGCGATCTGGGGGTCGAGCAGTCCCGTCGGGCGAATTACCTGTTCGATGAACTCGCCGCCCGTTTTCTCGAGCTCGAAGGCCGCCGGGGTGGCGGAGACATAGATGATCTGGTGGAGCTTGGACTGGAACTCATCGAACGAGAGCGGGCGGTTGTCGATCGCGCTCGGAAGACGGAACCCGTAATCGACCAGGGTCTGCTTCCTGGCTCGGTCGCCCCCCCACATGGCGCGAACCTGCGGGATCGTCTGGTGACTTTCGTCGACGATGAGCAGGAAGTCTTCAGGGAAGTAATCGATCAGGGTCGGAGGAGGCTCGCCCGGAGCGCGGCCGCTCAGATGGCGGCTGTAGTTCTCGATTCCGTTGCAGTATCCAAGCTCGGCCATCATTTCGAGATCGAACAGGGTTCGCTGGCTGAGTCGCTGGGCCTCGAGAAGCCGGTCCTGAGCGCGAAGCTCCTCGACGCGCTCGTCGAGCTCGGCGCGGATGTTCTCCATCGCGGTCATGAGCCGCTCGCGCGGGGTGACGTAGTGCGTGCGCGGATAGATCGCGAGGCGGTCGTAATCGCGGCCGGTCTTCCCCGTCACCGGGTCGATCCGCGTGATCCTGTCGATCTCGTCGCCGAAGAACTCGACGCGGACGGCGTCGTCCTCGTACGCCGGCCAGATCTCGAGAACGTCCCCCCGGACCCGGAACATGCCTCGACTCAGATCGTACGGTGTCCTCTCGTACTGCAGCTCGGTGAGCCGTCGCAGGTAGTGAGTCAGCGATCTGGTCACGCCCCGCTCGAAGAAGAGGAGCATGCCGAAGTAGAGGTCGGGGTCGCCGATGCCGTAGATGCAGGAGACCGATGCGACGAGAATGACGTCGCGCCGCTCGAACAGAGCCTTGGTGGCCGCGAGGCGAAGCTTGTCGATCTCCTCGTTCTTGGTCATCTCCTTTTCGATGTAGAGATCCGTCTGCGGGATGTAGGCTTCCGGCTGGTAGTAGTCGTAGTAGGAGACGAAGTACTCGACCCTGTTCTCCGGAAAGAAGTTCTTGAATTCCTGATAGAGCTGCGCCGCGAGGGTCTTGTTGTGGGAGAGAACGAGAGTCGGCCGGCCGATCCTCTCGATCGTCTTGGCGACGGTGAAGGTCTTTCCCGACCCCGTCACGCCGAGGAGAACCTGGTCGCGGCGGCCCTGCTCGATGCCGGCCGTCAGCTGCTCAATCGCCTGGATCTGGTCGCCCTGGGGAGAAAACGGAGAAACGAGCTGGAACGCGGTCATGCAGCCAGCGCAAACACTCCCGGGAACGGGTTCAATCCGCGATGGAAGACCGAGGTCGTTCCCGCCCCCGCGTCCTCGTTGATCCCCAGCAGCGCCTCATTGAGCGAGTCCACTTCCTCGGCGGAGAGCGACTGGTCCCGAATGGCCTGATTCATCTCCATGAGTAGAGGCTGCAATGCCGTCAGGTCGACCCTTCCCTCACCGATGTGCTCCTTGAGCCGGGCCAGCTCTTCCTTCAGGGTCTGACGCGACTCCGGGCTGACTTCCGCCTCGAACCACTCGTCGGCGTCCTTCTCCAGCTGGGAGACGATGAACTGTCCCAGCATGCCCGAGCCGCCCTTCATCAGCCAGGCGCCTCCGACGAAGAGAACGATCAGTCCGAGACAGCCGAGGCCGCCGCAACCGAATAGAAGCCATTTCGGGCAGCCGGACTTCTTCTCGGGCTGGGGCGCCTGAGTCGAATAATAATCAGCGGGCCGCTGATACGAGCCGGCGACGGGCGCAGCAGGCTCGCCGGAGGGGCCTTCGACGCCCCCGGGAAGGGGCTGGGGGTGTTCCGGCGGATTCGTCTGATCCATTTCTTCTCCCGTCCTTCGCGATCTGGTTGGGAAAATGTATCATGGGTAACGCATTCTGTTCCGGCAACACTAATGCCTCGCGAGGTTTAGGACTGATGGCTTCTCTGAACAACCTTACTGTGCTCGTGCTCGACGACAACCCGCTCGTTCTGAAGCTGGCGCGGGCCCTTCTTGAACGCGAAGGAAGCACGGTGCTGACCGCCTCCAGCTGGATCGAGTTCAACCATGTGCTCGCGGCCAACACACCCGACATCATTCTGCTCGATGTCAATCTTCCCAGCATCAAGGGCAACCGCCTCAGCGAAGTTCTCAAGTCGCAGTCAAACAAGAAGGAAATCCCGATCGTTCTGATCTCCGACCTTCCCGAGAAATCGCTCGAGGAGATGTTTCCCGGCTCGGGAGCCGACGCGTGGATGCGCAAGCCTCTCACGCGCGAAAAGCTCATCGACGTGATCTCGCGCCTCGTCCCCGCGCGCTGACCTCGCAAGATGTTCGGAACGAGAACGGCTCCCGAGAGGGAGCCGTTCTGTTTCATGACTCAACGCTGGCCGGGCGGCGGAGGCGTCACGACGGGAGGAGTGGCCGGCTCGCGGATTACCGGCGGGGTTGCGGGTGGAGGCGGCGCCACGGCCGCCGGAGCGTCTGCGACTTCCGGAGCCGGAGGCTCACTTTCCGCCCCATCGCCCGGTTGCGCCGCCGGGTCGTCCGCGGCGATTCCCGGCTCGTTCTCGCGGGGCTCGTAGAAAGGCCTTTGCAGATAGAACGGCAGTTCCGCGACGCTTCCCACCCCGTCGTTACAGTCACGGGTCGGTTCGGTACCCGAGACGAATGCTTCCATCACGATCCGGCCGCAAGGTCCCTGGCCGAGGCGACCGGTCTTCAGGTCCATCGGAACGATTACGATTCCGTTCGGGCGCTCGAACTCCTTCTTAGGTTCGCCGCGCAGCTTCTTCTCGTCGAACTGCTTGAACATCTCCACCCAGATGGGAAGCGCCAGGTCGCCACCGGTCGATCGCCCGCCACCGAGCGACTTCGACGGATCGTCGTAACCGATCCAGATGCCGACCGCCAGTTCGGGCGTATACCCGACGAACCAGGCGTCGGTGTAGCCGTTGGTGGTTCCGGTTTTTCCCGCCACCGGTCCGGGAATCACGCGTGCCTTGAACCCCGTACCGCGCCAGACCACGCCGCTCATCGTGTAGGTCAGGAGATAGGCGGTCTGCGCCGAGGTCGCTTCCTGGTACTCGGGGAACTGCTGCTCGAGGATTTTCCCGGTCGAGTCCGTGATCCTCTGGATCATCCTCGGCCGGATCCAGATTCCTCCGTTCGCGAAAGCGTTGAATGCGGCCGTCAGCTCGAGTGGAGAGATGCCCGCCGCTCCGAGCGCGAGTGAAGGATAGGGAGGAAGCGGAGCGGTGATGCCCGCCCTTCGGGAGAAATCGATGACTTTTTCCGGCCCGACCATTACGAGGGTCTTCACGGCGGGAACGTTGATCGACAACTCGATGGCCCGCTGGATCGTGACGATCCCCGTGTATTGCCCCCCATAGTTCCTCGGCGAGTACGTCTTCCCCTGCCCCATCGGAATCTCGACCGGTTCGTCAAAGACCGTGTCGCCGGGAGTGAAGCCGTTCTCGAACGCCGCGCCGTAGACGAAAGGCTTGAACGCCGATCCGACCTGCCTGAGGGACTGGGTGGCCCGATTGAACTTGGAGAGGTTGAAATCGTAGCCCCCGACCATGGCCCGGATCTCTCCGGTCTTGACGTCCAGCACCACGGCCGCACCCTGGATCCGGGGAAGCTGGTCGAGATACCAGGTTCGCGTCGCAGCCGCGCCTTCTCCCTCCATCTCGAATCGAACGAGGACGAGGTCGCCTCGTCGCAGCGAATCGGTCAGGTTACCCTTCCGGGTCCACTGCCAGCCCTTCGGCCCGATCTCGGGCTGCTGGTCTCCGAGCCTGACGAGCACCGCGGACCGGTCGACCGACAGGACGACGGCCGGATACCCCTCACCCGCGCGGAGCTCGTCCTTCCAGTCGGGGCTTTCGAATTCCTCGAGGTCGATCTCTTCGTCCACCAGATTCCGCTCTGGTTTCCTGAATCCCCGGACGCGATCGAGACGCCGCAATCCCGACCGCATGGTCGACTCGGCGATCTGTTGCATCTCGACGTCGAGAGTCGTCTGGATCTCGATCCCGTTCTTGTAGAGATCGTCGATGGTGAGGGTCGGGTGGTTCTCGACGTACTTGCGGACTTCTTCCGAAAAGTAGGCGCCGACGGCGGGAGTCTCGTCCTTGTAGGCTCCCAGGACGAGCGGGGCGGTCCGGGCTTCCTGGTACTCGACCGAAGAAATGTAGCGCTCCTCGAGCATCCGCCGCAGGACGTGATTCCTGCGGGAAACCGCGTTTTGAGGCTGGACCATGGGCGAGTAGTGCATCGGCCGGCGGATCAGTCCCGCGATGGTCGCAGCCTCCGGAAGAGTCAGATTGATCGCGTTCTTTCCGAAATACATCCGCGCGGCCGACTCGACTCCCCACGCCCCGTGTCCGAGGTTCACCTGATTCGCATACAGCTCGAAGATCTGGTCTTTCGTGAAACTCTTCTCGATCTCGACGGCCAGGAAGGCTTCGTTGACCTTGCGCTTCCAGCTCTTCTCGGGTGTGAGGAACACCTGTTTGGCGAGCTGCTGAGTGAGGGTCGACGCCCCCTCGACCTTTTTCCGGGCGATCAGGTCCTTCACGCCGGCGCGGACGATCGCTTTCGGGTCGATGCCGCCGTGCTGATAGAAACGCGCATCTTCGGTTGCGATAACCGCGTTCACCAGATGCGGGGACATCTCGGACTTTGCGAGGACGATCCGGCGCTGGATCGAGTACTCGTTGAATACCGTTCCGTTGCGATCGTAAATCCTCGTGATCACGCTCGGGCGATACGTGTGCAGGGTGTCGACGATCGGGAAGTGGATCATCCGCGCGAACAGAAATCCGCCCGGAATTCCGAGCGCGATCGCCACGAAAAGAAAGAGGAGGCGCGAGATCAGTCGCCGGCGGGGGCGGGGAGCAGGATGTTCCGTCACGGTCTCAGAATACCGGAAACGAAGAAGCAGGCGGTTTGCTTCCGGCGCAAGGGCGTTTGCCCCCTATCTGCGGACGTCTAACGGCGCGGGTATCGATTTCGTCCGGAGAGGACATTAGAATGGGCGGACATGGCCGCCCAACCCGTGACTCCGCCTCGGCCCCAATACGACTGGGCGAAGCTCGTCGGCCACTCCCTCAAGCAGAATGGACCGTGGGCGACGTGGGAGAAGCTCGTCGAGGCACGGCGAGCTTATCCGGACGACATGCTGCTTCGCGGATATGCCGAGATCGTCCGGACCACCATCGTCCGTGACCTCCTGGCCGGTGCGAAGGGACTCCAGGCGGCTCCGAAGCTCACCCCCGACTTCCTCGCCGACTTCGACCGATTCAATCTCACCGCCCAGGAGGGATATCTCATCTCGCTGATCGATGGCAGGATCACCGTGGAGATGCTCCTGAAGCTGACTCCGTTCGACAACTTCACCACGATCTTCAACCTGGCAAAACTCGAGCACCAGAAAGCAATCACGATCCCATCATGAACGAGCTCGCTCTCTCGCTTCTCGACAACATCCCCACCGCGATCGCCGTGGCTCGCGAGGACGGCAGCATCGTCTATCGTAATAACGCCTTCCGGGAATGCTTCGGCGAGGGAGCTGACGAATGGCTGGCGAAGAACTCCCACGCGGTGGCGGGAGAACGAGGCTGGCTCCAGGCCTTCGTCGCCGAGAAGGGCCACTCAGTCGATCTCGACTACAACGGACGGGTCTACCACGTGGAGAGAATTCAGAACGCGGGTGGAGCCAGCCAGCTGGCGCTCTCGTTCGAGGACGTGACGCGGCAGCGCGAGGCCGAGCAGGCCAAGTCCGACTTCACTTCGATGATCGTCCACGACCTGCGCGGCCCTCTCTCGGGCATTCAGGGGACGCTCGAGTTCGTGCTGAGCCAGGAGACGGCCCGCCTCGACTCCCTGTACGAGGAGCTGCTGCGCGAAGCGTCGCGTGAGTCCGAACGGATGATGGGGCTGATCAACGAGCTGCTCGACTTCTCGAAGATCGAGTCGGGCAATTTCGACGTCGGCGAAGATCCGATCTCGATCGCCGGCCTGCTGCGCCGCTCGGTCCACAGCCTCGGTTCCATCGCCACTCGCGACACGATCCACCTCGTGTCCGCCCACGGAATCGACCTGCCCATGCTCTCAGGCAGCGAGGAGAAGCTGACTCAGGCGATCATCAATCTCATCTCGAACTCGCTCAAGTTCACCTCGTCGCGAGGGGTCATCTCCATCGGGGCCCAGGTCGTCCGCGAGGGTGGAGGGCCCAAATCGGTCGTCATCACCGTCACGGACTCCGGGATGGGAATCAAAACCGACGACCTGAATAACCTGTTCGAGAAGTACAAGCAGACCAAGAACAAGTCTCTTCGCGGCGGCGGGGGGACCGGACTCGGCCTCTACATCGTCAAGCAGATCGTCGAGGCCCACGGCGGCAACATCAACATCGCGAGCATCGAAGGGGTCGGCACGAGCATGATCATCGACCTCCCCGTCCGCCACGTGGCTTAGGTGGCAGAGGATCCTTTCCTCTGCCGGGTTGCACGCAGGCCAGGCGCCCAAGGCCAAGGGGTCGGAGGTTGAAGCCTCCGCCACTCGGGAACGGCAGAGGAAAGGATCCTCTGCCACTAGCTCAGCGCGGCTTCGATGCCCCGGCGCAACTCGTCTTCGCCGATCCCGGCGACCACCTCGCACTTTCCGACCCGGCTCGGCAGAGCCATGACGCGATCGTGACGCGTGAATTTCTTGTCCTTTTCGAGCGCTTCGAAAACTCGCTCGGGATCGGCTCCCTCGGGCCTCCGAATTCCGCACGAGCGGATCGCTGAATCGATCCGGTTTCGCTCCCCTTCGGCGAGAAGCCCCCTCTGCCGCGCGATCTCGTTCGCGCCGATCATCCCCCACCCCACCGCCTCGCCGTGCGTCAGCCCGCGGAAGTCGAGCGCGGCTTCGATCCCGTGGCCGATGGTATGCCCGTAGTTGAGGAGCCTGCGCCGATCCCCTTCCCGCTCGTCCGATGAGACGATCGACGCCTTGAGCGCGATCGCGCGGTGAATCGTCCGTTCGAGGCGGCTCGCGTCTCCACGCGCCTCCGGCCGCGCGAGCTCGAACAGCTCCGGGTCCCCGATGACGCCACCCTTGAGCGCCTCCATCATCCCCGAGAGAAACTCGCTCTCGGGCAACGTGGTCAGGAAGTCCGGATCCGCCAGAACGAGCCGCGGCGGCCAGATGCTGCCGACGAGATTCTTGCCGTGGGGATGATTCACGGCGACTTTCCCGCCGATGCTGCTGTCCACCTGAGCGAGGAGCGTTGTCGGGACGTGGACGAGATCGACGCCCCGGAAGAGTACCGATGCGGCGAATCCGGCGGTGTCGCCGACCATGCCGCCTCCGATCGCTACGACGATCGAGTCGCGTCTCGCACCGCGCCGGATCAGCTCCGTCAGGATCTTCTCGACCGATCCGAGGGTCTTCTGCTCCTCTCCGTCGTCGATCGGAATGATCTCGAAGCCTTCTGTCGGAAGCCGCGTCCCATGAAGCTCGAGGACGCAACGGCTCGCCACCGCGAATCGGTCTCCCTTCGAGCCGAGTCCGTCAACGAGGGGGGCGAGAGAAGCTGCCAGGTCCTTTCCGACGAAAACCGGGTAAGGTCCGCGTTCGGATGGGATCGTGAAGGTAGGGATCATCGCTCTTCCGGCGGGCGGGTCGTCAGCCCGATTCCGAGCTCGCGAAGCTGCGCTTCGTCGACCCTGGAGGGGGCGTCCGTCATCAGATCCTGTCCGCTGGCCGTCTTCGGGAAGGCGATCACGTCGCGCAGCGATCCCGCCCTCGCCATCATCATCACCATCCGGTCGAGACCGAGGGCGATCCCTCCGTGCGGCGGGGCTCCGAACCGGAAAGCGTCCAGCAGGAAGCCGAATCGTTCCTGGGCCTCCTCCGCCTGGATGCCGAGGGTCCGGAACATCCGCGACTGAAGGTCCGGCGTGTTGATCCGGATCGATCCTCCGCCGAGCTCGAGCCCGTTGAGGACCACGTCGTAGGCGCGGGCGAGGACGTTTCCGGGATCCGATTCGAGAAGGTCGACGTGCTCGAGTCGCGGCGAGGTGAAGGGATGATGCCTCGCGGCCCACCGGCCGGCTTCCTCGTCGCGCTCGAGAAGAGGGAAATCGACGACCCAGAGGAAATCCCAGCGGTTCGGCGGAATGAGGTTCTCTTCCTTCGCGATCCGGAGGCGGAGGTGGGCCAGGCTGTCCCACACCACATTCTTCGATCCCGCGACGATCAGTCCGAGGTCCCCTTCCTTTGCGCCGAGCGCCGCCCTGATAAAACCGATGCTCTCGTCGGTCAGGAACTTCCGCATCGAGGACGACGCGCCACCTTCCGCCTCGAACTTGATCCAGATGAGGCCACCCGCGCCGAATTGCTTCGCCGTCTCGGCCAGCTCGTCGAGTCGCTTGCGGGAGAAGCCCGCGGCGTTTTGCACGCGGATCCCCTTGATTAGGCCGTCCGCATCGAGCGCCTGGCGGAACGGTGCGAACTCGACCGCCGAGACAGCCTCCGCGAGGTCCTTCAGTTCCATGTCGAAACGGGTGTCGGGACGATCGATTCCGAAGCGGTCCATCGCTTCCTGCCACGTGATCCTGGGAAACGGGGTGGAAACCGGGACCCCCGCCGCGGGAAAGATCCGGGCGAACATTCCCTCGATGAGGCCGAAGACGAAGTTCTCGTCGATGAACGAGGCTTCGATGTCGATCTGTGTGAACTCAGGCTGCCGGTCGGCGCGGAGGTCCTCGTCCCGGAAGCAGCGCGCGATCTGGTAGTAGCGCTCGAGTCCGGACACCATGAGAAGTTGCTTGAAGAGTTGCGGGGACTGCGGGAGAGCATAGAACTCCCCCTTGCTCACACGGCTCGGCACGAGATAATCCCTCGCCCCCTCCGGCGTCGATTTCGTCAGGATGGGTGTCTCGATCTCGAGAAACCCGTTCTTGTAGAGATAGTCGCGAATCCTGAAGCTGATGTCACTTCTGAGCTCGAGGTTCCGCGTCAGCGGAGGCCGTCGAAGATCGAGATAGCGGTACTTGAGACGCAGGTCTTCGTTCGCGGTGACTTCTTCCTCGATGAGGAAGGGGGGCGTATCGGAGCGGTTCAGGAGCGTCAGCGACTCGGCCAGCACCTCGATCTCGCCCGTGGCCATCTTCGGATTCCGGGTCTCCGCCGAGCGTTCGAAGACGGTCCCTGTGATGGAAACGACGAACTCGGAGCGCAGCTCCTTGGAGCTCGAGATCAGATCCGAGGGCACTCCGCGCTCACGGTCGAACACGACCTGCGCGATTCCACTTCGATCGCGGACGTCGACGAAGACCAGCTCACCGAAATCACGCTGCTTCTGTACCCACCCTTCCAGGCGGACCCGCTTGCCGACGTCGGATTTCGTGAGCGTTCCCGCTCCCTTGCGCTCTTGAACAGCCTCTTTTTCCGTCATCTATCGAAACTCACCCGGACCTTCCGCGAGGTAGGTCTCCTTGTACTCGAGATAGTAGCGATGGAAACGACCGAGATACTGCAGATCCTCTGCGGTGAGCTCCCTCCGGATCTTCGCGGGCGAGCCCATGACGAGGGTCCGGTCGGGGACCTGCATCCCCTCGGGCACCAGGGATCCCGCGGCGACGATGCATTCCTCGCCGATCACCGCGCCGTCGAGAATCCGGGAGCCGATCCCGAGAAGCGATCCGCGGCCGACCCTGCAGCCGTGCGCGATGACCCCGTGACCGAGCGTGACTTCCTCGCCGAAAATCACAGGCCAGGTATCACCGGTCACGTGAAGCGTGCAGTTGTCCTGGATGTTCGTTCGCGCACCGATGCGGATCTGGTGGACGTCTCCGCGGATCACGGTTCCATACCAGACCGAGCAGTCGTCGCCGAGCTCCACGTCGCCAATGATAGCGGCGGTTTCGGCGACGAAAACCCTCTCGCCCAACCTCGGAGATTTTCCCTTGTAGGAGCGCAGCAACATGGGGCGGGAGATTACCACGGAGGAAGGAGTTTTCGACCCGCGGGAGCGGGGGGCCAACGCCTGGTCGCGGATCGTGGCTCGGTCCGTTATCATGCCCGACCAACGATCCAGCCAGACGGACACTTTCTTCATGAATTACGAACGAGGCTCACTCCACATCGGGGGCGTTTCGGCCCACCGCCTGATCGAACAGTTCGGCTCCCCGCTCTACGTCTACGACGCAGCGGTGATCCGCCGTCAGCTCGAAAATCTTCGCACAGCATTCTCCGGGATTCCGCTGCAGCCTTTCTACGCGGCCAAGGCGAACTCGAATCTGGCGATCCTCCAGCTGATCGCCGCCGAAGGCTTCGGGTGCGACGCGGTATCGCCCGGAGAGGTGTGGCTGGCCCGTCATGCCGGGTTCCGCTCGGAGCGAATCTGGTTCACCTGCTCGAACGTCTCCGACGACGATCTGGTCGCTCTCCGAGATCCCGAGATCGTGATCAACGTCAACTCGATGTCGGAAATCGATCGGGTCATCCACGTCGGGATCCCTAACCCGGTGGCGATCCGGGTCAACCCGGAAGTCGGTGCTGGCCACCATAAGGACGTCGTCACGGGCGGGTTCGGCGTGAAGTTCGGCATCGACGTCGCCCAGCTCGAGGACGCTCGCATGATCCTCGAGGACGCCGGCCTGCGGGTGGTCGGCCTGCACGCGCATATCGGCTCCGGCATCGCCGAGGTCGCTCCCCTCGCGCAATCCGCCGGGCGGCTGGTCGAGCTCGCGGACGGCTTTCCCGATCTGCGGTGGCTCAACTTCGGGGGAGGCATCGGCATCCCCTACCGGCCCGGCGATCTCGAGTTTCCTCTCGAGGAGTATGGCGCGCAGATGACGGCCATCGCCGGCCAGGTATTGAGAGAGCGGGGATTGACGGCCATCCTCGAGCCGGGGCGGTACGTGATGGCTCCGGCGGGCGTTCTTCTCGCCACGGTGACTTCCCGGAAGATCAGTGCGGGAACCGTCTGGATCGGATGCGATACCGGATTCAACCATCTGGCTCGCCCCTCCCGCTACGGGAGTTATCACCACATCCTCAACGCCACCCGTGGCGACGACGAGTGGCTCCGCGAGCAGATGCTCGCTCACCCGTACGACGACGAGAGCGGGGCCATCGTTGCCGGCAACATCTGCGAATCGGGGGATGTCTTCACCAAGGAGGAAGGAGAACTGCGGCCCCGGCGCCTCCCGGAGACCCGTGTCGGGGATCTCCTCGCCTTCTGCGACGCCGGCGCGTACGGCTTCAGCATGGCTTCGCACTACAACACCCGGATGCTACCGCCGGAGGTCCTCATCGAGTCCGGCCAGGCGACGCTGATCCGCCGGCGGCAGACGATGTCCGACCTCCTTCTGGACCAGGAAAATCCGGCCTCCGCAAAATGACGGCAGTCACGAGAGGAGAATCATGAAACAGGAATCGGGAGCGAAGCTGATCCGGGCCGTCGGGATGTGGGGCCTGGTCGCGATGTGCATCAACGCCGTGGTCGGAAGCGGCGTCTATCTCCTCCCGAGCGAGACGTTTCAGCTCCTGGGTCCCTTTTCTCTCTGGGCTCCTCTTCTCTTCGCGATTCCCGTCTTCATCCTCGCCCTCTGCTTCGCGGAGGCGGCGAGTCACTTCACCGAGCCCGGAGGGGCTTATCTCTACACCCGCGCCGCCTTCGGCGATTTCATCGGATTCGAGACGGGGTGGATGAACACGATCGCCCGGGTGACGTCCCTCGCGGCGCTCGCGAACGGCTTCGTCCTGTCGCTCGGACGCCTCTGGGAGCCGGCGGGCACGGGAACCACCCGTGCGGTCCTGATCACCGCCTCGCTTCTCGTCTTCGGGGTGATCCACGCGCTCGGGATCCGGTACGGAGCGGGGACGATCTACTTCTTCACATGGGGGAAGATGATTCCGCTGATCGTCTTCATCGTGGTCGCGATTCTCGTCTTCCGGACCAATCCCCTTCCCGGCTCGTTCGCCCTTCCCGCCGGCGAGATCCACTGGAGTCAGGCGGCGCTCTTTCTGCTGTTCGCCTACGCGGGGTTCGAGAACCTCGGCATCCCGGCAGGAGAGTTCAAGAACCCGCGCCGCGATCTTCCGATCGCGCTGCTGATCGGAATCGGCGCGATCGCCGCCGTCTACTCGCTCGCGCAGTTCGCCGCCATGTCGGCCCTTCCCGACCTCTCGGGAACGGGAACCCCGATCGCCGACGCCGCCGCGATGATCATGGGGCCGACAGGCGCGCTGCTGATCACCGTCGGCGCAATCCTCTCGATTCTCGGGACGAATCTCGGCACCACGCTGGAAGCTTCGCGAATGATCTTCGCGCTCAGTCGCGACCGCAAACCCTTCCGAATTCTCGGGTACATCCATCCGAAGACCCACACGCCGGTCATCGCCATCGCATTGCTCATCGTGGTCGCGATTCCCGTCGCCGTCGCCGGCTCGTTCGCGAAACTCGCGCTCCTCAGCGCTGGCGCCCGGCTGACCACATATCTATTCACCGCGGCAGCGGTGCCGAAACTCCGCAAGCTGAACGAAGGGTTCGTGTCACCGGGAGGATGGACCGTGCCGATCCTGGGGACGGCGATCTCGCTCTACTTCCTCGTCAATCTCCGCTCCGATCAGTTCATCGCCCTCGGTATTGCCCTGCTCATCGGCGTGGTCCTGTACGGGATCTCCATGGCGGCGGGAGGGCGGGTCCCGGATGAGCCGGCAGCCGAGGAAGTGCGAGGATCTCGGTAGGGACCGGCTGCGCCGGTCCGGTCCCGCAGAGCGGGACGGTGAGGGGGAATCGGGCGCGAAACACCTTTCGGTGGTCATCAACGATGAGGCTGAGGACCGGGCGCAGGCCGTCGGTGAGCATCTCCATCGCCCCGGATCCACGAAACATTCCGATGGCCACGAGAATCGCCACGAGGAACGGGATGATCCGGATCGCGACCTCGAATCCTTCCTTCGCCCCATCCACGAAGACTTCGTAGACTTTCACTTTCTTGACGATTCCATAGAGTGGGATACCGACCAGAAGCACGGGAATCGACCAGAGCGAGATCACCGAGAGGACTTCGCGCATCACTCGGTCACCTCGACGTCTTCCTCTTCCATGACTTCTTCCTCTTCCTTCATCGGAAAGAACGGCTGCAGGAGCCGGGCGGCAACGATCGCCACCAGAAGGCTTCCGGCGGTGACGATCAGCGTTGGACCGATGACCGCGGTCGGGTTGGTCGCTCCAGCCGCGGCCATGAGGCCGATCACCGTCGCCGGGATGAGCTGAACGCTCGCGGTGTTGATCGCCAGCAGCATCACCTGGGCATTGGTTGCGGTCTCACGAGTCGGATTCAGCT
>JBHEPS010000120.1:0-7384 GCA_046260175.1 Thermoanaerobaculia bacterium
TCGTCCGAGTCGGGCTGCGATTCAGGGGCTAGGAAAAGCAAAGTCAGAAGGCAGAAGTAAAGACAAAGTCCAAAACTCTGGCCGCTCTAGATCTTGCCGTTGTTCTTCCTAGCCCCTAGTCCCTAGCCCCTAACCCCTCGCCTCTTGCCTCTTGCCTCTTGCTCTGCGTTTTTCGTCGCTGATACTCTAAGCTCGAAGTGAAGAGTTGCGCAGCCACCATGATTCTGGCCGCAGTCTTCGGCCTCGCCGTCGCGGGCTGCGAGCGCCGAGAGACCGTGGCCAGGTCCGGAGGTGATCCCGACCGCGGCCGCGCAGCCATTCTCAGATACGGTTGCACGTCCTGCCACTCGATTCCCGGGATCCGCGAGGGCAATTCCGTCGGGCCTCCGCTCGACAGCTACGCGCGGCGCTCCCACGTCGCGGAAACCCTTCCCAACACGCCCGAAAATCTCACCCTCTTCCTCCTCGATCCCGCGTCGGTCCGTCCGGAAACGACCATGCCGGACGTGGGGCTGTCGGAGCAAGAGGCGCAGGACATCGCGGCGTATCTTTTCAGAGGCAGGGGCTAGGGGCGAGGGGCTAGGGGCGAGGAAAAGCAAAGGCAGAAGTCAGAAGGCAAAAGGCAGAAGTAAAGGCAAAGTCCAGAACTCCTCGCTCCTGATCTTGCCGTTGCCTTTCCTGAAATGGCAGGATCGCGCTTCGTGGGCGAGGGGGGCGGAGGAAAAGATCCTCCGCCACTCCTCACGCTTTCGGTTTGAGCCAGTACGCCAGTGCCGGCAGGAGAACGATCGCGCCGACCATGTTCACGAGGAACATGAAGGTCAGCAGGATTCCCATGTCCGCCTGGAACTTGAGCGGAGAGAACATCCAGGTGCCGACGCCCGTCGCGAGCGTGATCCCGGTGAACAGGACGCCGTTCCCCGTGATGTTGAGGGTCTCGCGATAGGCTTCCTGCAGGGTCTTCCCTTCCTTCTGGATCTCGCGGAGGCGGCTGAAGATGTAGATGCCGTAGTCGACGCCGACTCCGACCCCGAGGGCGACGACGGGGAGCGTCGAAACCTTGAGACCGATCTCCATGAAGGCCATGAGGGCGTAGGCGAGGATCGACACCAGCGCCAGAGGGATCACGATGCAAAGCGTCGCGCGTAGAGACCTGAACGTGAGAAGGCAGAGCACGATGATCGCCGCGAAGACCCACATCAGCATCGGAAACTGCGCCGAGGACACGACCTCGTTGGTGGCGGCCATCACGCCGACGTTCCCGGTGGCGAGCTTGAAGTTCGCGCGCTCGGAGCCGAACTCGGCCTGATAGGCCTTCACCTCATCGACCACGCGCTCGATGGTGTCGGCCTTATGGTCGGCCGTGTAGATGTAGACCGGCATGACGCTGCAGTCGGCGTTGAGCAGGCCCGTGCTCGTGTCGATGTAGGTGACCGCCTGTGCCATGGTCGACGGGTTACGGGGAAGAACGCGCCACTTGAGGCTTCCCTCGTTCCAGCCGGCGTTGATGATTTTCGCCACGCCCCCGATCCCGAGGACCGACTGCACGCCGGGAACGTTGCGCATGTGCCACTCGAACCGGTCGATCGTGGTCATGATGTCGTGTTCGGTGCAGCCCTGCGGCTCCGACTCGACGATCGCCGTGATGACGTCGACGCCGATGTTGAACTTGTCGGTGATCACGTCGGTGTCGATGTTGTAGCGAGAGTCACCCCGAAGCTCCGGAACGCCGCTGTGAAGGTCTCCGACCTCGACCTGCATCGCCTTCCAGGTGCCCGCGACGAAAAGGACCAGCGCGATCGCGACGATGATCGTCGCGTTCCGCCGCTCCGCTACGCGCGCGAGGAAGTTCCACACCGGGTCCATGTGGCGGTGACGCCTCTCGAGCCGCAGCCGGTAAATGTCGTCGAAATGGGTGTACGAGGCCAGAACCGGAACGAGGATCAGGTTCGTCAGGATGATGACCGCGACACCGAGACTCGCGGTGATCGCCATCTCCTGAATCATCTCGATCTCGATCAGAAGAATCGTGATGAACCCGATGGTGTCGCTGAGCAGCGCGATGCCGCCCGGGACGAGAAGGCGCCGGAAGGTCTTCCGCGCCGCGGTCAGACTGTCGGCTCCGTCGTAGACCTCGGAACCATAGGCGCTGACCATCTGGACGCCGTGGCTGACTCCGATCGCGAAGATGAGGAATGGCACCAGGATCGACATCGGGTCGATGCCGTACCCCAGAATCACGAGCAGCCCGAGCTGCCAGATCACCGCGACGAGCGAGCAGGAAAGCACGATCAGCGTCAGCTTGATGCTCTGCGAGTAGATGTAAACGAAGATCCCCGTGATGATGAAGGCGATCAGGAAGAAGAGAACCACCCGCGCGGCGCCGGCCGCGATGTCGCCGATGACCTTCGCGAAGCCGATGATGTGGTAGTCGAAGTTGACTCCGATGTCGTTCGAGCTGTACCGCCCGCGGATCGCCTCGAGCTGATTCGCCACGTCGACGTAGTCGAGCCGCTCACCCGTGTTCGGATCGATCTCGAGCAACTCCGCGACCACGACGGCGGCGGTGAAGTCGTTCGCGACCAGCCGCCCGACGTACGCCGAGTTCAACAGGTTCGATCTCACCTGCGCGAACCCTTCGTCGTCCGGCTCGAAATCGTCCGGGATCACGTTTCCTCCGGAGATTCCCTCTTCGACGACCTCCGTGAATCGTACGTTGGGCGTGTAAAGCGACATCACCCGCGTCCGGTCAACGCCCGGAATGAAGAAGACTTCGTCCGTGATCTCTTTGAGTACCTGGAAGAACCGGGGGGTGAAGATGTCCTCTCCCTCCGGCGCCTGGACCGCGATGACGACACGGTTGGCTCCGCCGAACGCCTCGCGGTGCTCCATGTACGTCTTCATGTACTCGTGCTCGAGCGGGAGCAGCTTGGCGAACCCCGCGTCGATTCGAAGATGGGTCGCCTGCCAGGCCATGAAGCCCGTCAGCAGGACGAACAGCACGAGCACGATTCGCCGGTTGCTGAAGATCAGGTTTTCCAGCCGCGTGATCATCTCACCGCCCTTCCGAGCTCTCGAGCTCGTCCGCCGCCAGGGCCAGCACGCCGAACTCGCCCGCGAGGATCAGCTGCCCTCCTCCGATCGGAACCGCCTGCTGAATGCCGGCCCGGTTCGGCCGCCCGTGAATCGCGAAGCTCCTTCCTCCATCCCTGGAGAACAGCACTGCGCCTCCGAGACCCACGATGACGATCCTGCCGTCCTCGAGTCGCACGCCGCCGTTGAGCATCGCCGTCGTCCCCGTCTCCACCGCGGTCCACGTCTCCCCCGCATCTTCGGAACGGAAGAGATGCCCTCGAAGGCCGTAGAGAAGGACCTCGTCCCCCTCGAGCGGAAGAACGCCGAAGAGCGAGCCGGGGTAGCCGGGGTCGAGAAGGGTCCAGCTCGTCCCGCCGTCGTCAGACCGATAAACGGTTCCGGCCTCGGCTGCGATGTAGAGGCGCCCTGTCCCGGAGGCCGCGATCTGATTGAGGTGAAAATCGTCGTCCTCGCTCACCCGCTCCTCGTCCCAGGTCTGGCCGCCGTCGCTCGTAACGTAGAACAGGCCGTAGGCGCCGATGGCCATGCCGTTCTCGGCGTCCGAGAACCAGACATCCAGAAACGGGACCTCGTCGTCCGGCTCCGACTGGACGAGGGTCCAGCTCTCGCCGCCATCGGTCGTTCGGAGGATCACAGCGTCGTGACCCACGGCCCAGCCGCGCTGCCGATCGTGGAACCAGACTCCGGTGAGGGTAGCGCGGGTGGGAACGCGGACCTGAGTCCAGGTCTGGCCGCGGTCCTCGGAAATGAGGATCAGACCCCGCTCGCCGACCGCCACGATGGCGTCGCCGGCTCTCGTGGCATCGAGCATGAGCCCCCGCGAAGCCAGCCGTGCGGGGACTGACCATTCGACGTCGGCGTCGGTCTGCGCGAGAGCGGTCGCGCCGGTGAAACACCAGAGGAGCGCCGCCACCGCGGCCACGTCGAGTCGCATCAACCAACTCCCAATCGCTACGAAGTGAGGGACGGCGGATGTCCGCCGTCCCTCTCTGTTCGGCTAGCGCACGCCTTCGCGGCGAAGCGCCGTGGGCGTGTAATCCTCGGGGTTCCGCTTCACATTGAACTGCGGCACCGAGTACTCGCTGTACATCCCGATCGCGAGGTAGCGTCCGGCCTGCAGGTCGGTGTGGGTCTCGAGGGCGGTCCAGACGGTCGGCACGTCGTAGAAGTTCATCGCGTGCGCCTCGGAAACCCGCCACAGCTGGTCGCGGTTGTCGTACTGGTCGATCGCGAGGATCTGCCAGCTGTCTTCGTCGACGTAGAAGGTGCGGCGCTTGTAGATGTGGCGCTCACCCTGTTTGAGGGTTGCGTCCACGACCCAGACGCGATGCAGCTCGTAGCGCGCCAGGTCCTGGTTGATGTGCAGCGGCTTCAGGATGTCGTTGAACTTCACCTTCGGGTCCTGCAGCTTGTAGGAGTTGTAGGGAACGTAGATCTCTTTCTTGCCGACCAGGTTCCAGTTGTAGCGATCGACTCCGCCGTTGAACATGTCGAGCTGGTCGGAGGTACGCATCGAGTCGGACGCGGTGCCCGGATTGTCGTAAGCGACGTTCGGGGCGCGACGGACGCGGCGCTGGCCGGGGTTGTAGAGCCACGCGCTGCGGTGCTCCTTGACCTGGTTGAGAGTCTCGTGGACGAGAAGGACGCCTCCGGCGAGTCGCGCCGGCGCGAGAACTTCCTGTTTGAAGAAGAGGATGTTGTTGTTCAGGTCCGCTTCGGTCCTGCCCGCCATGCTGTAGAGCATGTAGAACTCGTCCTTGAACTGGACGAGCGTATAGGCGCCCTGACGGGTCGGGGCCGCCTGCGCGACCTGGCGTGAAGCGCTGTCACCGCGGTAGCGCAGCAGATGGTTCCAGATGACCTCGACGCCGGTCTTCGGAATCGGGAAAGGGATTCCGTTGATCGAACCGGTCACGCCGTAACCGTTCTCCACGGTGCGGGCCGTCGTGGCATGCTCGCGCGTCTTGTCGTAAATCCGCTGCGGGTAGGATGCGCTCCTCCGCGTCGGATAGACGTTCATCTTGTACGTGGGATAAGCCTTGATCAGCGCCTGCTGACCCGGCGTCAGCTTGCTGGCGTACTGGTTCACGTTCGAGGCGTTGATCGTGAACAGCGGCCGGTCGGCGGCGAACGGGTCGACGTAGTGCTGCCCCGCCTTGTAGCCGGCGGGCGGGGTCTTGATGCCCCCATCCCAGGCCGGGATCGTGCCGTCGGCGTTCCCTGCCTTCTCGGCACCCATCGGAGTCAGATCCTTACCGAGCCGAGCGGCTTCCTGCGACGTGGCCGTTGCGAACAGCGATGCCGACAGACCGAGAGTGATGGCTGTCGCGCACGCCAGACGAATCATTGTTTTTCCATGCATTGGGGCGTCTCCCTAAAATGAGTACTTGACCACGGCCGCGACGAAGTCACGGTCGTTGATGAGGTTGTAGCGACCAGCGCCGCCGTAAGTGGTGTAGCTGAGATCGAACTCCCAGCTTTGCAGATAACCCGCGGCCACCCCGCCCGTCAGGGCGTGACGACCTTCGATGAAGTTTCCTCCCGGCCCCGGCGTGACTCCATCCACGTCGTGCTGCCAGGCGAAACGCGGCGCGAGGTTGATCGGGCCGATCGCGTTGTTGTAGTCCAGCCGGCCTGCGAGCTGATACCCCCACGAAGTCGGGTCGGCGAACGCTTCGGCCGGCTCGAAAGCCTTCCCTGCGTGCGCGCCGCCCGGACCCGAATGAATCGGATTTCCGCTGGTGTACGTCCCCGGACCTTCGAACCTCAACACATCCTTAGACGGCATACCCGCAACGTGGGTTACTGCCGGCTCGATCAGGATGACTCCCTGGTCGGCTCCGAACAACGGGCCGAACACCTTGGTCATCGTGAACTGGACCTGCGTGGCGTCGAGCCGGCGATAGCCCGGAATCTCGGTTGAGAAGCCCGCTCCGCCCGGCACGACCTGCTGGGTCGCCGCGAGGGCGGGCGAGATCGGCGAGAGCGCCGCCAGCAACAGTTCCACGTCGTCCACCAGGAACGGCTTGTCCTGCTGGTGCGAGATCTCTCCCTGGAACGCGATGCCCGTCGTACCGAGCTGAGCATTCCAGCCGATCCCGAACATCTTGATGTCTTCGGGATACTCGAAGAAGTAGCGGGCCGTCGACCCGTACGCATCGGTTCCCGCCGCTTGTCCCGCCGCCCCGGCAATCGCATCGACGGTCGGGTTGGCGCCCGGAGGCACTCCGAACTGACCGTAAACGCGAAGCGCCGCCGCCTGTCCGGCGGCCGCCGCGCTCATCGCTCCCTGCACCGTGCCCGTCAGGGCATTCACGACGGGGAGACGGCTGTGATAGTTCATGTAATAGAAACCGATCTCCGTGCCGCCGAGCTGCGGCGCGAACCAGCGGACGGCGACCCCGTACTGACCGTCATCGCTCGGTTTGCGGTCGTCCTCGGCCCTCTGAACTCCCAGGAAGGGACGTCCCAGGTTCGGCTGCGCGAAGAACGGATTCACGATGTCGCTGGAGGAGCCGAATCCCAGAAATACGTGCCGGCCGCCCAGCCCTGCGAAGTCCGCAGTGGAGAAGTACGTCCCGGCCGGATCGATGACCGTCTTCTCCCACTCATACTGATAGAACGCTTCGACCGAGAGCTCGCCAGTGAGGTCGAACGACCCCGAGAGGTAACCGCTCGGCCGGAAGGCCTCGCGCAGCTCGGTGCCCGGGATCCGAAGCATGCCGACGTCGACCGGATTGATCGAGTTGAGGCCACCCTGGGTGAACGTGCTCTCGCCCCAGTTCAGGACCTGCCGGCCGAGCCGGACCTGCCCGCCGCCGAATTTCGCCCACACGAAAGCGTCGAGGAGCTCAGCGCGGCTGCCAACCCAATCCGCGGCATCGGGATGGAGCGGCGTGCGGTCCGTCCCGCTCTCCTCGACGATGTAATCGTAGAAGCCCGTTCCGCGGACGAAGGCGCCGAAGTTTCCGTAAGAGAAATCGAGATCAACCGTCGCGCGGACGGCGCTGCTCACCATCCCGTCGCTGAAGTTCAGATTTCCGTCATCGCCGTTGACCGAGAACGCCGTGCCGCCGCTCTCCAGTCCGATCAGACGAAGATCCGGATCCTCCACTCGATACCTTCCACCCCAGGAGAGTGCCGTATCCAGCTTGAGCGTGTAGCGGTCCGTCGAGAGGTCGATCGCTTCGACCGGCAGGGCACATGCAACGATGACGATCGCAACCGCCAGCCATCGCCCGAGCCCTCCATGAATTCCACCATCTCCAGCAGCTCTTCTCATGAACTT
>JBHEPS010000121.1:0-7244 GCA_046260175.1 Thermoanaerobaculia bacterium
GATCTGACGTCGTCGCGCCCGCAACGCGGCCCCTCTGGTTTCTTTCACAGCCTCTGAGGGCGGAGCTCGCCACTCACTCCAGGTCTCGCGATTCGGAACCGCTTGCGGTCGCTGCGGTCTCGTGGATCCGCGCAAGGCCGCCTCTCCGGTTACCCGGACTCTGCGGAAGGGCTCGCCACTGTTGGCCGAAGCTGTGCAAAACAGAAGATCGCGGACTTCCTGGGCGACCAGCCGGACGGAACCAGATCGATGGTGATCTCCGGAGGCGCGCCAGGTCACTCACGCTGTATCGAACGAAGATTTGAAAAAGGAGAAGTGGCAAATGAAGACGTCAATGCTCACGAGCTTTGCTGTAGTGGTCATGTTGGCCGGACTGGTGTTCGCACCTGCAGCGCAGGCTCAGATCCCCGAATATTCAGCCTTCAACCTCAACGCACCGACCTATGTCGGCGACACCCTTCTGCAGCCGGGCCAGTATCTGATCCGGGTACTCCCGGGATTCAGCAACCGGAACCAGGTGCAGGTCACGAGCCTCGACAGGCAGACGATCCACACGACGGTACTGACTGTTCCGCACGCGATGGGTCCGAATGAAGAGATGCCGAACACGATGTTCGTCTACTACCCGGCCTTCGAAGGACAGCCGCAGGCGCTTCGGACCTGGTACGCTCCGGATCCCGTGAGCAAGGGCGGGCACGACATCGTTTATGACGAGGATCGCGCAAGAATGCTCGCGCGCGCCGCGCAGGCTCCGGTCGTCACCAACCGGGGAACGATCGAAGAGGCCGACTTTTACGTCGTAAACCCTGACGAGCGCGTCGTGGTCTACACCCCGCCGCCCGTCACGGTGGTCGCCGAGGCTCGCACCGAGCTTCCGCGCACTGCGGGATCCACCCCGCTGTTCGCGCTTCTCGGCCTGCTGTCGGTAACCGCCGCGTTCGTGTTCCGCGCCGCGAACCGGTAGAGTAGTCGGAGATGGCTGCCTCGAGGGTGCTTCGTCGCGTAGAGATCACTCTGTTGATCATTGGAGTGTCTCTGCTCGGCGTCGCCCTCGGGGCGACCCTGCACCGCCGGAACTACCAGGCGGAGCAGGAGCAGGCTTTCGATCGAGTGATGGCGGCGAGCCAGCTCGCTTCTCGCGAGTCCGCGTTCAACGGACCGCCCGCTTCCGGGACGATCGGAAGCCCTTCGGTTTCCTCGGTCCGCGAACCCGCGGCTGACGAGCTCTACGGACCACCCGCACCGGAGGAATCCGACCTCTCGACTCGAGAGGTGAAACCGGAGCCAAAGTCCCTCCCCACGGTAGCCCCCAGGACGACGCCGCCTTCGCAACCCGCGGTCGACGAGCTCGATCCCAATCTGCTCGGACGGATCGTGATTCCGCGACTCGGCCTTTCCGCCTTCGTCCTCGAGGGGGAAGATGAATCGACCTTCCAGCGCGCTGTCGGCTTTCTGCCGGGCACCGCGCGGCCGGGAGAAGGTGGAAACACCGCGCTCGCGGCGCATCGCGACACCTTTTTCCGCCCGCTGGAGCGGCTCGAGATCGACGACCGGATCCGGCTCGAGGTCCCGCCGAACACGTACGAGTACCGCGTTGCCTCCCTCCGCATCGTCGAATCGAATGAGGTTTCGGTGCTGGAATCGACCGGCACGGAAGAGCTGACGCTCGTGACCTGCTACCCGTTCCGGATGATCGGTCCCGCTCCCGACCGGTTCATCGTCAAGGCCACGCGAATTCAGTAGCCGTGCGTACTCGACGCGCCCCCACTACTGCGGCATCGGCTCGTCGGCGTAATCGCTGACGTCCACGACCGGCGTTTCCGGAAGTTTGGCGATCTCGCGGCGCACCAGATCCTGATGCAGCAGCTCTTCTTCCTTGAGCTCCTCGAACAGAGTCCGTATGGCCGGGTCGGTCACATGATTGACGGCCTCGGCGAAGAACTGGTGTGCCTTCATCTCGGCGCGGAGGGAGACTTCGAGCGCGTCGCGCGCCGGCATGAACGCCCGGACCTCGCTGAAATCGGGAGCTTCGACATCCCACAGCATGGAACGGTCGACGTTCGAAGGCTCGGTTCCGAACAGTTCGCGCCGGCGGATCATCAGCTCGTGACCGTGCTTTGCCTCGTTCGTGACCATGAAAAGGAAGAATTCGGCGGCAGCCGGGGCGTCGTGCGTGGCCATCTGCGCGGCCAGGTCTTCGTAGCGCTCGCAGGCTTCATCCTCGACGAGGATCGCGAAGTCCAGGGCGTCCTGCAGCGTCAGTGTGGCGAAGTTGATTTCTTTCACGTTTCCTCCCGGCGGGGGCTCCGCCGCCAGCGGATTATGCACCATTGCCCGCCTTCCGGCCGTGAGGCGGGCCGGCCGGGGGACCGGTCCAGGCTCGCCTCTCCCCGAAGGTCTTCCTGTGTGCGAGCTCAATCGTAGGATCTGCGAGTCTGTTCGTCGGCAAGGGTGGGGGCGAGGACAGCGTCCCATCCGGGCTCGCTCCACGTCGCACAGCTCTGATGCGTGGCGAAGTACTTCTGTGGAATCGGGTGGGTGCCGACGATCACCTTCAAGCCATGTTTCTCCGGGATGAAGCGCTGAAAATAGTCGAGGTGAGGGCATGGGGGGTATCCGACCACCAGTCCCGTGGCCAGGTGAATCACCTCCGCGCCATTCTTCGCCATCTCTTCCGGTGCGTACTCGATGTTGCCTCCCGGGCAGCCACCACAGCTCGTGATGCCCACGAGCTCGACCTCGCTCCCTTCATAGGGGGCGAATGCCCCCGCTCGATCGCGCAGGGCACGCAGGCACTTGCCGGCAGCGCAGGAACGGTAGCGGTCACAGATGATGATGCCGATGCGAAGGGGAACGCCCATGAGACAGAATCCTCCCGGTCCAAACATCGGGTCCGGCCACGGGTATGAGTGTGACGCGAGACACGCTGCAGTCACGCAAGGGAACGGATGCTGATCCTCCCAGGGACGACCCGCGCCCGGCTGGTCCTTCTCATGAAATACGGATCAGACTCCCCGCCAAGCCCTGCAAATCTGATTTCTCGTGAGTTGGATCACTCTCGCGTTCCCATTCCCCGGGTCTAATGGTTCCGATATGAAGCGGAAACCGCGCCTCTGGCAGCTGGTCTGCCTGGCGACCTCGTTCGCCGTTGCGGCTGTGGCCGTGGCTTCCGAGGAGCCTGAGCTCCCGGGGCCGATGGCCGCCGCGCCGGTGAGCGGTTTCCCCAGCTGGGAAGAGCGCGTGCTGCACCAGTGGATCAACCGGGCTCGTGTGGAGCCCGCCGCGGAGTTGGAGGGTTGCAAGAACTGCAGCGCGGCGGAACTGGCGCCGACCTGCTACACGCCCGTGGCCCCTCTCATGTGGCGTTACGAGCTCGCCGTGGCAGCGCGATTTCACGGCGACTCGATGGCGCGCCAGAACTTCTTTTCTCACGAGACGCCCTGCACGCTGAGGAGTGACCTCGCCGACGTCTACCCCGGCAGCTGCGACGGCTCGGCGGAGTGCTCGTGTTCGGGAAGCGGGTCGACCTCAGCGCCGAGCCGGGTCGCGAGGTTCGGCGCGTCCTGGGCGGGCGAGATCATCGCGGCCGGTTACGGAGATCCGGTGCGAGCCTTTCAGGGATGGCTACTCGAGCCGGTATCCGGCGGAGCACCTTGCGCCTATGCGAACTACGCCCCCGGTGACACGAACGGGCATCGATGGCTCATCCTGAAATCCAGCGGTTCGATCGGGCCGGGATACGCGATCGGTGGAACATGGGGGAGATACTACGCGGCGGAATTCGGCAGCGGCGGCGCCGTCGCGCGGATTCCATCGGGAGCCCATTATCCGAGGCAGGCGCCGACGGTCGAGTTCTGGGCGAACTGGTTCGACTCGAAAGGGCCCTGGAACGCCCGCGTCGTCGTGGGGGCAGTTTCTCATCCGATGGCGCTCGCACGCGGGAGCGCGACCAACGGCGCCTGGTCCGCCACGGTGAGCGGACTCGGAACGGGTTGCCACCGCTACTACTTCGAGTTCACGGACGCATCCGGCAAGCGGGTCCGCCATCCGGGCAGCGGGACGTTCGGGATCGGTCCACCGAACTCGTGTCGGGAGTGGCTCGACTCGGAGGCGCCGGCGCCGGTCTCGTCGCGTCGGCGCCCGACTCGACGAGGCAACTAAGTTCCCTGGCGCCGTCCCGGTGAGAGACTAGGCCTCGGGCGCGGTTGAGATTACTCCCGGTAACGCTCCCGGATCCGCGGAATCAGGTACTCCTCGAACGCGGGCTCGAGGCCGAGCCGCGGCTCGAATCCCCAGTCGTTTCGCGCCGCCGAATCGTCGACGTCCTCCGGCCACGAATCGACGATTCCCTGACGCTTCTCGTCGACGCTCGTCGTGATCCGCGCACCCGGGAAAGCGCGGACCACGATCTCCTGAACCTCTTCGGCCGAGGGATTGAATGCCCCGATGTTGTAAGAGGTCCGGGTCAGCCGCTCGCGGGGAGCGGCGGCCAGGGCGAGAAGCGCGGCCACGGCGTCGGGCATCGCCATGAACGGGATCCGCGTATCCGGCCGCACGAAGCAGGCGTACGGATGCCCCTGCGCGGCCGCGTGGATCATCTCGGGGGCGTAATCGGACGTGCCCCCCGAGGGGACTGTCACCGCGGAGATCAGCCCGGGAAAACGGATGGCGCGGAAATCGACGCGGCCCGCGAGCGGGTCGGCCGAGAGCTGTTTGTAGTGGCGCGCGTAGTAACGGCCGAGCTGCTCGCAATAGAGCTTGTTGCAACCGTACATCGTGGTGGGCGTGTTGAAGTCGTCCTCTTTCACGCGTCCCGCACGGCCTTTTGCCTCGAGGTCGGGCATGCCGTACGCCGCGATCGAGGATGGGTAGAGAAAGACGACCGGGCGGCCGTGTGACTCTCCCTCCCTCTGGGCGAACTCGAGCAGGTTCATCGTTCCCTCGACGTTCACCTGGTGCGCCATCACGGGGGTGAACTCGCTCCGGGTGGAAAGGAGCGCGGCGAGATGGAAGACCAGATCCACCTCGTACTCCGAGATGATCCGTTCGAGAAGGTTCGTGTCGAGAATCGAGCCCGAAAACTGATGCTGAACGAGCCTGGCGAGCTCGGGCTCCAGCGGCTTGAGATCGAGGGTGATGACGGGTCGGTTCCCCTCCTCGGCGAGCCGGGTGATCAGGCCGTGGCCGATCTCTCCACTCGCGCCGGTGATCAGGGCGACGGGTTTGCGCAACACGGAAGGCCTCCTGCGCCACTCCGGGCGGCGCGGCGAAAAAGGTACCACGCCGGGGCTGCCGGCGCCTGCCGCAATGAACACGAATCCGGTGATGTAGACCCAGCCCGGAAGCGTTGCCCCGGACGCCAATTGCTGTGGCATTATGGCGTGGAGATGCCGGTGCCATGAAAGCCACTCTTCTCTGGTTCGCGCTCGTCCTCCTGGCAGGTGCGCAGGCGCAAGCTCAATCCCCCCGCAACGCGGCTTATCTCGAGCTCGGAGGAAGCGCGATCGGCGGGAGCTTCAACTACGAGCGCCGTTTCACCGAGCAATGGGTCGGACGAGCTGGCCTTTCATGGATTACGGGAGAGACCTCCGAGGGTACGGATACGACTTTCATCGTTCCGCTCACCGCCTCCCACGTCAACCGCCCCTGGTCGAGTCACCACATGGAGTTGGGAGGGGGAGTCACGCTGGTCGTCGGCGACCGCCAGGATTTCTGGGCAGTGTTCGACGACGACGAACAGGTCGCAGATGCCTTTCTCACCGGAATCATCGGCTACCGGTACCAGAAACCGGCCGGCGGATTTCAGTTCCGCGCGGTCCTCACGCCGGTGCTGGGAGATGGAACGGCGGCCCTGTGGGGCGGAGTGAGCTTCGGCTACGCCTGGTGAGGTGAGAGGGGTCGGGTCTCCGTGAACCCTTACAATGCCCGGGTGGATCGTCGCTTTCTCTTCTTTCTCGTCTCGACGGCAGCCTTCGTCACCACGTTCCTCGTTCTCGACCGCAGCGGTCTCGTGCCACAACTCCTGCTCGGGGCGGCGGCGACCGCGTTTCTGTTCGGTTTCGCGAGGACGTCGAGCGTTCCGATGCGGTACGTGGTTTGGGCGGTGGTGATCGCCACGACGGGCGAGGTCGTTCTTTCGATCGGATGGGGCCTCTACTCCTACCAGCACGCTCTGATTCCGCTGTACGTGCCGCCGGGTCATGGCATCTTCTACCTGCTCGCGACCGAGAGCGCTCAGCAGGCTCTGTTTCGCCGTCACGCGCGAGCGATCATCCGGTCTGTTCTGATCGCGGGGAGCATCGTTGCGGGGGTCACTCTCGTCGTTTTCGGAGACGTTTGGGGACTTCTCTGGTGGATTGCGGCCGCGGCGATTCTGTCCCGATCGAAGAGCGGACTCCTGCTGGCTGCCTGTCTCGTCTACACGATGCTTCTCGAATGGCTCGGCACGGGGATCGGGAACTGGCGGTGGGCAGCCGAAGTGCCGGGGCTGGGCCTGAGATCGGCGAACCCGCCGAGCGGAGTCGGCGTGCTCTACGTCCTGCTCGACCTGATCACCGTGATGGTGGTGACCGCAAGGTGGCGAAGGATCTTTTCCTTCGCCGTCCCCGCTTCGGCCCCCGCCGATCCCGGAGTTCAGGCCTACCGAACGGCTCCGATCCTCGATCCGACTGTCGAATCGCCGCATCGGTGATGCCTTCAAAGGAGAGCAGCAAGCCGGCGCGGAAAATCAGCGAACACGCCGGAGAGGCCGCAATCTACTGTAGATCAGCGGGAGCCAAATCGCTGCGCTGAGCTGGGGATTTGGAAAGAAGCCTCCTGGAGGACACCAGGAAACCGGTCGGGCCGAATCGAGAGGGTCAGCTGTCGGCCCGCTCGGCCCACAGCTCCACGGGCAGGGCGAGAATCGCGTAGTTTTCGCGCAGTGCGATGACCCGGCCCGAGTATGGGCAGCTTAACAGGAGCTCGACGCTAGTCTGCCCGGCTCGCCCCGCCCTGGATCAGCCCCGATTCGCCTTCCGGTAGGCCTTCACGAAGTGCTGCACGATCTGGTTGCACAGGATCGAGGGAGCCGGTCCCGACCAGGTCGAGGTGACCAGCTTTCTGTAACTGTCGGGGCCGATGGGTCGGACGACGCTGGCGACGGCCTTAATCACGGTCTGCGGCGCCGGACTCCAGGCGGACGCCGAGCAGGACGAGCATGAGCCCGCGGGCGGAGGTGCGGCGGTCATGGTTTGGTCCTGGAA
>JBHEPS010000122.1:0-7208 GCA_046260175.1 Thermoanaerobaculia bacterium
GACTTTGCTTTCCCTAGCCCCTAGTCCCTAGTCCCTAGCCCCTCGCCTCTAGCCCCTAGTCCCTAGTCCCTAGCCCCTCGCCTCTAGCCCCTAGTCCCTAGCCCCTGCCTATACTAGACTCGACTCATGTCCGATGAGTGGAACACCGTCAACATCCGACCGGGGGCGGGGGGAGTTCTGCGCGAGATCGATCTACTGCGCCGCCGGTACGCCGATCACCGCTCAACCCTCGAACGGCTCGCCTCAGACGCTCCGACCGAGCAGCTGGCCCGCCGTTACCGGCAGCTGATCGGAGAGCTCGAAGCCTCGATGGCCCGGATCGCGGAGCTGGAAATGGGGAGGGCTGACGATCCGAGCGCCGAACCCCTCGACGATCACGATCCCCGCTGGCATGAACCGGAAGAGGCTGTCGCGTTCGAAGAAGAGCGCCCCCGGCGAGGGCTTTCGACGGTCCTCGTCGTCCTCGCCGCCGCGTTCATCGTCGGCGTGCTCGGACTTTTCGCATGGAACTGGATCCGCGGCGGCGCCGAGTCCGACGCCCCCGCGTCGATCGTCGAGCCGTCCGAGCGGGAGCCGGTGATCGAGCCCGATTCCGTGCACCAGGAGGTTGTCCTGAGCGCGTCCCCGGACCAACAACACTACGGCGAGCTGCGACGCGGCACGCGGGCGGTCCGCCAATTCGAGATCGCGAACAACACCAACGAGACCCTTCCCATCAGCGTGCTTCGCTCCGACTGCCGCTGCCTCTGGTTCGAGTACGCCGACACGATTCCCCCCCGCGGAACCACGACCCTGACCGTAACCGTGGACGGAGCCAAGGCGCCCGCAGGAACCCTGCGGGAGACCGTCCAGATCGTTTCGAAAACCGACCCCCCGGTGACGATCGCCGTCGAAGTCGTCGCGGACATCGGGGGGTAGAGATAGGACGAATAGGACCTATAGGACTTATAGGACCTATAGGTAGAACGGGCGGGGGCACCGACCATTACCCGCACGCCGCAACCCTCCCCTTCACCATCGCTCTGTCCTATTCGTCCTATTCGTCCTATTCGTCCTATCCGTCCTATTCGTCCTATCGTTCTCCCCTCCTTCTCCGTCACCGCTTCTTCACAACCGTCTCTCTTTGACCCCTCGAATTTTGCTAACCTCCTATGCCCACTGGTCTTTTCCGAGGCTGTCAGGACCGACTTTCCATAAACAACTGGAGCGAATCTCGATCGATGAAACGGATCCATCTGGCGGCGACGGTCCTTCTGCTGTCGGCCCTGCCACTGAATGGGCAGGACGCCCTGACCCTCGAGCAGGCGGTCGCGCTCGCCCAGACGCGGAACGAGCGCGCCCTTCAGGCTGAGGCCTCGGTGGATGCGGCCGAGGCGCGACTCGACCGCGCCCGCACCTTCTTCTTTCCCAGCCTGACGATCAACGGAAATTACACCCGCCGCGCCTACGAGACCGTCCGCGAGATCGGCGGAGAAGATGTCGTGATCCAGAGCTTCAACGCGTTCAGCGGCAACGCAACCCTGAACCAGTCGATTTTCGACGCGCGCGCCTTCCCCCTGCTGCGGCAGGCGCGTCACTCGGCCGAGGCGATCCGTCTGAGCGCCTCGGACACGACCCGCCGGCTCGGATTCGAGGCGGCCGACGCCTTCATCATCACCCTCGGCGTCGAGCAGGTCGCTTCGGCCGCCGTCCGCCGCCGCGAGTTCGCGACCACCTCCCTGGTCGATGCGCGCGCCCGTTTCGAGGCGGGCCTCGTCAGCTCGAACGACGTGACACGGGCCGAGCTCGAGCTCGCGACCGCCCAGCGCGAAGTTGCGCAGTCGGCCGGAAGCGTGGCAGCGGCCTATCTCGCGCTCGGCAATCTGCTGAACGCCGAGATCGAAGGTCCGCTCGCGCCTCCCACCGAACTGCTCGAAGCGGCGGCTCGCGCCGAGAGAGACATCGGCCAGGCGATCGCCTACGCGCGCGAGAACCGCCCCGATCTCCTCGCGCTCCGCCGCAATGCCGAGGCGTTTCGAGCGTTCGCCGACGAACCGCGCAACCGGATTCTTCCCCGCTTCGACCTGGTGGCGCAGTGGCGCGCCACGAACGAAGGCGGCCTGAGCGGACGTGACGAGGATGGATCCGCATCCGTGCTGATGGGGTGGAACGTGTTCGACGGCGGTGAGAGGACGGCCGAGCGCGCCGAGCGACTCGCGAACTTCCGCTCGGCCGAGCTCCAGTCGTCGGCCGTCGAGCGGGGGATCGAGACCGAGATCCGCACGGCTCTGGTCGATCTGGAAAGCCAGCGGGCCTCTTACGATGCAGCTAGCACGGCCACGATCGCCGCGCGCAGGAATCTGGAAGAAACGACCGAGTTATACCGGCAGGGACTGGCGGGCGCCCTCCAGGTGGCCGACGCGACGACGCAGCTGTTCGAGGCGGAAGTCGCCGAGGCGCGCGCGCGTTACGAGATCGCCCGCGCGTGGCTGGTCTATCGCGCGGCCGCAGGGCTCGAGCCCCTCGAACAGGAGAATTCATGAACGCCTCGGCAACCCGCTTCGCGATCGGCTTCGTCATCGCGCTTACCGCTCTCGGCTCGACCGCATGTTCAAAGGAAGAGGCCAGCGCCGCGGGGCAGGGGGCGGGCCGCAGAGCGATCGAGTTTCCCGTCGAAGTGATCTCGGTGGAGGCTCGCGACGTCACCTACGCGCTGACGGCGGTCGGCTCCGTGGACGCTTTCGAGCAGGTCGAGGTCACGGCCCGAGTGGCCGGGGCCGTGGAGCGAGTGCTGTTCGCCGAGGGGCAGTTGGTCCGCGCGGGGCAGGCTCTGGTGGAGATCGAGCCGCAGCGTTACCGGATCGCGGTCGATTCGGCGCGAGCGAATGTCCAGCGCGCGACGGCCGAGCAGGCCGAAGCGCAGGCGGCTCTCGCCCGGCGCACGAGCGCGAACGAGAAGAATCCGGGGCTCATCCGTGGAGAAGAGATCGCCACGTGGGAGACGCGCGCACAGACGGCGGCCGCGGAAGTCTCGCAGGCTCGGGCGGCTCTCCAGCAGGCCGAGCTCAACCTGCGCGATGCGTTCGTCCGCGCACCGGTCAGCGGCGTGGTTCAGACGCGTCAGGTGCAGACCGGACAGTACGTTCCCGTCGGAACCGTGCTCGCGACGATGGTTCAGCGCGATCCCCTTCTCCTCCGTTTCGAGGTGCAGGAGCAGGACGCCGCTCCCCTCGTCACGGGCCAGCAGGTCAGCTTCCGCGTCAGCGATCTCGGAGAGCCGTTCTCGGCGACGATCACTCACGTGGCCGGCTCGGCGGACCGAACGTCCCGAATGATCGACATCACCGCGCGAATCGACGACCCGAGGCGCGAGCGTCTGACACCGGGAGCTTTCGCCCGCGTGGAGATTCCGATCGGCTCTTCGAACGCCGCTCCCGTGATCCCGCAGACCGCGATCCGGCCGAGCGAAAAAGGGTTCCTCGCCTACGTCATCGAGGGCGATGTCGCGCGCGAGCGCGTGCTCACCCTCGGGATGCGGACGCCCTCGGGAGACGTCGAGGTGCGCGACGGAATCCGGGCCGGGGAGCTCCTCGTCATCCGCGGTTCGGAAGCCCTTCGCGATGGCGCAAAAGTTCGCGTGTCTCAGGCTAGCGAGGCGCCGATGACCATCCGGCCGGTCGTCACGGAGAGCACCGGCACGAACCCAAGTTCCTGATGCGTACCGAGAACCCTGGAGAGATCCGATGAACATCACCGAAGTCTGCATCCGCAAACCGGTATTCGCATGGATGATCATGCTGGCAGCGGTCGTGTTCGGTGCAGTCGCCGCGTCGCGGATCGGAATCAGTCAGTATCCGGACGTCGATTTTCCGACGATCAACATCGGAGTCTCCTGGGAAGGCGCGGCGCCCGAGGTGATCGAGCACGACGTGGTCGAACCGATCGAAGAAGCCGTCATGCAGGTCGAGGGCGTCAAGTCGGTCGTCTCGAACTCCCGGCAGGGATCAGGGTCGATCACCGTGGAGCTCGATCTCGAGCGCAGCGTCGATCTGGCCCTTCAGGACGTTCAGGCCAAGGTCTCGCAGGTGCAGAGACGGCTGCCGCGCGACATCGATCCCCCGATCATCTCGAAATCGAATCCCGAGGACCAGCCGATCATGTGGATCGCCCTGGCAGGCCCCTACTCCCCTCAGCTGCTCGCCGACACGGCGCGCTACCGGCTGAAGGAACAGCTCCAGACCGTCCCCGGTGTCGGCGAAGTCATGATGGGAGGGTTCCAGGAGCGGAACGTCCGCATCTGGCTCGATGCGAACCTCCTCGACGAGCGCGGCCTCACGGTGAACGACGTGATGCAGGCGATCCAGCGCGAGCACGTCGAGCTGCCGGCTGGCCGCATCGAGACGCAGGGTCGTGAGATCAATGTCCGGGTTCTGGGCGAGGCGTTCGACCTTCAGGAGCTTCGCGGCATCGTGGTTCGGGAGATCCAGGGTTCCCCCGTCTATCTGTCGGACGTCGCACTCGTCGAGGACGGCTTCGAGGACGTGCGGCGACTCTCGCGCGCGAACGGACTTCCGGCCATGGGCATCGGCATCAAGAAGATGCGCGGGGCCAACGCGGTCGCGGTCGCGCGGGGAATCCGGGCCGAGCTCGACGAGATCAGCAAGACGCTTCCCGAGGGAATCGAGATCGGGATCAATTTCGACTCGACGCGGTTCATCGAGGAATCGGTTCACGAGATCGAGTTCGAGCTGTTTCTCTCGGTTTTTCTGACGGCGCTGGTCTGCTGGATCTTTCTCGGCTCGTTCTCGAGCACGGTGAACGTCGTGATGGCGATCCCGATGTCCCTGCTCGGAACCGTCGCGGTCATCTACTTCCTCGGCTTCACTCTCAACACATTCACGCTTCTCGGTCTCGCGCTCGCCGTCGGAATCGTCGTCGACGACGCGATCATGGTCCTCGAGAACATCTACCGGCATGGGGAGATGGGGAAAGACCGGGTTCGTGCGGCGCGGGAAGGGACTCAGGAGATCAAGTTCGCCGCGCTCGCAGCGACCCTGGCGATCGTGGCGATCTTCGCGCCGGTCATATTCATGGAAGGAGTGATCGGCTATTTTTTTCTCCAGTTCGGTGTCACGCTGTGCGTCGCGGTGCTGCTCTCCTATCTGGAAGCGATCACGCTCGCTCCCGCCCGCGCCTCGCAGCTCCTGTCGACGAGCCGCGAGCATCGCGGCCGCCTCGGCCAGACGATCGACCGCGGTTTCGACACTCTGGCCCGCAACTATTCGCGCGTTCTCGCGCTCGGTTTGCGGCGGCCGCTGACGATTCTCGCGATCGCTTTGATCCTGTTCCTGGGATCTCTCTGGATCTACAAGCAGCTTCCGAGCGAGTTCGTCCCCTCCCAGGATCAGAGCAGGCTCATGATCCGCGTCCAGACCGCGGTCGGATCGGACCTCAATGAGACCAACAGGGCGTTCGCCCAGATTGAGAAAAACCTGCTCGACCGCCCGGAGGTTCAGCGAATCCTCGCCATCGTCGGCGGATTCGGTGGGAGCGGCGTGAACACCGGAATCATCTTCGTGACCCTTTCGCCCCCCGACGAGCGAGACTTCACTCAGAACGAGTTCGCCGCCGCAATCAGGCGCGATCTCAACTCCTATCCGGGCGTTCGCGCCATCGTGCAGGACCTCTCCCAGCGAGGCTTCACCGCATCCCGCGGCTTCCCGGTCGAGTTCTCGGTTCGAGGCTCGGACTGGGACCAGCTCATCACCCTCAGCGAACAGCTCAAAGACGAGATTCAGGAGAGCGGGCTCGTCGTCGATCTCGACAGCGACTACCAGGTCGGAATGC
Organism: Thermoanaerobaculia bacterium; assembly: GCA_046260175.1. Lineage (GTDB taxonomy): Bacteria > Acidobacteriota > Thermoanaerobaculia > Gp7-AA8 > Gp7-AA8 > JBHEPS01. The sequence continues at coordinate 5,827 of JBHEPS010000122.1, forward strand.
CGGAGCTCCGCATCCTCCCCGACCGTGCTCGCGCGGCCGACCTGGGTGTTTCGGTCGACGAGGTGGCGACTGCGATCAACGCGATGGTCGGCGGCGTCCGCGCCGGCAAGTACAGCGCCGACGGGCGCCGGGTCGATGTCCGGATGCGGCTTCTCGCCGATCAGCGCACCCGCCCCGAGGATCTGAGCCGGTTGAGGGTCCGCAGCCGCACCGGAGAGCTGGTTCCGCTTTCCGCTCTCGTGACGACCGAGGAACGGCCGGCATTGCAGGCGATCACGAGGCAGGATCGCGAGCGCGCGATCACCATCTATGGCAACGTCGCCCCCGGACACTCTCAGGATGAGGCCCTGGCGTTCGTCGAGAGGATCTCCGCCGACCTTCCCGCCGGCTATCACGCCGTTCTGAGCGGCTCCTCGGTTGCCTTCAGGGAATCATTCGGGGCCCTGTTGTTCGCGCTCGTGCTCGGGATCATCGTCGCGTATATGGTCCTGGCGTCGCAGTTCAACTCCTTCCTCCACCCGATCACCGTCCTCACGGTCATCCCCCTGTCGGTCGCGGGCGCCGCTCTCGCGCTCTTCCTGGCAGGAAAGAGCCTGAACATCTTCTCGATGATCGGCCTCCTGCTCCTGATCGGTATCGCGAAGAAGAACTCGATCATTCTGGTCGACTACGCCACGCAGATTCAGGCCACGGGGAAGGATGCGCGGGAAGCGATGCAGCAGGCCGGGCCGATCCGGCTTCGTCCGATTCTGATGACGTCGATGGCGACGATGATGGCGGCCGTGCCGCCGGCTCTCGCTCTCGGGCCGGGTTCGGAGACGCGCGGCCCCATGGCGATCGCGATCATCGGCGGAATCATCGTCTCGACGATGCTCTCGCTCCTGGTCGTTCCGGCTTTCTACGTCGTATCCGACCGGATGAAGAACCGGCTCGGCACTCTCCTCCCTCGCTGGAAGCGCGCAGACCGTGAGCCGGACCCGGAGCCTCAAACTGCCGAGAACTGAAGGGACTGCCGATTTAACGATCGCTTGACGCGCGATCGCCATTCTTGCCTTCCCAGTCTGTATTTCGGACGCCCCTCGCGAGACTGATGACTGAGCCGCGAATGCGGCCATTCGTCATCATGACCCCCACAATCACAGCTTCAGCCCCCGGCCCGAACGCGCTTTCGATCGCTGCGAGCCTTTCGGCCATTTCCCTCGCCATCTGGATCGTGTGGCCGCATCTACTGGCGGTTGTCGCAGTCATCAACATCGCGCTCCTGGGAGGTTTCGCTCTCGCGGAGGCGCAGCGGGAAAAGAAGGTACGTAGCGAGTTGGAGCTGTCCGAGGAGCGGCTCCGGGCTCTCTTCGAAATGGCACCGGACGGGTTCATGCTCCTCT
>JBHEPS010000123.1:0-293 GCA_046260175.1 Thermoanaerobaculia bacterium
GACCTGGGGGCAGCGCTCCAGGGAGGCCTCGGCGTGGCAGCATCGGGGAACATCCATCCCGGAAAGATCTCGCTGTTCGAGCCGATTCACGGAAGCGCACCGAAGTACACGGGAAAGGACGTCGCGAATCCGGTCGGCGCGATCCTGACGGCTGCGATGATGCTGAGTTACCTCGGATTCGACGAGCCGGCGCAGCGCATCGAGAATGCCTGCGAAGATGCGATCCGCGCGGGGGAAACGACCTCGGATCTCGGCGGATCGCTCGGCACCCGCGCCGCCGGCGAGGCGGTCCT
>JBHEPS010000123.1:303-6677 GCA_046260175.1 Thermoanaerobaculia bacterium
CCGCAGCAGGTTCCCCAGCTCGCGGACCAGTTGAAGGAGCGCGGACTCGAGCTCGATCCCGGACAGCTGGCCGACCTGACCGGCTTCCCGATGGGAGCCATCGTCTCGACGGGAGGGTGCAGCGCTTCCTTCGTCTCGCCGATGGGCCTCGTCGCGACGAACCACCACTGCGTCTACGGCTACCTCCAGTACAACTCGACCCCCGAGCGCGATCTGCTCAAGAACGGCTTTCTCGCGCGGGAGATGGGGCAGGAGGTTCAGGCCTCCGCCGACGCGCGCATCTACGTCACGTCGAAAATCGAGGATGTTACCGATCGGGTGCTGGGCCGACTCGACCGGATGAGCGATACGGCACGCTACGATACGATCGAGCGCCGCCGCAAAGAGCTGACCGCCGCGTGCGAGAAGCCGGGCGGGCTTCGCTGCTCGGTCGACGCCTACTTCGGCGGAACGCAGTACCTGCGCACAACGAGGACCGAGATCCGCGACGTCCGCCTCGTCTACGCGTCCGGCGACGCAATCGGGACCTACGGAGGGGAGATCGACAACTGGATGTGGCCGCGCCACACCGGTGACTTCGGTTTCCTCCGCGCGTACGTCGGACGCGACGGCCGGCCGGCCGACTTCTCGCCCGAGAACGTTCCCTACCAGCCGAAGCACTGGCTGAAGATCTCGACCGGCGACATCGACCCCGGTGATCTGATGATCGTCGCCGGCTATCCCGGCATCACGTTCCGTTACGAGACCGCCGACGAGACGCGGATGAAGATCGACTACAGCTTCCCCGAGTCGATCCGCTACCGTGAGGCGCTCATAGCCATCCTCGAAAAGGAGGGAGAGCGCGGGCGCGACGTCGCGATCAAGAACGCGACGCGGATCCGCGGTCTGGCCAACTACCTCAAGAAGTACAAGGGGACGCTCGACGCCTTCGAGGCGGGCGACCTGGCGAACGTGAAGGCGGCCGAGGAGCGGCAGATGCTGGCCCTCGTCGCGAATGACGGCGACCTTCGAATCGGCCATGAGGCCGTGATGCGCGAGCTTCGCGAAATCGTCGCGGCGCAGCGCGCCACGATGCAGCGCGACACCGTTCTGAGCTGGCTGCAGCAGGCCTCGCCGATGCTGGCGCAGGCGGACATGCTGTATCAGCAGAGCCGTGAGAGAGCGAAGAAAGATCTCGACCGCGAGGAAAGATTTCAGCAGCGGAACTGGCCGAGGCTTCAGGCATCGATCGCGCGCACCCAGCGAATGATCGAGCCCGACAGCGACCGGGTCGGTCTGCGGTATTTCCTGCTGGAAGCCGCGAAGCTTCCGGCCGATCAGCGGATCCCGGCCGTCGACGCGGCGCTGGCGGCTACCGGGAAGGAAGGAACCGAGGCGCAGGTGGACGCGTTCCTCGACCGGCTTTACGGCGGGACGAAGCTCGCCGATCAGAGCGTTCGCGAGGCGATGTTCGGGGAGTCGACGAAGGCTCTCACGGCCCGGGGCGACTCGATGATCGAGTTTGCCGCCGCGCTTCGGCCGCTCCTCGACGACAACCAGCGCGTCACTGAAGAGAGAAGAGGGGCGTTCTCACGCCTCCGTCCGGAGTACATCCGCGCGCTTCGCGCGGTGAGAGGTGGGCTTCTTGCTCCCGACGCAAACGGCACGCTGCGGGTGACCTTCGGCGAAGTCGTCGGGTACAACCCGCGCGACGGAGTCCGGTACGAGCCGTTCACGACCGCGGAAGGCCTTCTCGAGAAGGAGACCGGGGAGGAGCCGTTCGCTTCGCCTCCCGCCCTGCTCGAGGCCGTGCGCGCTTCCCGCTTCGGATCGTACGTCGATCCCGACCTCGGCACGCTTCCGGTCAACTTCCTCAGCACCTGCGACATCACCAACGGCAACTCCGGCTCGGCCACGCTCAACGCGCGCGGCGAGATGACCGGACTCGCCTTCGACGGGAACTACGAGGCGATGGGTTCGGATTACATCGTCGATCCCGCGATCGCCCGCTCGATTCACGTCGACTCCCGCTACATGCTCTGGGTCATGGACGCCATCGACGGCGCCCACAACCTGATGCGAGAGATGGGCATCGAGCCGCAGATCAAGTAAACCAGGGGTCAGGGGTCAGGGGCCAGGGAGGTCCCCCAACTCCTGCCCCTATCCCCCTTGTTCTCTCTCCCCGGAATCTGCCCGACCGCGGTTCATTGATTTTCACGGGCGATCCAGCGCTCCGATCCAGGATGACGGGGGACCAGCCTCCGCGGGAAAATAGGGGCCACCCATCTCCCATTGCGCTCCCCGGTCGGCGGAGCGGAAGATGAAGGCGCCTTTCATCGTGCCGACGAGAAGAAGGGTGTCGCCGCTCGAGGGACGGACATGACGAGGCTCGGGCATCGCGTGCTCTCCTTGCCTTGGGTTTTCGGTGCGCGACCATTTAGCCACAGCGGCGGCGCGGTGAAAAGCAGCCTCCCCCAAGCGTGGCCCGGAGCGTGCTCTTGCCCGGGGCCCGGAGGGCGGAGCGTCGCGAGGCTGAGGGAAGGAGCGATCTCCCTCTTGTAGAATGTCGCTCCCGACAACTCCGTTTCCAAGGACAGACAATGAAACCGCCAGAGATCGTCACGCTCACTCCCGGCAAGCGCGTGCTTTTCATGACGAAGGATCCGATGCTGATCCGGCGACAGCTCACGGGCGAGCTGAACCTCACGCTCGATGACTTGAGCGCCCCCGAAGATCTGCTCGACGACATCAACACGGACGTGATGACGCCCGCGTGGGTCTGTTTCAATCACAAACCCGAGGATCTCGCGCGGGATGCGTATGCGGGACTGGTCGTGGACGGGAAGCGGATCTTCGAGCGCGACGAACTGATCCACGGCCAGTTCGAAGTCATCGTGTCGGGGCATCGCAAGGGCGTCGGAAGCTCGCGCGAGACGGCGGTGCAGGCGGAGAAGTGGAGCGGGATCCGGATCGCGATCGCCGATTCGTTCGCTCCGATCCACGCCGCGAACAACATCAACCAGGGCGTGCTGATGGGGGGCTACGACATTCTCCGCCGGCTCCAGAACGGAGAAGGGATTCCCCTCGAGGAGTTCTACCGCGACTACGATCCGATCACGCAGCTCATCGTCCGGCACGGCGGGCTCTTTCCGTTCGCCAAGGCGCTGGTCGACGGCGAAGTCACGCTTCCAATTCCCGACACGGGGGCGCGGCCGATGAACATGACCGAGAAGGTTCTCGCCCGCCATCTGATCGGGGCGAAGGATCCGAAGGCGGTTTTCGTCAAGCCGGGCGACGCGATCCTGGTCGCGGTCGACGGCGGCTACTCGCACGAGTTCACCACGGCGCAGGTCCACTATTTCCTCGAGCAGGAGTACGGAGCGGACTACGGGGTGAAGAATCCGCAGAAGTTCGCGGTCTTCGAGGACCACCTCATCTACGCCGACGACGTCGCAAAGATGCGCCCCTTCATCGACAAGATCGAAACGTTGCGGGCGCTGCAGCGGGAGTTCCAGGCGCACACGGGAGTGCGCGATTTCTCGGCAAAGGACGGAATCTCGCCGGGCATCTGTCACGAGGTTGCGCGTGAGCTTTTCATCGATCCGGGTGATTTCATCCAGGCGACCGACAGTCACACCTGCATGGGCGGAGTGAACAACGCCCTGGCGTGGGGCGTCGGTGCGACCGAGTACGCAAACCTCGTCCACTCGGGCTTCACCCAGGTGGAGGTTCCGGAGGCGATTCGCTTCGACCTGGTCGGCCGGCTCGACGACAACGTCACGGCGAAGGACGTGATGCTTCACATCCTCTTCGAGTATGCGCGGCCGGAGAAGACACTCAACCGCGTGATGGAGTTCACCGGGGAGGGGCTTCGCGGGCTGACCCTCGACGAGCGGGCGACGCTCGCCAACATGGCGACCGAGTGCTCGGCGAAGGGGGCGATCGTCGAGGCGGATGAGGACCTGCTGAGCTGGATCGACTCGATGCGCATGGATGCCGATCTCGAGCGGCTCCGCTCTCGCACGGTGGCTCCCGATCCGGACGCCGAATACGCCGGGGGTGTGCACACGATCGAGTTGTCGACGATCCGCCCCATGGTGGCCCATCCGGGAGATCCCGATCACGGCATTCCCTCCGATCCGACCAACGGCGCGTTCGTCGACGAGATCGGCGAGGTGCCGATCGGCATCGCCTACGCCGGAAGCTGCACGGCCGGGAAGATCGACGACCTTCTCTTCTACCACCAGGTCGCGAAGGAAGCGGTCGATAACGGCCTGCGCGTCGCCGACGGCGTGCAGTTCTTCATTCAGTTCGGCTCGGCGGCGGTCGAGGAATTCTGCCGCGCCAACGGCCTGCTCGACACGTTCGAGAAGGCGGGGGCGACGATCCTTCATCCGGGATGCGGCGCCTGCATCGGCTGCGGGCCGGGCGTCTCGGAGGCGTCCGAGCAGGTGACCGTCAGCGCGATCAACCGCAACTTCAAGGGGCGTTCGGGGCCGGGCAGACTCTGGCTCGCTTCGCCCCTCACCGTCGCGGCCTCGGCGTTCACCGGAAAGATTACGGCGTATCGGGCGGGGATGTTCGAGAAGGTCGGAGTGACCAAATAGGGACGAGGGGCGAGGGGCGAGGGACGAGGAAAATCAAGGGCAACGGAACTCCGAATCTGCTGCTTTTGATTCTCCTCGCCCCTCGCCCCTCATCCCTCGCCCCTCGTTCCTCGCTATTAGTCCTATCTCTCAACTCCCCGCTAGAATGCTCTCGCATGACTCCCTACCTCGATCTCCTGCGCCACATCCTCGATCGTGGCGCGAAGAAATCCGACCGCACCGGTACCGGGACGCTCAGCGTTTTCGGCCATCAGATGCGCTTCGACCTCGGCCGTGGATTCCCGCTGCTGACGACGAAGAAGCTGCATACCCGCTCGATCTTCCACGAGCTTCTCTGGTTCATTCGCGGCGAGACGAACATCCGGTCGCTGCAGGACAACAAGGTGACGATCTGGGATGAATGGGCCGACCCGGACGGCGAGCTCGGGCCTGTGTACGGCTATCAGTGGCGGTCGTGGCCGGCCCCCGACGGCCGTCACATCGATCAGATCTCGAACGTGATCGAACAGATCCGGGCGAATCCCGACTCGCGTCGCCTCATCGTCTCCGCCTGGAACGTGGCCGACCTCGACCGCATGGCCCTCCAGCCGTGCCACGCTCTCTTCCAGTTCTACGTGGCGGACGGAAGGCTCTCCTGCCAGCTCTATCAGCGCAGCGCCGACGTCTTTCTGGGCGTGCCGTTCAACATCGCCTCGTACGCCCTGCTGACGATGATGGTGGCGCAGGTGACGGGGCTCCGTCCCGGCGAGTTCGTCCACACCTTCGGCGACGTCCACCTCTATCTGAACCATGTCGACCAAGCCCGCGAACAGCTCACTCGTGACCCCCGGCTTCTTCCGGCGCTGAGGCTGAATCCGGCCGTGAGCTCGATTTTCGATTTCACCTTCGAGGACATCACCGTGGTCGGCTACGACCCACACCCGGCGATCAAGGCGCCCATCGCGGTATGACGTTGACCCTCATCGCAGCCGTGAGCCGGAACCGCGTCATCGGCAAGGACGGAGATCTTCCCTGGCACCTTCCCGCGGACTTCCGATTCTTCAAGCGGACCACCACCGGGCACCCGCTCGTCATGGGCCGGAAGACCTTCGAGTCCCTCGGCGGCGCGCTGCCGAACCGGACCAACATCGTGGTCACGCGGACGAAGGACTACGGCGGAGACGGAGTCCGGGTCGCGCGCTCGCTCGACGAGGGAATCGCGATGGGGCGGGAGCTGGACTCCGAGGTGTTCATCGGTGGGGGAGAGGCGATCTTCCGCGACGCGCTCCCGAGAGCCGACCGGATGATCCTCACCTGGATCGATGAAGAGTTCGAGGGCGACACGTTTTTCCCCGAGTTCGACCCTAAAGAGTGGCGCGAGGTCTCGCGCGAGGCTCACGAACCGGACGAGAAGAATCGCTGGCCGTACGCGTTCGTGGTGTACGAGCGGATCCGCTGCTGAGATTCATTACAAGGCCGCTTTTTCTCGAGCGGCGAAGGAGGAGTTCATGAAGGATACGGTCTTGAAGATGCTCGGGCTGCTGGTGTTGGTTCTGCTGGTGTTCGGATGCTCTCCCGAGCAGCCGGCCACGTCCGAGACCGCGGCCGATCAGGTGGCGGAAGCGCCCGAGGCGGTCGAGGAGAGAGTGCCGCCGTGCTCCTGGATCACCGAGGAGGAAGCGACCGCGGCGCTCGGGCAGGCTTCGCGTTACCGCAGCGCAACCGATGACGGAAGCTCGAACTGCATCATCGACCCGGTCGAAGACGGCGCCGGTATCAGCGTGGATTTCAAAGTCACCGACGACGTGA
>JBHEPS010000123.1:6770-7149 GCA_046260175.1 Thermoanaerobaculia bacterium
GCCCGCCGGACCGCCGCAGGCGATCCCTACGCAGCGGAGGGCCGCCACGATGGCGGCCCTCCCGATTTCCGGTGGATGCCGCGATCAGCCGATCTTTACGAGCTCCAGATCGAAGGTTAGATCTTTGCCCGCGAGGGGGTGGTTCGCATCGAGAGTGAGATTCTCGTCATCAAAGGCCGCGACCTGGACCGGAACGGTCTCTCCGTTGTTCAGGCCCACCTGAAGCATGTCGCCGATCTCGACTTCGGCTCCCGGGGGGAGTTGGGCTTTCGGGACCAGGAACATCAGGTCGTCGCGCCGCTCTCCGTAGGCCTCGTCGGCGGGGATCGTGGCGGTCTTCTTCTCCCCCTCGCTCATCCCGTCGACTGCGGCCTCGAAC
>JBHEPS010000124.1:0-7009 GCA_046260175.1 Thermoanaerobaculia bacterium
GGTTTCTGGCTTCTGGCTTTCTCTAGCCCCTGACCCCTAGCCCCTAGCCCCTTGCTATAGACTTCCGCCATGCGCATTCCGATCGTGCTCCCGCTCATCGCTCTCGCCGTCGCCCTTCCGTTCTCCGCTTCCGCGCAGCGGACCGCCAAGCCCGTGCTTCACGGCAAGAAGTGGATGGCGATCACGGGCAAGCCACTCGGCGCGACCGCGGGCGCGATGACCTTTCAGAAGGGGGGCAACGCCGTCGATGCCGCGGCCGCAATGCTGGCGGCGACATCGACCATGTGGGACACGCTCGGGTGGGGAGGGGAGACGCAGGCGCTGATCTATCACCCCGGGACGGGAAAGGTCATCGCGATCAACGGTCTGGGAGTCGCCCCGACCGGCGCGACGGCTGAGTTCTTCCGCGCCCAGGGGATGAACTATCCCCCCGAGTTCGGGCCTCTCGCAGCGACGACGCCAGGTACGCCGGGGGCGCTGATGACGATGGTCGCCGAGTGGGGAACGCTCTCACTCGCCGAGGTACTCGCCCCGGCGATCGACATGGCGGATGGGTTCCCGATCGAAGCGCAGCTCGCGGACACGATCGAGCGGAGGAAGGATCTGATCAAGCAGTGGCCCTACTCGCGCGAGACCTTCCTGCCGAACCTCGGCCGGGGCGCGAATGCCGTGGCCGCCGCTCCGCGCGAGACAGCCGAGGGCCCGACGCCGATCCACGACCGCCCGGTCGAGGCGATCGGGAACGCCGAGCGTGAAGGACCGGAGCCGGGCTCTCTCTTCCGCCAGCCGGACCTGGCGGCCACGCTCCGGAAGCTGGTCGAGGCCGAGGCGGAAGCCCTCAGGGCGGGGAAATCGAGGAAGGAGGCGATTTACGCCGCTCACGACCGTTTCTACAAGGGCGATATTGCCGAGGAGCTCGTTCGGAGCGTACGTGAACAGGGCGGACTTTTCACGCGGGAAGACCTGGCGAACTGGAAAACGAAGATCGAGGAGCCGGTACAGACGAGCTATCGCGGCATCGACGTCTACAAGCTCCAGGCGTGGACGCAGGGTCCTGCGATGCTGCAGGCGCTGAACATCCTCGAGAACTTCGACCTTCAGGCGATGGGCTACAACAGTGCGCGCTACATCCACACGCTGTCTCAGGCGATGAATCTCGCCTTCGCCGACCGCGACTTCTATTACGGAGACATTTATAGCGGGCCGGAAGAGCCGATCCGCGGCCTGCTCTCGAAGGAGTACGCGCGCGAGCGCGCGAAGCTGATCGACGGGCGGAAGAACGATCCGAAGGCCGGCCCCGGAGACCCGTACCCGTATCAGGGAGGGAAGAACCCGTTCCTCAATCATCTTCGCTCCTGGCCGCCCGCCGGAGCAGGGAAGGCGAAGATCGCCAGCGATGCGTCGGCCTCACTCGAGGACTCCTCGTTCTATGCGGGGACGACGACCGTAGAAGCCGCGGACGCGGAAGGATGGGTCGTCTCGATCACCCCCAGCGGCGGGTGGATTCCCGCGGTCATTGCCGGCAGGACCGGCATCGGGCTCTCGCAGCGGATGCAGAGTTTCGTCACGGATCCGGCCGAGAATCCGTACAACGTCGTCGCGCCCGGGCGCCAGCCACGCGTGACGCTCACGCCGTCGCTCGCACTCAAGGACGGAAAGCCGCTGCTCGCCTTCGCGGTCCAGGGGGGAGACTCGCAGGACCAGAACCTCCTGCAGTTCTTCCTCAACGTCGTCGAGTTCGGGATGAACGTGCAGCAGGCGGCCGAGGCTCCGAACATGAACAGCTTCCAGATGTTCAGCTCTTTCGGCGCGCACGAGAAGGACGCGGGTAGGCTCCTGGTCAACGATGCCACCCCCGACTGGGTGCGCCGGGACCTCCGCAACATGGGCTACACCCTGGTATTCGGCGATCGGACATCGGGCCCCATCAACGCGATCTGGTTTGACCGCGAGCACGGCACCATGTGGGGCGGCTCGAGCCACCACGGCGAGGACTACGGGATCGGGTGGTGAAGTCAAGCCAGAAGCCAGAAACCAGAAGCCAGAAGAAAAGGCGAAGCTAGAAGTCGAAGCCAGAAGCCAGAAGAAAAGGCAGAGGCCGGCAGGATGAGCACCGCCCCTGGACGTATGCCGCCTGCCGGTGTCCTTCGTCGGCTCCCATCATTCTCGAGTCCGACACCCGATTCCCCCTCCTCAAAATGACGTTGCCTCTCGCCTTTTCTTCTGGCTTCTGGCTTCTGGTTTCTGGCTTGTCTTTTCTTCTGACTTCTGCCTTCTGACTTCTGACTTGATTCTCTGCTACCCTCCGCCTTCGTGTCGCGATCCGTCCTTCTCAGCTGCGAGGCCATCGGCAAGTCCTTTGGCGCCCGTCCTCTTTTCGAGAACCTCACGTTCACCCTGTTCGAGGGGGATCATGCCGGGCTGATCGGGCCGAACGGGTCGGGGAAGACGACTCTGCTGAAGATCCTGGCCGGCATCGAGGAGGCCGACGAAGGAACGCGGACCGTGCGCCGCGGTGTCCGGGTGGGCTACGTTCCCCAGGATCCGGTGTTCGCTCCCGGCAAGACCGCGGAAGCGGTGGTGATCGAAGGGCTCGCCTCCGACACGACCCTCGACCACCACGAGAAGGAGTCTCGGGCCGCCGTGGCTCTCGGGCAGAGCGGATTTCTGGACCGCGAGATCCGCAGCGAAGTCCTCTCCGGCGGATGGCGAAAGCGGCTGGCGATCGCGAAGGAGCTGGCGCGCGATCCGGACGTCCTTCTGATGGACGAGCCGACGAACCATCTGGACGTCGAGGGGATTCTCTGGCTCGAAGCTCTGCTGAAGAGCGAGCCGAAGGCATTCATGGTCGTGAGCCACGACCGCTACTTCCTCGAGAATATCTGCCGGCGAATGCTGGAGCTCGACCGGCGTTACCCGGAAGGGCTGCTCGAAGCGGAAGGGCGCTACAGCGTATTTCTCGAAAAGCGCGATGAGCTGCTTCGCAACGAGGCGGCCTACCAGGAGACGCTCGCGAACCGTGTCCGCCGCGAGATGGAGTGGCTGCGCCGCGGGCCGAAGGCGCGCACGACCAAGGCGAAGGCGCGGATTCAGAACGCCGAGGGCCTGATCGACGAGCTGGAGGAAAGCCGGGCGCGCTCGGCGACGGCGAGCGCTTCGATCGACTTCACATCGAGCGGCCGGCAGACCCGCAGGCTCTGGGCGGGAAAGGGGCTCGCAAAGACGCTCGGGGGGCAGACGATCGTCCGCAATCTCGACCTCCTCCTCAAGCCCGGAGAGCGGCTCGGCGTCCTGGGCCCCAACGGTTCCGGCAAGACGACGCTACTGCGGATGATCATCGGAGAGCTCGAGCCCGACCGGGGAACGATCGAGGTTGCCGACCAGCTTCGCGTCGTCTACTTCGAGCAGAACCGCGAGAGCCTCGACCCGAACATCACGCTCCGCCGCGCGCTTGCGCCGGAGGGGGACACCGTGGTCTACCAGGAACGCGCCGTTCACGTCGTCGGATGGGCGAAACGGTTTCTGTTCCGCCCCGAGCAGCTCGACACCTACGTCTCCCGCCTGTCGGGAGGGGAGAGGGCGCGCATCGTGCTGGCTCGCCTGATGCTGCGCCCCGCCGACCTTCTCGTTCTCGACGAACCGACGAACGATCTCGACATCCCGACTCTCGAGGTTCTGGAGGAGTCGCTGCTCGAGTTCCCCGGAGCTCTGGTCCTCGTCACGCACGACCGCTACCTCATCGACCAGGTCTCCACCCGGATCCTCGCTCTCGACGGCGAGGGGGGGGCGGAGTACTTCGCGGACTACGGTCAGTGGGAAGCAGAAGGACGAAGAACCGCAAAGGAAGAAAAAGCCTCGGCGGCCTCGGAGCGCAAAAAGGGAAAGTCCAAACGCCTCTCCTATAAAGAGCAGAGGGAGTGGGATGCAATGGAAGCGCAGCTGCTCGAGGCCGAGCAGAATCTCGAGCGGGCTCGTACCCGCGCGGAAGACCCTGCGGTCGCCGCCGACGCGCTGGAATTGCAGGAGAGGTTCCGGGCTGTAGCCGAGGCGGAGGCGGAAGTCGCGCGCCTGTACGCGCGCTGGGCCGAACTCGAGGAAATGCAGAAGGAGCAGTAGTGGCAGAGGATCTTTTCCTCTGCTGCTGGCACCTGGATCCATGCTGAGGAAAGGATCCTCAGCTACTAGTCCTGGCGCCTTTCGATCGTCCCGAGGAGTGCGGCGACGGCGAGCCCGAGCCTGCGGTCGAGCTGGCGGCGCGAGTCGGCGGAAAAGTCGATCGAGAGCCTCAGCTTGATCGGATTGAAGTGCTGGCTGATCTCTCCCACCATCGAGCTCCCCATGCTGATGTGAAACGACTGGGGCACCAGATTCGAGAGAAACCGGCGCACGAGCGCCAGCTGCGCGGAGTCTTCCTGCACGATCGCCAGGGTCGCTTCCCCGGCGTCGAGAATGTGCCATTCATCGCGGAGAATGGAACGGAGTCCCTTCCGCTGGATCGTTCCGATCTGCTTTGCGTCGCGCGAGTCGATCACGTCGTACGAGGCCGAGAAATCGAGCCGTTGCCTCGCCTGGATGGAGAGGATCTCCCGCTCCATTCCTTCATCCCCGTAAAGGCGGATATCTTCCTTGAGACGGAATCCCCGTTTACGTCCGTAGAGCGCGATCTCGCCGCTGGGTCCGTGAATGAAGAATGTGGTGTGGACGAGGTTGAAGAAGCGGCGTCTCAGCTCATAGCGATCGTGCCCGAATGCATCCATGGCGACCATCGTAACCCGCAGGCGCCGGGCGCGTGAACCCCCGGGATGCGTTCCGAGTCGCAGCAACTGATCAGCGGCTACGCGTCGCGAAGGTGCCACTCCACCCAGCGGTTGAGGGCGCGGAGCGCCCGGTCCGCCGTTCGGAAAACCGGGACCCCGCCGCGCTCCAGCCTCGAGGCCATTGGATCGTAGAGCGATCCGGCGTCGATGACGGCGACCCAGGGCTTCGGAGAGTTGCGCAACGCGAGGAGGCGCGACACCACCGAGGAATCGTCGTCGATGTTCTCGGAATGATTGGGACTCGCCGCGAGGGTGTTGAGAGCCGGCGTCAGCGGGATGCATCCGACGACGGCCAGGTCGGATCCACCGTCCTCGAGAATCGCGGCGGCTGCGGCCGCGAACGCCTCGTCTCCCATCATCGGATTGACGTCGAGCGGATTCGCGATCGTGACGATCCGCTCGAGGCGGGAGCTCTCGACGATTTTCTCGAGCCTCGCCCGGGTCGGTTCGGCGAGGGACGTCAGTGCGAGATCGCCGGCATGGTCCGCGAAGGCGACGCTCTCGAACCCGGCGTTCGACATCGCCGCGAGACGCCTGCCTGCGGGACGCCGGTCGCGTAGAAGTGTGAAGAGACGGATCAGGTCCTCGAGTTCCTCGATGGTCTCGGCCGTCAACGCACCCGCGGTGCGCGCCAGCTCCCGCGCGACAGCCGCGTCTCCGGCGACGATCGCCGTGTGCGAAGCGGTGGCCTTCTGGCCTGCTGGCGTTCGCCCGGCTCGGTAGAGAATCACGGGGCGTCCCGTCATCCGGATCGCCTGCGCGGCTCTCACCCAGCGCTCCCCGTCGAGCGGCCGGAACCCTTCGACGTAGAACGCGAAAACCTCAATCGAGGCGTCGCGTCCCAGCCACTCGAGATAGTCGGCCGCCGTCAGGTCCATCTGGTTGCCGATCGAGATGAGGTACCGGGGGGCGAGTTGAGCGAGTTTGGTCAGCTTCGAGACTGCGAGCGCGCCGCTCTGCGAGACGATCGCAACGGGAGCTTCGGACCGCGGCTGCTCGGGATCTTCGAGCTTCCAGGTCGGGAGAAAGATCGTATCCACGCTTCCGGGGCGGGAGTGGAAACCGAGACAGTTGCCTCCGTTGACGACTGGCCCGCCCCAGGAGCTCTCCCTCGAGCGGTCGAGCGCTTCACGGATCCGCGTCTCGAGCGGCGTCGATCCTGCGCTCTCTCCCAGCCCTCCCGGAATTACGAGAATGCTCTCCGCACTCTGCTGCTCTACCGCCGTCTCGATCGCCTCGGGAATCGCCTCGGCGGGGACAGCGAGCAGCAGAAGGTCGACCTGTGCGGGAAGCGCCTCGAGATTCGCGACGCACCGGCATCCGGCGATCGCCTCCTCGCCCTCCTTGATCACCGTAATGGAATCGGCGGGATAGCCTGCCGAGAGAAGGTTGTTCAGCATGGTGCGACCCGGGTTGGCCGATCGGGAGACTCCCGCGATCGCGATCGATCGCGGGTGAAGCAGACGGTCGATCTTCTCGAGAGGTCGCGGCGCCGGGATGGGAGTCTCGGGCCCTGCGAGCCGGACGACGGCGTCGAGGGCGATCCCTCCTTTGCGGGTCGGCACGAAGGGATTGATCTCGAGCTCGGCGATGTCGCCGGGGACGTGGGACGACGCGAACCCGAGAGCGCTCGTGACCAGCGCGACGAGCTCGTTGAGGGCCATTTTCGCCTTCTGGCCGCGCGCGTCGCCGGTCACGAGGCGGGTGATCACTTTCTCCCTGAGGGCTCTTTCGATCGACGCGGGCGTATCGACGGCAGGCGAAAAGATCGCGATCTCGCGTCCTGGAAGGAGATTGGCCGAGAGGAACTCGGTCAGGACCCCGCCCGCGCCGATGGTCACGATGGGGCCGAAGTCGGGGGTGTTGCGAATGCCGAGGAGGAGCTCGCTCGCGGGCGAGGCGTCATGCTCGATCCATTCGGTGAAGAGGATTCCGCGGGCCGAGGGAAACCGTTCGAGGAGGAGGCCATGCGCACGAATGATCTCGTCGGGGTCGTTGTCGATGAAGAGAACGCCGCCGCCGTCGCTCTTGTGAAGAAGACCTTCGGCGACGACCTTCGCCACGAGGCGCCTAGCATCGAACGTGAGCGAGGTCAGATCGGGATTGATCTTGTCCCGAAAGGGGACGAAGAGGTGCTCCGGAACGCGGATGCCGAGCGCCGGAAGGAGAGCGTAGGCTTCGTGCTCGAGAAG
>JBHEPS010000125.1:0-6944 GCA_046260175.1 Thermoanaerobaculia bacterium
TGGTAGTTGTTCGTCAGGGCGACCGAATAGAACTCGCCCACGGAATCGTCGCCCTGCAGGATGCAGCTTGGATACTTCCAGGTGATCGCGGAGCCGGTCTCGACCTGCGTCCACGAGAGCTTCGCCCCGCGCATGGCCTTCCCGCGCTTGGTCACGAAGTTGTAGATGCCGCCCTTCCCTTCCTTGTCTCCCGGGTACCAGTTCTGAACGGTCGAGTATTTGATCTGCGCGTGGTCGAGCGCGACCAGCTCGACGACGGCCGCGTGAAGCTGGTTCTCGTCGCGCATCGGCGCCGTGCACCCCTCGAGGTAGCTGACCGACGCCCCCTCTTCCGCCACGATCAGCGTCCGCTCGAACTGGCCGGTGCCGGCCGAGTTGATCCGGAAGTAGGTCGAGAGCTCCATCGGGCAGCGCACGCCCTTCGGAATGAAACAGAAAGACCCGTCGGTGAAAACGGCCGAGTTCAGCGCGGCGTAAAAATTGTCCGTGTAGGGCACGACCGTCCCGAGGTACTTCTTGATCAGATCGGGATGGTTCTGCACCGCCTCGGAGAACGAGCAGAAGATGATTCCGTGCTTGGCGAGCTCCGACTTGAACGTCGTCGCCACGGAGACCGAATCGAACACGGCGTCCACCGCCACCCCGCTCAGCCGCTTCTGCTCCTCGAGCGAGATTCCCAGCTTGTTGAACGTCTCGAGGATGTCGGCATCGACCTCGTCGAGGCTCTGAAGCTCCTTCTTCGGCTTCGGAGCGGAGTAGTAGATGATCGAGTTGAAGTCGATCGCCGGGTAGCTCACGTTCGCCCACGTCGGCTCGACCATCGTCAGCCAGTGCCGGTACGACCGCAGACGCCACTCCAGCATGAACTCCGGCTCTTTCTTCTTCGCCGAGATCACCCGGATGACGTCCTCGTTCAGCCCCGGCGGAACCGAGTCGGCTTCGATATCGGTGACGAATCCCCACTTGTATTCTTGATTCGCCAGCTGCTCGACTTCGTAATTCTTGCTCATCGATTGTCCTCGGCGAGCGCTGCGCCCGCCATGTCACTCCTGTCGTCCAGAACGATCGGATCCATCTCGAAACCGCTCACCGAGCCACGCACCAGGTCGCTCAGGCTCACACTGTCGAAGGCTCCCTTGATCGCCCGGTTGATCCCGAACATGAAGCTCCGCGAAGGGCATTCGCTCCGGATCGCGCAAATCGCATGGCCCGCCTGATCGAGCGTCTCGCAATCCACCAGATCCCACGGCCCTTCGAGAACCGCCAGCAGCGAGCCGAGGCTCACCGCGTCGGGATTCCCTTCGAAGGCATATCCCCCGGTCGCTCCCCTCGCCGATGTGATGATCCCGCCCTCCTGGAGGACCTTGAGGATCTTCGACACCGCTGGAAGAGGAAGCTGATAGAACTCCGCGATCTCCCGGGCACTGACCATCGCACCAGCCCGCCTCGCGAGATAAACGCAGGCGAGCAGGCCGTAATCAGAGAGTCTCGAGATCTTCAGCATCGCGGAGGTTCACGACCCGTTTCCGAGTCGAGAGGTCAAACAGTACCATATTGGTCCCAATTCCCCGCAACGCTTTGGTAAAGAGGGTTGTTCCGGGTGGCAGAGGATCTTTTTTCTGCCTGGAGGGGGAGTGGCAGAGGATCTTTTCCTCTGCGTGTTCTCCTCGAGTTTGGGGGCAGAGGAAAAGATCCTCTGCCACTCACTCAGATGCCGTAGCGCTCGCTGAGGATCCGGTCGTGGTGCGCCCAGTGGCCCGCGATCACCCAGGCGAGCGCGCGCGCGCTCACGACGCGGGCGTTGGCGACTCCGCGGCGCGACAGCCCCTCCTCGTCGAGCGAGCCGAGCAGGGTGAGCGTCGCCCGCCGGATGCTTTCCAGCTCTTCGATGATGCTGGCGAGCGGGCGGCTGCTGGCTCCCGAGGTCGCCGCGTACGCCTGCTCGTCGTAACCGGGCAGGGGCGTTTCATCCCCGCGGGCAATGCGAAGCGCGCGATAGGCGAACACCCGCTCGCTGTCGGCCATGTGGACGAGAAGCTCCTTGACGGTCCACTTCTCGGGCTCGTAGCGGTGAAGCGCCTTCTCCTCGGAAATCCGGAGCCGCGCCCGAAGGGCCGGCATCTGGGCCTCGAGAATCGGGAAGAGCTCGGTGCCGGTCAGCTCCTGGAGGTACTCCCCAACGGCTGGGGGGTACTCGTCGTCGGCGGGAGGAGCGATCTCGCGTCGGGGCATGCCCGGGCATCCTATGACACCTCGGGCGCCGCGCGCGAGTCCCCCCGCGCCCGGGAGCCTGGCGCCGGCCGGCGGACGACGATCCCGAGCTCGCGGATCTGGTAGGCGAGCGCCTGCCGGGAGATTCCGAGCATGGCGGCCGCCCGGCTCTGATTTCCTTCTGCACTCACGAGCGAGCGCTCGACGAGATCGCGTCGAAAGCGGGTCACTTCGTCGAAAAAGCCGCCGGGAGGTACCCGGGTCGCGCGCACGGCGCGCATGCGGGGATGGAGGTGCTCGAGGTCGATCGCCCGGCCGGGTGCAAGGGCGTGCGCGGATCGAATCACGTTTTCGAGCTCACGGACGTTGCCCGGCCAGTCATGGAGCTGCAGTGCCTGGAGGGCTTCGTCGGAGAAGCAGTTCGCCCCGCCCGGTTCCCGGCGATTCTCGCGGGCGAGGAAGTGATCGGCGAGGAGGAGAATGTCTCCACTCCGTTCCCGGAGAGGCGGAACGCTCAATTCGACGCCCCGAATGCGGTAATAGAGGTCTTCGCGAAACCGTCCTTCGTCCACTTCCTTCTCGAGCTGGCGGTTGGTCGCTGCGACGATTCTCACGTCGGCGGTCCGGACCGCGCTCTCTCCAAGGCGCCGAATCTCTCCCTCCTGCAGGAAGCGGAGGAGCTTGGCCTGCGCCGGCAGCGGGAGCTCGCCGACCTCGTCGAGGAAGAGGGTTCCCTTGTCCGCGGTCTCGATGACTCCGGGTTTGTCGCGGTCAGCTCCCGTGAAGGCGCCGCGCGCATGCCCGAACAGTTCGCTCTCGATCAGGGACTCCGGCAGTGCAGCGCAGTTGATCGCGACGAAAGGTCCCCTTTTTCTCGACGAGCCGCGGTGGATCGCCCGCGCCACGAGCTCCTTTCCCGTTCCCGACTCACCTTCTATGCAGACCGGAACGTCGCGTCGCGCGACCCTGGCGGCGAGGGCGAGAATCTCCCGCATCCCTGCAGACTCGCCAACGACCCCCTCGGGCTCGAGGTGCGGACGTTCCGCGATGAACTCCGTCTGCTGCGCGGCTCGCTTCAAGGCGTGGTTCTCGCTGCGAAGGAGAAAGAGGGCGGCGAGAGAAGCGCGCGAGGTGCTCGACCACCCGGAGCTTCCATCGAAGCGAAGGACTGCGTCGTCTCCGCAGGCGAGCCAGTCGTCTGCCGGCCGTCGGGCCATTTCGTCGAGCTCATCCTCCGAAGCGGGTGCGAGCGGGCCGAGCTGGTTCCAGACGCCGAGCCGGTTCCTGCGGGCGAACAACCACTTCGCGGCGCCGAAATCCTCGGGAGCGAACGGGAAGGGGAGAGTGGCCGCAAGCTGAAGAACCGTGAGCTCGAACGGGCTGCGTTCCGACTTCGGAGAAGGCGTGTCGAAGCGCACGCCGAGCCGGTTCGCCAGCTCCGTGCCGTGATTGCCGAACAGCGGGGACCCAAGCCTCGATTCGAGGTATCTGAGAGAGCGCACCAGTTTCAACTCTTCCGATCCATGGGCTGCAACGGGAAGCTTTGGAGAAGCGCCCTTCAGGACGTGAGCTTCCCATTCGGCAAGCGTCCGGTTGAACGTTCCCCGAGGAAGTTGGGAGCCTGTGTTTCTGCGCGCGGCGAGAATCGCATGACGGTCGCGGAGCTCGACGCAGACGGCCGCTCCGCCGCTCCGCATCGGGGTGTCGACCCCCTCGATCGAGTCGATCTCGTCGAGGATCAGAAGCGCCGCCTCGCACTCATCGGCGTGGAGGGCGTCGAGCTCCAGATTCGTCACCGCGGCGCGGGCGGAGGGAAAGTCTCCGCGGGAAAACGCGAGATGGGCCACGAGGAGATGCGTTTCGCGGAGCCGCCGCGAATCAGCCGTCCTCTCGTAGATCACCTGGAGCCGACGGACCATCTCTTCCGACCGAGCCCATTCTCCGGAATCGGCGCTGAGATACGCCATCGTGAAGAGGACTCCAACGGCGGCTCGGTCACCTTCGGTCTCCTCGACGAGCGCGAGCATCTCCCTCGCTTCGATCTTCGACTCCTCCCAATCGCCCTCGACGAACCGCAGGTACATCCGGTCGAGACCCGCGTCGATTCGCTCGGGAAGCGAGCCTGCCGCGCGGATGGCCCGCTCGCACGAGCCCGACGCGTCGGACCATCGCCCTTCCCTCAGGGCGAGATAGGTGTCGAGCCGGGCGTCGAGGTAGGGCGAGGCCGCGATCGCGGCGCGATCTTCGATCGACGGCGCTTCCCCGGAGTCGATGGCGATGAGCGCTCTCTCAAAGCCCGTCGACGCGGGATCCGCTCCGCCAAGCCGATCAGCTTCCGCGAGGTGGCCACGTGCGCCGGCATCATCGCCTATGAGCCTTGCCAGCTCCGCGGCGAGCAGCTCGGTCGCCGCAGTACGCTCGCCAGGTTGCACCTTTTCGAGCAGGGCCACTGCTTCCGCGTATCTTCCCTGCCGGCGCGCGATTCGCGCGAGAGCGATGCTGCAGGCCGGATCGGGGAGCCTGGCCGCCTGACTGGCAGCTCGCGCGTACCGCCCGGCCCGGAGCAGAAGCTCGACGTGAAGGCGCATCCGGGCGGATCCGAGGGGCGGCGGTGGCCGGAGATCATCCATCACCTCGACGATCAACTCGGCGCTCTTTTCATCGATCTGATCCAGCTGCGCGAGCAGGTGCTCGGCCGCGTCTTCCTCGCCAGCCTGCACGAGCAGCATCCATTTCGCCGGCCCTTCCATGGCGAGCCGCTCGGCCGCGAGCCGGCAGAGCGCCGGCCTGGTCGACTCGGGGACAAGCCGCCGGAGTGACCGGAGAGCCGAGTCGTCAGCGAATACGATCGCGTCTCCCTCGAGTCGCGCGATGCCGGGAACGAGAAGCTCCTCCGGCGAGCGCGCCCAGCCGAGAGGCTCCAGAAACTTCGCAGCCGATTGAACGGGAACTCTGGGACCCGCCAGGGCCAGAGCCGCAAGATACGAGCGGACCGGTTCGTCGAGTCTCTCGGCTTCGCTCGCGGGAGGCGAGCCCGTCGTCAGAAAACGCGCCAGATCCTCCGAGCGCGTGAAGTCATCGAGCCATCGGTCCATCCCTGCGTCTCCGACCTTCGATGCGACTCGTTCGAATGCTCTGCGCCAGGAGAGCTTCGGTGAGACGACGAACGCCTGCCGTCCTGCGACGCGCTCGAAAGGACCGGCGCTGGTCAGCATCGCCGGCGGATCTCCGGCGACCAGCCAGCTCCAGTGAGGATTGCCCGTGGCGAGGAGCCGCATGAGGTTCTTCGAGCGGTCGTCGAATCGTTCCGGCTCGGTCACGATGAGAACGACCCGCTCTCCCTGAAGACCTCTTTCGATTCGTTCGATCGCCTCGGCCTCCCGCATTCTGGCCGTCGCCTCCCGGCCGAGCGCCCGGCATGCGGAACCGGGTTCCAGCGGGCTCGCCGGCGCTCCTCCGAGATGCACGATCCTCACGTCCTCCCGAACGGCCGTTTGCAAGGTGGCGATGCGCGCGTCGGAAACCGGACCTGCGATCGACAGGCGCAGGCCATCCTCCTCCAGCATTCTGCGCAGGGTCGTATGCCCGGGCCACGCGTCAAGGCCGACCGCCCCCCGCCTCAGCCAGAGACATCGATGCGCCTTCCTGAGCGTCCTCTCGATCTCGGCGTAGATGTGATCGGGCTTTACCCAACCCGATCCGAGGCTCTCGAGCGTGGAGAGTCGCAGCACCTCGGCAGCCCCCTCCAGGGCCTCGCCTCCCACCGGGCCTTCCGACCCGAATGCCATGCGGGTCAGATGGGGATTGGAGTGCCTCCCGCGGCAGACCATCCACTCTTCTTCGCGGAAAGGAGTGGTGCCCACGCTCAGCCAGCGCAGCAGCGACTCATGGGCCGCGAGCTGGCCGAGAATGCTGAGCCTCGACGTCTCACTCCACCGCCGCGCCGCCGCAAATGGCTCGGCCTCTTCATCCGATGAACAGCCGCGCGGGAGCGTGATGTGGCTCACCGTGAGCGACAGGGCCATCGGCCAGCCCCGGCCGAAGGGCTCCGAAATGTGCGGTCGACTGGGCATTCCCTCCCCCCTTTTCAGCGAGGAGTGTCCGCCGCGCCCGAAATGCCACCCCCTGGTCCGAAAATCGGGCTTCAGCTCCGCTGACCCGACTCGACTGAGCGGGCAATCTCCTCGAGGTCCATTCGTCTCAGGAGGTCCCGAAACCTCGGATCGTCACGAATAGGGTCGAGGGTCGGATCCGTGACGATTCCCGTCAGGTAGTTGGACCGCTGCAGGTACGCCTCCTCGATCAGTCGGAACGCCTCGTCGTGATCGCCCAGCCCGATCGAGATGCGCGCGAACTTGAATGGCGAGATGTAGCGCGAGTGCTTCTCCTGTTCCAGCCGTCCGCGAATCTCGAGGGCTTCCTCAACCCTCCCGGCGCGCGCATAGACGTATGCGAGGTCCGTCAGGGAATCCGCCGACTGTCCGGCGATCTCGGCTCGCACCTCCAGGTGGTGAATCCCCTCCGCGACCGCGCCGCTGTGGAAAAGCGCCCACCCGAGCGCGAAGTGACCCTGGGCGTAGTTGGGGTCCATCTCGAGACTGTGCCTGAAGAGCACGATCGCCTTGTCGTACTCGCGCGCGAGCAGATAGGGGGAGCCGAGACTCGCCTGAATCTGCGGGGAGAGCGGGTCGTGCGCCACCGCCAGCTTCCGGTGCTCGAGCGCCTCGTCGAAC
>JBHEPS010000126.1:0-460 GCA_046260175.1 Thermoanaerobaculia bacterium
GTCCTGAACCGTGCCCACCACCTCGATCGGGTATCCAACCGCATTCTTTCTCAGCTCGCCGACCGCGTGGACGACGGCTTCTCCCACCTCGGTCATCACCCTGTACTCGACGTTGTAGCGGATCCCCCGGATCGCCTGCTGGAGGGCTTCGGCGACCCGCATCCGATCGTCCGGAACCACGCGCTGCAGGAACTGCTGCGCGGACATCGTTCCTGCTCCGAGCCGCCAGCCGGGCGATTCGCGCACCTCGATCACGTCGGTTCCAATGTCCAGCCTCCATTGGGTGAGGCGCGCGATCCGGTGAGCTTCGGCTAGCGCTGCCTGGCTCTGGCTGAGAGCCGATGCCGCTTCCCTCCGCTCGCTCACGTGCTGAAGACAATCGGGGTCGTCAGCCTCGCTCGCCTCGGAAGCCGGCGACGGTCCGGTCCGCTCGCTTCCTGCGATTCGGACCAGTTGACGG
>JBHEPS010000126.1:470-6930 GCA_046260175.1 Thermoanaerobaculia bacterium
GGGCTCTTCCGCCTCGGCAACCCGCGTTCTCCCGGCGATCTCCAGCAGGTGCCGGTTCACCGCACGGCTGAGCCGCGCCGTCACCGCGCAGTCGGCCGCGCCCAGCTGCATCGCTTCCACCGCGGTCTCGAGGTCGAGGGCGACTCCGGTAGCTAGAAAACGACGGCCCGGCCGCGCATGCGCGCGCAGCAGTTCGACACCGTCCATGTCGCGGGAGCCGACATCGATGACGATCAGGTCCCAGGACTCGCGCAGGGCCTCACGCGCCGAGCCCGATCCGACCGCGATCCGCGCCGGCTTCTCGAGACCGGCCGCGGCGGCGATCGTCGCCCCGGACGCTCCGTTCCCCGCGACGATCAGCACGCGGTCCAGCCGCTCGCCGTCCTCGAAGCCCGATCGCGACGGAGTCAGGTCCGCCCCCATTAGGATCCCCTTCATGGTTCAGCACAAAGTCGCCGGGCGAAGCGGAAAAATACAGAGGCAGGGGTCAGAGGCAGGGGCTAGGGGCTAGGGGCCAGGGACAGGCCAAACCAGAAGCCAGAAGCCAGAAGAAGAGGCGAAATCAGAAGGCAGAAGGCAGAAGGCAGAAGTAAGAACAACGGCAAATCCGGTGTCATCCTGAGGGAGCGCCGCGCGGAAGGGGTCGCTTGCAATGACGGCGGGCGCGACCGAAGGAACTCAAAATGGCAGGATCTCGCCACCCGCTTGCTTCCCAGGATGACGGAGCGACTTCCTGCCTTTGCCCTTCCCTGGCCCCTAGCCCCTAGTCCCTAGCCCCTCGCTTCTAGCCCCCAGCCCCTGTCTTTTCGAACTTCGCCGTGAAATGCCGCAGCACGGCGGGGGCGGACGAGATCCGGTATCCCCGCAACGACTCCTTCATCCCGGCGACCTCGATCGCCGCTTCGGCGACGTAGTCGATGTGAGACTGCGTGTAGAGGCGCCGCGGAATCGCGAGCCGGACGAGCTCCATCGCGGCCGGTTTTTCGCTTCCATCCGGCTGCATCCCGAACATGACGCTGCCGATCTCGACCCCCCGGATGCCCCCCTCGACGTAGAGCGCGTTCACGAGCGCGATGCCGGGATACTCCAGCGCTGGGATGTGAGGAAGCATCGCCGCCGCATCGATGTAGACGGCATGGCCGCCTGCGGGCTGAACGATCGGGATCCCGGCCCCAGTGAGCTTGTCGGCCAGATACTCGATCGAACGGATGCGGTAGCGGAGGTAGGGCTCCTCGACCACCTCTTCGAGCCCTCGTGCGATCGCTTCGAGATCGTATCCGGCGAGCCCGCCGTAGGTGGGGAAGCCTTCCGTCAGGATCAGCAGGTTCCGGCACTTCTCGGCCCATGCGTCATCGTTGAGGGCGAGGAACCCGCCGATGTTCGCCAGACCGTCCTTCTTCGCCGACATCGTGCAGCCGTCGGCGAGCGAGAACATCTCCTGCGCGATCTCCTTCGGCGTCCGGTCCTGCTGACCCTCTTCGCGGAGCTTGATGAACCAAGCGTTCTCCGCGAACCGGCAGGCGTCGAGGAAGAACGGCTTCTTGTAGCGCTGGCAGATCTCCCGGATCCCGCGCAGATTCTCGAGCGAGACGGGCTGGCCTCCCCCCGAGTTGTTGGTCACCGTCGCCATCACCAGCGGAATCCGGTCGCCGTCCTCCTTCAGCGCATTCTCGAGCTTCTGGAGATCGACGTTCCCCTTGAACGGGTGGATCGTCGCCGGCTGGCGCCCCTCGGCGATGACGATGTCGCGGGCCTCGGCGCCCTCATACTCGATGTTCGCCCGGGTCGTGTCGAAGTGGGTATTGTTGAGCACCACCTCCCCCGACTCGAGGACCGTGTGGAAAAGGATCCGCTCCGCGGCACGGCCCTGGTGGGTCGGAATGATGTGCCGGTACCCCGTCAGGTCGGCGACGGCGTCCCGGAAGCGGTAGAACGAGCGGCTTCCGGCATACGACTCGTCCCCCTGCATCACGGCGCTCCACTGGGCAGCCGACATCGCCCCGGTGCCGGAATCGGTCAGAAGGTCGATCAGCACGTCCTCGGCGTGGAGTAGAAACACGTTGTTTCCCGCCTCGCGCAGAGCTGCTTCCCGTTCTTCGCGGGTGGTGAACTTGATGGATTCGATCGACTTGATGCGGAAGGGCTCGATGATGGTTCTAAAGGTCATGGCGGCGCGTATTGTACGGGAGCCCGCCCGCCGCACTGGTGACGGATTGCAGCCCCGCGGCCCCGGGGAGAGCGTCGCTCCGGCAGGGTGTGGTACACCGCGGAGTGACCTGCGTCACAGGTAGTTGTGCGGGGGCTAGCTGTCGGGAAGTCGGGGCACTTCTATAACCGTTGACGAGCACAACGCCCCAACACAGGGAACCCGACCACCATGAAAATCACGATTCTGATGTTCTTGGCCCTCGCACTCGCCGCGGGCTGCGCGAGCGAAAAAACCACGACCACTCCCGTCGCGGCGACCGTCGCTCAGGACCCCGCCGCCGCGGCGGCACCGGCCAGCCAGGCGGCGGAGGTCACCTCCCAGCCCGGACCGGAGACGGCGCCCCTCCCGGCAGCCCCCGCTCAAATCGCGGTACCCTCCAGGGTAGCCGAGGTGCCGGTTGCTCCCCCGACCCGGGCAGACGGCCGGATCGGAGCCGCCGAGCTCGCCGCTCTCATCGCCTCGGGAGAAGCGATCCTCGTCGATGTCCGGAGCGCTGCGGAGTGGCGGTCCGGGCACGCGCAGGGGGCGATTCACATCCCTTATTCCGAGTTGTTCGCGCGGTCGGTCGAGTTGCCTCACGAGGCGCTGATCGCGCTCTACTGCACGTGACCGAATGAAGAGACGAGCGCCCGGGCGGCGCTCGACCTGAAGATGATGGGATTCGAGAAGACGGCAGCGCTGGTGGGCGGGCTCGAGGCATGGCGCCAGGCTGGACAGCCGGTCGTCACCGATTGAGAGCAGGAGTGAAACGTTGAGCGTATCGAACGACAGCAGCATGGCCATCGAGGCCTTCGAGCTCTCTCGGCGCTATGGGCGCCGCTGGGCGCTCGCGAACGTCTCGTTCCGGGTCGAGCGCGGCTCCTCGGTGTTGCTCGCCGGGCGCAACGGCTCGGGCAAGTCGACGCTCCTTCGGGTCCTGGCGACGGCGATCCGGGCGGACCGCGGTACGGCTCGCATCGAAGGGCTCGATCTCCGCGCCGACCGATACGAGGTGCGGAAGAAGATCGCGCTGCTCGGCCATCACACCAACACCTACGACGCGCTTTCGGCGTGGCAGAACCTGGCGATCAGCGCCTCGATTCTCGGAATGCCCGCCTCGAAGAGCGCGATGATGCCGCTTCTCGAAGAAGTCGGGCTGGCGGAGAGGGCAGACGACGCGATCGCCGGCTTCTCGGCGGGAATGAGAAAGCGGATCTCGATCGCGCGGGTGCTTCTCCAGATCGAGGCCGAGCCGGACTCGGGAGGGGCGTCGGTGATTTTTCTCGATGAGCCCTACAACCAGCTCGACCCTCCGGGCTTTCGCTTCGTCGACCAGATGTTCAAGCGTCTGAAAGAGAAGGGCGCGACGGTCGTCATGGCCACCCACCTGATCGAGCATGGCGCAAAGATCTGCGACGTCGGAATGGTGCTCGAAGCAGGACGCCTGATCTGGAGCGGCCCCGCTGCGGACCTGCCGATGGGCGGCGGCCTCGAGCCGGCGCTTCTGACCGAGGGGGTGGCGTGATGCAACTCGCGGCGACCCTCCGGAAAGAGATGCTTCTGCAGTGGCGGACGCGCAGCCAGATCGCGGCGGTCTTCATCTTCGGAGCGACCTCACTGCTCCTGTTCAGCTTCTCGATCGGCCCGAACTCCGAGGCGCTGAGGCTCTATGCGCCCGGGTTTCTCTGGCTCGGACTTCTTCTTTCGTCCACGCTGACTCTCTCGGAGAGCTTTCATCTCGAGATGGAGGAGCGCGCGCTCGAAGGGCTGCTCCTGCTTCCCGCGAGCGAGCGCTCGCTCTACTACGGCAAGGCGATCGCAAACGCCTTCCAGCTGACCCTGCTGGGCATCGCGCTCATTCCGGTGATGGTCGTTCTCTACGACGCCGGAACCACCCGAATCCCCGCCATGATCGGCGTGATCATTCTCGGCGCGGCGGGACTCTCCGCGCCGGGGACGCTCTACACGGCGATGACGAGCCAGCTGCGCGCCCAGCAGACACTGCTTCCTCTTCTCCTTTTCCCCCTGGTCGTCCCGGTGCTTCTGGCAGCGGTGAAAGCGACCTCTCTGATCATTCTCGGCGACCCGATGGGACAGGTGAAATCCTGGATCATCCTGCTCGTCGCCTTCGATGCAATCTACTGGTCTCTCTGCGGGCTGCTGTTCGGCCGCGTGGTGGAGGATTGATGACCGGAATCTCGGAAGTTTCGTTTGCCGCGGCGGAGGCTGAAGACCAGCCCAGGATCCGCCGCGGTCCGCTCCCTTACATTCTTCTCGCGGTCGGGACCCTGGTGATCCTGACCGGCGCGTGGATCGGGCTGTTCGTCGCCCCGGCAGAGACGTTCCAGGGCAACACGCAGCGGATCATGTACATCCACGTGCCGACGGCGTGGGCGGCGATGCTCGCGTTGATGTTCGCGTTCGTCTCCTCGTTCGCCTACCTGTTCAACGGCAAGTGGGCGTGGGACGCGCGCCTCGAGGCTTCGATCGAGATCGGCACCCTGCTGGCCCTGCTTCTCTGCATCCAGGGCTCGATCTGGGCGAAGCCGACGTGGGGCGTCTGGTGGGACTGGGATCCGCGGCTGACCACGAGCGCCGTCATGGTGTTCGCGTTCGCCGGCATCCTCGCGCTTCGGAAGTTCGTCGAAGAGCCGGGGCGCCGGGCTACCTGGTCGGCGGTCGCGACGATCGTCGCCTTCATCGACGTCCCGGTCGTCTACTTTTCGGTCAACTGGTGGAACTCGCTTCACCAGACGCAGTCGACGGTCGGCAACATCGCGCCGGCGTTCCGGGTGCCGCTCTACGGGAGCGCGATCGGGTTCGTCATCCTGCTCACCGGCCTGATCATGCTGCGCGCCCGCACGGCGGAGATCGCGCTTTTGGAAGAGATCGCACCGCCGCTCGAGCCCCTGGCAGCGGTCGGAGGAAGAAAATCATGACCGGCACAATCACCGGCGGCTGGGAGTTCGTCGCCGCCGCCTACGGAATCACCATCTTCGTCGTTGGTTTCTATACAGTCAGAGCGATCCTCGGCTACAGAGCCGCCCTGCGCAAGGTCAGCAGCCCCACTTCAGGAGAGACGTCGTGAACAAGAAATCACCCACCGCACGCACCCGCCGCTGGTACGCAGTCGGCGCCCTCGCCATCGCTTTCGCCGCGCTCTTCGTGATCGCCGCGGGCGGGATCGGCGAAAACCTCGTCTACTACTGGGGTCCCACCGACCTCATCGAAGCGGGTGACAAAGCCGTCGGCGCGACCATCCGGCTCGGAGGCCACGTGGCCGCCGGCTCGATCGTCACCGGCAGCGGCGTCTCCTCGCTGGAGTTCGACGTCAGCGACGGCGAAAACATCGTGCACGTCCGCGCGAAAGGCGTTCCGCCTCAGATGTTCCGAGAGGACATCGGCGTGGTGGTCGAAGGGACCATGACGACCGAGGGTTACTTCGCCGGAAACCGACTCATGGTCTCGCACGACAACGAGTACCAGGCGCCGGAAGAGCATGACTACCACGCTCCTGAAAAGGGAGCGCCGACTCAGTCGGTTCAGGCGGTGTCGCAGTGATTCCCGTTCTCGGCCGCACCTTGATCCTTCTTTCTCTTCTCGTCGCGACCAGCGGGATGATCATCGCCTTCGCGGGCGCGAATCGTCCCGGGGGCTACAAGTGGGCCCGCCGGTTCGCCTATGCATATGCCGTCCTCATCGTCGCGGCGAACCTGCTGATGGTGTACGCCCTGCTGATCCACGATTTCTCGGTCGGCTATGTCGCCCAGGTCGGCTCGCTCGCGACGCCCACCTGGGTCACGATCGTCAGTCTCTGGTCCTCTCTGGAAGGTTCAATCCTCTTCTGGGGAATGGTTCTGGGCATTTTCATCGGCATCGCGACCTGGACGAATCGAAAACGCTATTCGGAGTACATGCCGTTCGCGATCGGCACGTGGCTCGCCTCCGCGGTCTTCTTCAGCTTCCTGATCGCCGGACCCGCACAGCCCTTCAATACGGTCATGAATCCTCCCACGGACGGCCCCGGGCCGAATCCGCTCCTGCAAAATCACATCCTCATGGCGGTCCATCCGCCGTTCCTCTACCTCGGCTATGTCGGCATGACCATTCCCTTCGGGCTGGCAGCCGCCGCCCTGATGAGGCGGCGCTTCGGACACGACTTCGTCCGGCCGATGCGCACGTGGCTGCTCGTTCCCTGGGCCTTCCTCTCGGTCGCAATCGTGCTGGGGGGATGGTGGGCCTATGAGGTCCTTGGCTGGGGCGGCTACTGGG
>JBHEPS010000127.1:0-6892 GCA_046260175.1 Thermoanaerobaculia bacterium
GGTTCGCCAGCTTGTGGCCGATCGCGACCGCAGGAGCCCGGCCGTGCGCCGCCTGCGAGTTTCCGACATCGAAGTAGTAATAGAGGAAGACGCTGCAGCCGACGGGCGAGATCGCAATCGTGCGGTCCTGAACGCCGAGCTCGTCGATTGCCTCGGCGAGGAACTTGTGCGCGAGCCCATGCCCGCAGCCCGGGCAGTAGTGGGTCGAATGTGCCTTGATTCCTTCAGCGTTTGAGTGACGCTCGAAGGTCGAATAGAAGACGCTGCTCATGCGTACACCCCCTCGCCTGCCGTCACGTGCGCGATGACTTCATCCATCTGCGGCAGGACTCCGCCGTAATGGCGCACCGACTCGATCGGCGGATGGTCCTTCAGTCCGGCATGGCTGAGGGCAAGCCGAAGCTCGTCCTCGAGCTGTCCGCGGCTCGCTTCGACGACGACGATCCTGCGAGCGGTCTCGAGCGGCTTGCGCAGCAGATCGATCGGGAACGGCCAGATCGTGATCGGACGGAACAGCCCCGCCTTGATTCCCTCACGCCGGAGCTCTTCGACCGCCCCCTTTGCCGTTCGCGCCGGCGTGTTGCAGGCGACGATCAGCACCTCGGCATCATCCGCGTAGAACAGGTCCGCGCGCTGCTCGGTCGCCTTCATCTCGTCGTACTTCTCGAACAGATGAAGGTTGTGCCTCTCGAGATCCGACTCGTTCAGGTAGATCGAGCTGATCAGATTCCTCCGGTGCATCCTGTCGCCCCAGACGGCCCAGGCCGGGAGGCCCGGCTTGACCATCGTCTCGGGAAGGTCGACCCGGCCGGTCATCTGCCCGAGGAAACCGTCGCCGAGGATGATGACCGGGTTGCGGTACTTGAAGGTGAGCTCGAACGCCAGCATCGTCAGGTCGAGCATCTCCTGAGGAGTCGACGGCGCGAGCACGATGGCGTTGGTGTTGCCGTGACCGAGACCGCGGCAGGCGAGCTTGATGTCGGCCTGCTCGGGGGCGATGTTTCCCAGCCCTGGCCCGCCGCGCATGATGTTCACGAACACGCCCGGAACTTCCGAGCCGATCATGTACGAGATCCCCTCGAGCATCAGGCTGAAGCCTGGCGACGAGGTGAAGGTCATCGAGCGCACGCCGGCGCCACCGGCGCCGTACATGTGGTTCACGGTCGCGACTTCGCTGACCGCCTGCATGAACACTCCGTCGAGCTTCGGCAGGAGCTTCGCCATCAGCTCCGCTCCCTCGGTCGACGGCGTGATCGGGTAGCCGTAGAAGTGGCGGCATCCGGCCAGAAGCGCCCCGATCGAGGAGGCGTACGTCCCCTTGATGACCAGAGGCTCCAGTTTCGGAAGAGGAATGGATTCGTTCGGAATGTCGTACGGCTCGGGAGCGTCGCTGCGGCGCGGCCCGAACAGCTTCTCCGGGTCCTGCAGCTCCCCTTCCCCACCCTCGGGGGTCGGCTGCAGCCCGAAAGGCTCGGGGCAGGCGTCGATACAGAGCCCGCAGCCGTTGCAGTTGTCGAGGCGCAGCTCGATCGGAATCAGCCCCGTGAGCGGGTTGATTTCGTGGCCGGCGACGATGCAATCCTTGGCGCAGGAGTCGATACAACGGCCGCACCCCTTGCAGTAGTCGGCCAGCACGAATGGTTTCGGTCGTTCCTTCGGCACTTCATACCTCCGGCTGAAATCTGTCGAGGGTCTAACGGGCTCCCGAACGCAGACCGGGCGAGGCGACGGCTGGTGCGGTCGCCGGTCTGCGGACCATCGCATCCACTCTAGGGAGCGGCCCAGAGCGGGCAAAGGATTGGAGTCACCCGGCGGGGTGACTGCCGTCACGAGAAACAGGGGCTAGGGGCGGGGGAAGCCAAGCCAGAAGGCAGAAGCCAGAAGCCAGAAGAAAAGGCGAAGTCAGAAGGCAGAAGGCAGAAGGCAGAAGTAAGAGCAACGGCAACTGATCTCTGTCGGCTCGACACGAGGGATCTCAGGACTCAGGATGAACACTCCGGCTCGGATGTTGTCTTTGACCTTTCTTCTGGCTTCTGGCTTCTGGCTTCTGGCTTGTCTTCTCTCTGACTTCTGGCTTCTGGCTTTCCCATTTCGCCCCTCTTGACATCAAAATGTCTCGGACCCACATTTTGATGTATGGGACGCACGACCCTCGCACTCGACGATGACCTGCTCCGGAAGCTGAAGGAACGAGCGGCCCGTCAGGGGAGGACCCTGCAGGATGTCGCCAATGAGCTCCTTCGGCACGCTCTGTACCACCAGGAACGGCCGGGAAGGGTCAAGCTCGAGCTTCGCGGCTGGGAGGCAACCGAGCAGCCAGGGGTCGATCTGCTCGACCGCGACAAGCTCTTCGATCTCATGAGCGGGCGGTGAGCGTTTGCGCGCGATCGACACCAACGTACTCGTTTATGCAGAAATCCGTTCGACGCCCCATCACCGGGTCGCACTCGAGATTCTGACCGAGTTGGTCGAGGGCAGTGACTACTGGGCCCTTCCGTGGCCGTGCGTCTACGAGTTCCTTCGCGTGGTTACCCATCCCCGTGTTTTTTCTCCTCCCGTCCCTACCGCCCTGGCGCTCGAGGATCTGGGCCGTATCCTCGCCTCTCCGACGCTCATTCTGCTCGCCGAGACCGACCGACACGCGGAGATCCTTCAGCGAGTCGTCCGGGATTCGGGAGTGACGGGCAATCTCCTGCACGATGCCCACATCGCCGCCCTCTGCATCGAGCATGGCGTTAGCGAGCTCGTCACGGGTGATCGCGACTTCGCCCGCTTCCCCCTCCCCATTTCCAATCCCTTCGCCGAGCGCTAACACATCGGCCAACGGAAAGGCAGCCGCGCGGTTGGCGTCCGTCCTATAGGTCCTATTCGTCCTATACGTCCTATCCGCTGCCGCCTACGCGCGAAACTGCTGTCTTCCGAGTGCTTCGATGAGCTCGTCCTGCTTGAGGGGCTTGGAGAGATAGTCATCCATCCCAGCTGCCAGGCAGCGCTCGCGGTCGCCTTCGAGCGCGTGGGCGGTCATCGCGATGATGCGGACGCGCCGGCGGTCGCCTTCGCGGCGGCGGATTTCCTTCGTCGCCTCGTAGCCGTCCATCTGGGGCATCTGGCAGTCCATCAGGATCACGTCGTAGTCGGCCTTCCGAATCGCCTCGATGACCTGCATCCCGTTCGTCACCGCGTCCGCCTCGAGTCCCAGCTTCCGAAGCTGCAGGAGCGCGACCTTCTGGTTGAGCACATTGTCCTCGGCCAGCAGAATTTTGAGCGTACCTGCCATCGCGGCCGGGACCGCGCTCGGAAGGTCGTCGAGGTCCTCATCCTCCAGGACCGTGGCGTCGGCTTCCGACGGAAGGGCGAGCGCGAATCCCACGGGGAGCTCCGGGACCTCCGGACCGAACGAATCGGGCGCAGCGGCCGTGGGCTCACTGCGGCTCGTCGATTTTCCGAGGGCAACCGAGGTCAGTGCATCGAACAGCTCGGCTTTCTCCACCGGCTTGCTGACGGCGCCGGTGATTCCGGCCGAGCGCATCTCTTCCGCGTCGAGACGCTCGCCCAGCGGCGTGATCAGAATCACGGGCGTGCCTTCGAGCGTTGGATCGCTTCCAAGGGCCTCGGCGAACTCCCATCCATCGAGCTCGGGCGTGTTGATGTCGTAGAGGACGACGTCGAAGGGATCGTCGTTCTTGGCCGACCTCCGCGCCAGCGAAAGCGCTTCGACCGGCTTGGAGACCGACTCGACCCTCACCTCCCATTCGTCCTGAAGGTAGTGACGGATGAGCTGCGAGCTGCTGACGCTCGCGTCGAGGAGAAGGGCGTGGAGTCCCTTGAGTCCGCGGCGCAGCGGGGCCATGGCGGCGTGCCGGTGCGGCTGCTTCTCGAAGGGAATCGTGAACCAGACCGTCGTCCCCTCTCCGGGGCGGCTTTCGAGACCGAGAACGCCCCCCATCAGCTCGACGAGTCGCTTCGCAGTGGCCAGGCCGATTCCGGCCCCTGATTGTTCGCGCGTCGTCGAGCCGTCAGCCTGCGTGAACGGTTCGAAGAGGCTCTCTTTCAGATGTTCCGGGATTCCGCTGCCCGTATCCCGCACCTCGGTCCGCACCAGCACGTGCGTCTCCGTGTCGCGATCCCGGAGGAGGCGGACCTTCACCGACCCTTCCCGGGTGAACTTCACCCCGTTCGAAACCAGGTTGGTCAGCGTCTGCCGGTACTTCGCCACGTCGCCGCGAAGGACGGGCGGCAGCGAAGGATCGACCTCGAGCTGAATGCGCAGCGACTTCTCGTCGGCGGCGATCTCCATGACCTCGACGATCTTCTCGGCGGTCCGCTGCAGATCGAAGTCGGCGATCGAAACCGCGGCCTTTCCCGTTTCGAGCCGCGAGATCTGCAGAATGTTGTTGATCGTCGCCAGGAGCGCCTCGGCGGAGGAGAGCGCGGTGCGCGAGAACTCCTTCTGTTCCTCGTCGAGCTGGGTATCGAGCAGCAGGTCGAGCATCCCGACGATCCCGTTCATCGGCGTCCGGATCTCGTGGCTGATGTTCGTCAGGAACTGCGACTTGAGCCTCGCGGACTCGAGCGCGGCGTCGCGCGCCCGGCTCAGCTCCACTTCATACCGCTTCCGGTCACTGATGTCGCGGAAGATGACCCGGGAGAGCACCGCCTTGCCGGCGATGACCTTGGGGTTCAGTCCCCCTTCGACGGTGATCTGCAGCCCGTCGGCATTGAGAAAGACCGTTTCCACGCGCTCGGTGACTCCGGATCGCATCACGCGGTCGAAAGTCTCGTTGAACTCGCGTCGCGCCCCCGGCTCGACCAGGTCCTCGATCGACCTGCCGGAGAGCTCTTCGTAGCCGAGAGCGTGCAGGCAGGCATTGTTCGTATGGAGAACCCGGCCCGCGGCCGAGATGCTCATCACCCAGTCGTCGGCGTGCTCGAAAAGATCCTTGAACCGGTCCTCGCTCTCCTCGAGCATCTCGCGAGCCTCGGCCAGATCCTCCAGGCTTCGTCGCGAGCGCGCGGTAATGTCTCCGAGGTCGAGCTGCGAGATGATCTGGCGCGCGATCACGCCGAGTGCGCGCAATTGCGGCGCGCTGACGGGGCGCGGGCGACGATCCATCACCCCGAGCGCGCCGATCGGCTGTCCCTCGCGCACGAGGGGGATACCGAGCCAGAAGCAGACTTCGGGCGGCTGGGTGACGAGTGGGTTGCCGGCAAAGCGGGCGTCGCCCGACGCATCCTCCACGCGAAGGAAGTTGCTCTCCTCGATGGTTGCCGAGCAGAAGCCTCCCTCACGGGGCAGTTCGGTCGCAGGGATGCCGATCCGGGACTTGAACCACTCCCCCGCCTCTTCGACGAAGCCGATGACGGCGAACGGGACCCCGCAGATCTCAGCCGCGAGCCGGGCGAGGTCGTCGAACCTCGGATCGGAATCGCGGGTCAGGCCTCGGATGGATCGCAGCGCCTCGAGGCGAGCCGCTTCGTTGTGCGCGAGAAGGGACATGGATTCGCTCTTTCCGTGCGAGCCAATCCTCTCGCTCGGCCGCGCTTCGAAAGCGGGCGGAACACGGAGGATTCAAAGAAGCTCGAATGCAGTTATCTTACACGAAAATCACATGCTTTCGGCCGGGGAATCGACCGCGCGTCACCGCCACGTCACTTCGTTTCCCGCCCGATCGGATAGAGCTTCCAGCGCGCGTCGACCCAGGGCGTTTTCTCGTAGAACCACCGCAGCCGCGCATCCGGATTTCCGCGGAACGCAGCATCGCTCTCGAGCTTCTCCTCGAACTCCGCTCGCAGCGAAGGATTCGCCTCGAGCATCCGCCGGGCCATCGGCTCCATCACGTACTCCTCGACGTACTCGGTGCGCGAGAGCACTTCGAGCATGAAGCCCCATTGAAAGAACGAGTCTCCCGAGCTGGGCTCCAGCAGAATCGCCGCGAGCGTTCCGAGGGGCTGGTCCGCCGGCACCCGAAGCGAGTTCGCCGGGAAGCGCCAGGTCCGCCTCTCGGTCCGTAGACCGGACCCGACGCGCACGTGACCTTCCACGGGAGACGTTTCGATCTTCGGATCCACGAGGCGGTACATCTCGACTTCGACATCGCGGGGGGCAGTGATCCGCTCGTACCGGATGCCGTGCACGTCGAGACGCTCGATCACCTCCGGCCATGCGGGAGGCACCCACCACGCCTTCGGTCGCGTGACGCTCGTCGCCACTTCGCTCGAGACGTGGTAGTCGACCGTGATCGTCTCCGGCTCGCCGAGCCAGTCGGTCACCATCGACCCGGTGATCTCCGAGAGCCGCTGCCTCGAGCGGATCGCCTCGATCTCGATCTGCTCCGGTCCCGACTCGGGAACACGCCACGTGAGAGGAATGCTCGCCGCCCGGCGATTCATGTCGGCGTCGATCGCCGCACGGAGCGACTGGGCCGAGTCACCCACGGACTCGATGGCGCTCCTGAGCAGCACGTAGGTACCGAGGACGCGCTGGCGATAGGGCTTGAGCGAATGATTCTCGACGAGGACCGTCGGGAGGTGAATCACATCTCCATATCCGGTCGAGAAACGAGGCGACGAGATCCACTCCGAGATCCCCTTGGAGAAATCGTCGGCGACGTTGAAGATGAGCGGCCCGGGGATATGCCCCCACGCCGCCAGGTCGTAATCGAGTTTCGGAGTGAGCGTGGAGGTCAGCCACTCTCCGATCGCCGGCGACCATCCTCCGTTGTTGAAACCGTATGTGATGTCGTACTGATAGTCCGCCCCATCGGTCACGTGAAGGTCGAGATAGAGGTCCGGATCCCACCGCCGGATCGCGGCGATCAGTGAACGGACCTCGACCGTGTCGACCTTCGCGTAATCCCGGTTCAAATTGAGGTTCCGCGCGTTGGTCCGCCAC
>JBHEPS010000128.1:0-6883 GCA_046260175.1 Thermoanaerobaculia bacterium
GGCGACAACGAGCGCACCGCGAGCGCGATCGCGAAGGAGCTCGGCATCGGCTACCGCGCGCAGCTTCTGCCGGAGGACAAGATCGCCCGCGTCCGTGAGCACCAGGCAAGGGGCCGGACCGTCGTGATGATCGGCGACGGCGTGAACGACGCGCCCGCGCTCGCTCAGGCCGAAGTCGGCATCGCCATGGGAACCGGTACCGATGTCGCGATGGAGAGCGCCGGGGTGACGCTGGTCAAGGGCGACCTGCGGGGAATCGCCCGCGCGCGGCGCCTCAGCCGCGCCACCATGCGGAACATCCGGCAGAACCTCTTCTGGGCCTTCGGCTACAACGCCCTCGGAGTTCCGATCGCGGCCGGCGTCCTCTACCCGTTCTTCGGCATCCTCCTCAGCCCCATCATCGCCGCCGCCGCGATGAGCTTCAGCTCCGTGTCGGTCATCGCCAACGCACTGAGGTTGAGGAGGGCGAGGCTGTAGGGAAGAACGAGGTGTGAAGTTCTCCTGAGTCGGAAGCAGCGCGCGCTGCGCGTGATCGCCTGGTATGAACGGATTCGCGCCCTTCGGCAGGATGCGCACCGCGGAGCGGTGCCAGATGGTAGCCGGGGTGTCGAGCGAAGCGAAGACCCCCGGTTGCGAAGCAAACCGATAAAACCAAACCGCGCGCGAAGCGCGCGGCGCACCCCGGCAGGGGTGCCGGAGTTCGTCCACGCGTGCGATTACGTCGCGAAAGAGGGGTGGCTCGCGGCGAATCCGACCCAATGTTCCGGCATCCCCCCCGGGCGCGGGGCGCGCTTCGCGCGCATGGTGTGAAAGGGGCGGCGGCGCGTACCGGGGGTCTTCGCTTCGCTCGACACCCCGGCTACCGTCTGGCACTCCTCCGGAGTGCATCTCCCGGCGCGGCGCTCCCTCAGGATGACGTAGGATGCTCCCATCTTCGTACGGGGGCTCGGCATGCGGCAGCGAATCCTTCTCGTTCTCTTCACCACTTTTCTCTTCCCCCTGCTCGCATCCGCGCAGTTGCGCGTGGTCGGTCATGGCCCCGAGGGGGAGACGCGAACTCTCGAACAAGCGAACGAGATCCGGGCGACGTTCTCGGAGCCGATGGTGGCGGTCGGGTCGCTTGCCGGAGCCGCCGAGGCGCCCTGGTTCCAGATCGACCCGCGGCCGGTAGGGGAGTTGCGATGGTCGGGGACCGCGACGCTGATTTTCCGTCCGGCCGAAGGAGAGCTTCGCTACGCGACTCCGTACCGCGTCAGCATCGGGACCGATGCGGCGTCGATACACGGAAGCCGTCTCGCCGCGCCTTTCAGTTTCAGCTTCACCACGCCGGCTGTTCGTCTCGAGAGGACGACATGGTACGAGAAGCCGAACGGTGCGGTCGTCTTCGCGCTTCGTTTCAATCAGCCGATCGTCGCCGAGAACCTTCTCCCTCACGTGAAGCTGGCGCTCGAGCCCCACGAGCCGCAGTTCGGCCGCATCCGGCCGCCCGCCGCGGTGGCGACGACCGCCGATCCTTCGGCCATCCGCGGCTTCGAGGCGAAGAAGGCGGAGGTCGAGAAGGAGGCCCGTTCGTCCCGCAAGGTGATGGGATTCATCCCGGATTCCTGGGATAAGTCGCGGCTGCGGACAGGTCCGAACGATCTCGTGATCGAGACCCAGCCCGCCCTCCCCCCCGGCGCCTGGGTGAAGATCTCGATCGACGCGAAGGCGCCGTCGCCCGCCGGACCCGCGACCCCGGGCGCGCAGCAGGATTTCGTCGCGATGCTCGGCCCCGGGTTCTTCGTCGCTCGCGCGACATGCGTCGCGAAATGCAATCCCGACTGGCGCCATCCGATCGAGTTCACCGAGGATGTCGCACTCAAGGATCTAGCCGCGGCGATCCGTGTTACCGACGTCACCGCTCCCGCGAAGCCGGTCCTCCTATCCCCCGTCGAGAAACGGCGCGACGAGTCGGGATCGTGGTACGACACGCGACTCATCGGGCTCGAGGATCTCGGCTACCGCATCGAACCGGCGCACACCTACCGCGTCATCATCGACAAGACCCTTCGTTCGAGGTCCGGCAGGGAGCTCGGCTACACGTGGGGGGCGGATCTCGAGTACTGGCACCGGCTTGCATTCTCCAGCTTCGGAGAAGGGCACGGCGTCTGGGAATCCGACGGTGGACCCCTGGTCCCGTTCTGGTCCCGCAACCTCCGCACCGTGGCTCAATGGCTACAGCCTCTTTCGAAGGATGAGCTCATGCCCGCCCTCGTCGCGGCCGAGCGGTCAAATTTCCGCGCGGCGCCTCCGGGAAGTCCCATGGTGAGGCAGCTCCGCCCGGTCCCCGATCAACTGCAGTCGTACGGCGTCGACGCCAGCTCGATCCTCGGCGCCTCGAATCGCGGTCTGTTCCGGGCCGCGATCCGGGACGGGGAGACCATCCCCCGCTCGGAGCTGAGGACGGACGGGAGCGGAAAGTCGCAGCCGGTCTCGACGATCGTGCAGGCCACCGACCTGGGGCTGACGCTCAAGCAGAGCCCCATCGGAATGCTCGTCTGGGTGACGCGGCTCTCCGACGGCTCGCCCGTCGCGGATGCCTCCGTCGAGATTCGCGACCGCAAGAATGAAGTGCGCGGCAGCGCATCGAGCGGAGCGGACGGCGTCGCTCTCTTTCCAGGCCTCGGAATCCGCAATCACTGGTGGGACACCGAGTTCATCGCAATCGCGGAAAAGGACGGCGACCTCGCGTACGTCGCCTCCAACTGGCACCAGGACATCCTTCCGTGGATGTTCGTGATCAACTTCGACGCCGAGCCGGTCGGGGATGAAGCGCGGGGCGTGTTCTTCACCGACCGCGGCGTCTACCGACCCGGTGAGACGGTTCAGACCAAGCTGATCCTTCGGAGGGACGAAGGAGAACCGATCGCGCTCTACCCGGCGGGAACCCCGGTCACGATCGAGCTGCTCAATCCTCGAAGCGACACGATCGCGACTGCGACCGCCACGCTCAACGAGTGGAGCTCGGCCGAGTGGTCGTGGAAGGTTCCCGCCAACGCGGTCTTCGGGAACTGGATGATCCGCGCGAGCGTGACGAAGGATCAGCCGGTCGTGGGCGAGTTCCTGGTCGCCGCCTACCGCCGCCCCGAGTTCCGCGTCGACGTCGACCTCGGTGCTCCGGTTCCGGTCGCGGGATCGCAGCTCCAGGGCGCAATCGATTCCCGCTATCTCTTCGGCGGCACCATGGGCGGTCTCCCGGTCCGGTGGCGCTACACATGGCGCCCGGCGTGGGAGACGCCCGAACCGCTCGAGAACCTCTTCCCGGCGCGCCGGTTCGTCTGGACCGATCAGTGCGGCCTCCAGCCGCGTTTTGGCGGCGAAAACCTCGTCGAGGAGAACGAGACGAAGCTCGATGCCGAGGGGTCG
Source organism: Thermoanaerobaculia bacterium (assembly GCA_046260175.1). Taxonomy (GTDB): domain Bacteria; phylum Acidobacteriota; class Thermoanaerobaculia; order Gp7-AA8; family Gp7-AA8; genus JBHEPS01. Next base: position 3,406 of record JBHEPS010000128.1, read on the forward strand.
CTCGTACTCGATCTCGAGACGGAGATGAAGGCCGGAATCGCGCGCCGCTATCAACTCGAGGCCGAGGTGACGGACGTCTCCCGCCAGACGATCGCCAATCGCACCGGCGTCATCGTTCACCCGGCGGACTTCTACGTCGGCATCCTTCAGAAGGAGACGTTTCTTACGAGCGGCTCGTCGATGGAGACGGAGGTCGTAACGGCGACTCCGTCCGGAGAGATCGTTCCGGGCGTGGACGTGAAGCTCTCGCTCGTGCAGGTTCAGTGGCACTCGGTCCGGCGCGCCGAAGGAAACGGTTTCTACACCTGGGAAACCGAGCGCCGCGAAGTCCCCGCCGGTGAGTGGACCGTGACGACGGGAAGTGCGCCGGTGCCATTCGCCGCCGAGGTCCCTTCAGGCGGGCTGTTCCGCCTGATCGCGACGGCGACCGACGCGAGCGGAAGGAGCGCGATCAGCTGCTTCTTCTTCTACGCCGCCGGGGACGGATACACGGCATGGGAGCGGTTCGATCACAACCGCATCCAGCTGCTTCCGGAGAAGAATCGCTACAAACCGGGTGAGACGGCCCGGCTGCTCATCAAGTCTCCGTGGGAGAGCGCGACGGTGCTGATGACCGTCGAGCGGGAGGGAATCCGGTCGTACCGCACCTTCCAGCTCGAATCGACTCAGCAGGCGATCGAAGTCCCGATCACTGAGGAGCACATCCCGAATGCTTTCGTCTCCGTGGTTCTCGTCAAGGGGAGGAGCGAAGCGGCAATCGATGAAGGGGGCTCGGATCCGGGCAAGCCGTCGTTCAGGATCGGTTACGCGGAGATCAAGGTTGAAGACGCGGCCAAGCGGCTCGACGTGGAAGTCCGGCCGGCGGTGAAGGAACTTCGCCCCGGCGCGTCGACGACGATTGAAGTCGGCGTGCGCGATGCGCGGGGGAATCCGTCCGATGCCGAGGTGACGCTGTGGGCGGTGGACTACGGCGTGCTGTCGCTGACGGGATATGAGACGCCCGAGGTGGCGAGCGCGGTATGGCGAGAGGAAGCCCTTCGTGTGATCACGGCCGACTCCAGGCAGAAGATCATCGCGCGCCGCGCGCTGACGCCGAAGGGTTCCGGCGAGGGCGGAGGCGGCGGAGCGGCGCTCGGAGGAGACGCGATGAGAAGCGACTTCCGCCCGCTCGCGTTCTGGCTCGGATCGCTCGAGACGGGAGCCGACGGCGTCGCGAGCGCCGAGGTGACGATGCCCGACACGCTCACCACGTGGCGCGTCATGGCGGTCGCCGCTGACCGGCAGTCGCGTTTCGGATCGGGAGAGACCGAGATCCGGACGAACAAGCCCGTGCTGCTGCGCGCCGCCTTCCCGCGTTTCCTCACGGTCGGCGACGAGGCGCGTTTCGGAGCGGTGGCCAACAACCAGCTCACCCGTGGCGGGCGGGCGACGGTGACGATCAAGAGCCTGGATCCCGAGATCCTCGATTTCCGCGGAGGCACAGGGCGGCGCGTCGACCTCGCGCCGAACGGCGCCGAGGCGGTGCGATTCCTCGCGATCGCGAAGGCTCCCGGGGTGGCGCGGGTCGAGATGACCGTGCGGCTCGCGGGAGAGCTCGACTCGTTCCGCGACACGATTCCGGTGCTGCTCCCGGTCTCCTCGGAAGCGGATGCGGCTTACGGCACAGTCCCGCCGGGGGGGAGCGAAGTTCTCCGGATTCCGCCGGATGCGCTTCCCGATTTCGGCGCGCTCCGGATCGATCTCGCCTCGACGGCGCTCGTCGGTCTCAGTGAAGGCGCCGCTTACCTGATCGACTATCCCTATGGTTGCGCCGAGCAGAGAGCGTCGGCGCTCTTCGCGATGATCACGGCGGCGGAGCTTTCGGAGCTGTTCGACATCGCGGCGCTGGACGTCGACCGGCAGAGGATCGAGGCGACGATTGCCGAGCTCGAGGAGTTCCAGTGCGACTCAGGAGCGTTCGCCTTCTGGAAAGGGTCGTGCAGTTTCAGCTCGCCCTACGTGAGCGCCTGGATGCTGCACGTTCTCCATCTCGCGCGCGAGCTCGGGTACGAGCCGCGCCAGGAGATGCTCGACCGCGCGTACTCGTTCCTTCAGTTCTCCCTCGCCGACGAGCCGGAAATGGGGGAGGGGTGGGTGCTGCAGCACTACGCGTGGCAGGCGTTCGCGATCCGCGAGCTCGCGGCCGGCGGCGTCGATGTCGCGCCGTACATTCAGAGGATGCAGAAGGCGCTCGACCGCTCGCCGGTCTTCGCGCTGGCGTGGCTGCACGATGCGCTTCTCATGCGGAACGAAGGTTCGGGGGAGCTCGCGACCGAGCTGCGCCGGCGCATGCGCAACGCGATCCTCGAGGAGGGGGGCGCATCGCACGTTCAGGAACTACAGGACCCGATCCTCGAGTTCCTCTGGAGCTCGAACGTTCGGACGACGGCGATCGTCCTTCGCAGCCTCACCGCGAGCGGTGAAGACGAGAAAATGACCCGCAGCATGGTGCGCTGGCTGATGGAAGCACGCCAGGGCGGGCGGTGGGGAAGCACGCAGGAGAACGCCTGGGCGATGGAAGCGCTGATCGCGTGGGCGCAGAAGTACGAGAGCGAAACGCCCGACTTCGCCGCCACGGCGACGCTCGCGGACGAACAGGTCGCAACGGGCGAGTTCCGCGGCCGCTCGGTCGACGTGAAGCAGACTCTGATTCCGATGCGCGAGCTCACGGCGCTGCGCGGAGTCGAAGCGCCGCTCACATTCGCTCGCGAGGGAACGGGGACGCTGGGCTACGGCCTCCATCTCCGCTACGCGCGCCCGATGGGGTCGCTCGAGGCTCTCGACCGCGGCTTTCATATCGAGAGGACGTACGAGCTCCACGACTCCACGCCGGCAGGGGAAGGATTCACTGCCGGGGATCTCATCCGCGTGACGCTTCGCATCCGCGTGCCGAAGGAGCGCATCTGGGTGGCGGTCTCCGATCCGCTTCCGGCAGGCCTCGAGCCGGTCGACGCCTGGTTCCGCACGACGGCGTCCGATCTGGCCGAAGAAGCGACGGGTCAGGGATCCGACAGCTGGCTCGATTGGTACCGGCGCGGCGGGTTCGATCACGTCGAGAAGCGCGACGATCGCGTCGACCTCTTCGCGACCCGCCTCGGCGAAGGAGAGCACGTCTTCTCCTATCTCGTTCGCGCGATGACGGGAGGCGTGTTCCGAGCAGCACCGACGAGGGCCGAAGAGATGTATCGCCCCGAGAACTTCGGCAGGACCGGAGTTGCGACGCTTACGATCGACGAGGAGCCGCAATGAGATTCGGCGGGTTGCTGCGGAGGCGCGGCCTGGGCCTCGCGCTCGTTGCGATCGGGGGGTGCTTCGCGCTCCTCGTCGCATGGGCGCGGCTCGGCCCGCTGCCGGCGGGGCTCCTCGATCCGCAGCGATTCACCTCGACCACGATTCTCGACCGCAACGGCGAGGTTCTTTTCGAGGGATTGTCCGCGAC
>JBHEPS010000129.1:0-6822 GCA_046260175.1 Thermoanaerobaculia bacterium
GGCCGAGGTCGAACAGCTCAACCGCACGCTGGCTGACCAGACCCAGTCGATCCTCCGCTCGAACGCCGAGATGACCGCCCGCGTGGGGCAGATCGACGAGCGGATGCAGAACACGCAGGGAAACATCGAGCAGACGAACTACCGCATCGACCGCCTCGCACAACAGGTGAATGCCCTCCAGCGGGAGGTCGAGACCCTCCGGCGGGCCCTCGGAGCGTCCTTGCCGCCTGGCACGGGGCCGGACGGATCCACGCTTCCGGGCGAGGAGATCAATGTCCAGCCGCCGATCGGAGCCCCTGCGGACCCCCTCGAAATATCGTGAGGCCATTCAGCAGTTTGACGAGGTGATCACGAGGTACCCGAGGTCGGACAAGGTTCCGGCGGCCCTCCTGAAAAAGGGTTATTCCTACCTCGAGATCGGCGAACGGGCCCAGGGGATCGTGCAGCTGCAGTACGTAATTCACGAGCACCCCGGCTCCCAGGAAGCAAATCTGGCCCGTCAGCGTTTAAGATCGCTCGGGATCGAACCGACTCAGTAAGCAGAAACCAGGCGGGCGCGACCGCCCCGTCGAAGGAAGGCAAAGAAAGAGTTATGGCGAACATCAAATCAGCTGAGAAGCAGAACCGTCAGGCAACCAAGCATCGCGAGCGCAACCGCGCGGCGATGTCGCGCCTGCGCAACGTGATCAAGAATACCCGCTCGGCAATCGAGTCGGGCGAGCAGGATGCGGCGAAAGAAGCCCTCCGCACGGTCTATTCGGTCATCGACCGGACCGCGAAGAAGGGCATCCTCAAGGGCAACACGGCCGACCGTTACAAGTCGCGCCTGGCCGCCGCCGCCCGCCGCTCGGCCCAGGCCGAATAAACGGCAGATCGAGATTTTCCCGAGGGCGACCTTACCGGGGTCGCCCTTTTTTGGTTTTCACCCCCGCTCCGGCGCTGCGCCGATCTGATATCTTCTGACGGCGGCGCTGCACCGGCGCCCCAATCCAGAAATCGAATCGGAGTCGCCAGATGAAGCGCATACTTCTCCCCCTCCTCCTCCTCGCCGTCGCCTTCCTCCCCGGCTGTCAGTCGGAAGAGCCGGCCGCGACCGCAACCGCCCCGATGGGCCAGACCCAGCCCCCGCACTCGATGACCGGGATGGAAGGGATCACGAGCGGCGCTCCCGATCCCGCTTCGGCCGGCGTCGCGTACCAGCTGCCCGACGGATGGAACCGCGTGCAGCCCGCGTCATCGATGCGCATCGACCAGGCCGTGATCCCCGGCGCTGCCGGCTCGGCCGAGCTCGTGGTGTTCTTCTTCGGCGTCGGCTCGGGCGGCGGCACGCAGGACAACCTCGATCGCTGGGCCCAGCAGGTCGAGTCGCAGACCCCGCCGACCCAGGAGACGTTCCAGTCCAACGGCCTGAACATCGTAATGATCGACACGTCCGGCGTCCTGATGCCGAGCACGATGGGATCGGGTCCCGCGACTCCCCAGCCGAACTCACGGATGTACGGGGCCGTGGTCGAGGGCGAAGGCGGCCCGTGGTTCTTCAAGATGACCGGCCCGGAAGAGACGATGGCGCAGCAGCGCGACAACTTTCTGCAGCTGCTCCGCACCGTAACGCGCACCGGCGCCGCGGTGTAAGTGGCCGGAGCTTTCCAGCTCCGGATCGTGGCCGGGGCTTTCCAGCCCCGGCTGACCGCGGTCCGGAGCGGGAACTCCCCAGAATCTCCGCAACCCACGTTCACACCGATTCTTCAGGATCCCGCTTCGTGGCACGAGCCGCGGCTGGAAAGCCGCGGCCACCTTCGTTCACATCGATTCTTCAGGATCCCGCTTCGTGGCACGAGCCGGAGCTGGAAAGCTCCGGCCACCTTCGAAAGCTCCGGCCACCTTACTCGTACCTGAGGGCTTCGATCGGGTCGAGGTCGGCGGCTCTGGTGGCGGGATAGATTCCGGAGACGAGGCCGACCGTGATCGACACGCCGGTCGAGAGTAGCAGCGACCATAGGGTCACGACCGTCGGCCATTCCGCCATCGCGGCGACGATCCGCGCGAGAAAGATCCCGGTCGCGACGCCGATGAATCCCCCGATCAGGCTGATGGCGAAGGACTCGATGACGAACTGCGCGCGGATGTCGCGACGGGTGGCGCCGAGAGCTCTCCGAACTCCGATCTCCCGGGTCCGCTCGAGCACCGAGGCGAGCATGATGTTCATGATACCGATCCCGCCGACCAGCAGCGAGATGCCGGCGATCGATCCCATGACGATATTGAAGATGCGCTGGGTGCGCCTGGCCTGCTCGAGCAGCGCCTCGGGGACGATCAGCTCGTAGTCCTTCGCTCCGCCGTGAAGCCTGTCGAGGAGCGCATCGATCTGTTGCGAGGCCTGACGGCTCGAACGACCGGGCTCGAGACGGACGATCAGCTCATCGAGCGGCGCCTCGAGCGGGCCGCGATCGAACTTCCGCATCGCCGTGGTCGCGGGAAGGTAGATCTCATACTCCGTCGAGGCGACGGGAATCCCCTCGTCCGAACCCGCCTGGGTCTCCCCCGCCAGCACGCCGATGACTTCGACCCAGAGATCGTTGATGCGGATCTGCCCCCCGATGGCGTTCCCGTAGCCGAACAGGTCGCGCCGGACACCTTCGCCGATGACCGCGACCTGCGCGTGCGAGACCGACTCGCTCTCGTCGAAGAATCGCCCCTCTGCCATCGGTACCGCCGCGACTTCGGGCTGGCGATGCGAGATCCCGAAGACTTTCGCGTCGCTCTTGTTGCCAGCGGCGTGGATCTTCCAGGTCTCGATCTCCAGACGCGGAAGGACCATCTCGACCCCGGGAACAGCCTGGCGGATTGCCTCGCCATCGCGCGGCGAGACTCCGAGGGACTTCTTCCGGACCTCCCTCAACTCCTCGTCCTTGATCTCGGTTCCGCGGACGATGACGTTCCTCACGCCGAGCCGGTCGATCATCTCCAGCGCTTTCTTCTCCGCTCCCGCGCCGATCGAGAGCATGGCGATGACCGCGCCGACGCCGAAGATCATGCCGAGCATCGTGAGGGCGGTGCGCAGCTTCCGCGCGGCGAGGTTCTGAAAAGCTCCCGAAACCGATTCGCGGAGGTCCATCAGACGTCTCCTTCCTCGCGGGAGGCATCGGAGGGTTTCTCGAGCGCGATCACGTCCCCCTCCGAGAGCCCGGCAGTGACGACGATGGTTCCGACGGTCGAGGTTCCGAGCTCGACCGGCACCGCTTCGAACGTTCCTGTCGCAGTTCTCCGGTAGACGATGCGCTGGCCCTGATCGTCATGGATCGCCTGGCGTGGAATGGCGATCGCGGCTTCCGACTGCTCGAGGGTAATCGTCGCGCGCACGCGCGAGCCCGGCTTCATGATCCGCGGATCGCTCTCGTCGAGGGTCAGCGTCACCCCGAAGTACTGGACCGGGGATCCGCGAAAACGGGGCTTCGCGACCGGATCGATTTTCTCGACTTTGCCGGTGAGAACCCGCGCGGGATGCGCTTCCACGACGATCTCCGCGGTCTGTCCCGGAGCGATTCCTCCGGCGTCCGCTTCCAGCACGAAGGCTTCGACCTTCATGGAGTCGAGATCGGGAATCTCGCCGATGGTTCCGCCGCTCCAGATCGAAGATCCGACTCGGATGGCCTCCCCCCGCCAGTCCCTGCTCAGGACGAAGACTCCCGGCGCGGGCGCGAGAACTTCGAGTGCCGACAGTCCGTCCGCCGCGCGCCTCAGCCGTATATCCGCCTTCCGCTGGTCGATCGAGAGGATCTCGCGCTCGGCTCCGAAGAGCAATTCGCGGATGCGCCGCATCTGCTCGGCGTACTCCTTCTTTTCGACGGCGAGATCCTCGTCGATGGAGGACTCGATCAGCTCGTAGCGGGAAAAGATCTCGGCGTCGGTCAGCTGGAAGCTTTGCGCGGCCTCGAGCTCGAGCTGAGCCATCATCGCGTCGCGACCGAGATTGGTCCGCTCGCCGCTCGCGAGAGCTTCCGCCCCGGAGATCCGATTCACCGCCGTGCTCCGCGACTCCTGTCCTTCGATCATCTCGCGCTCGAAGTCCGTCGCGTCGAAGCGCACGATGACGTCGCCTGCTACGACGACCGCTCCGTCATCGACGATCCACGAGATCTTGGCCGGGCCTCTCGACTCCATCGGAGCCTTGATGGGGGTTGAGTTCTCCGACCGAAGGTTTCCCTCGGCCGTGACTCGCCGGACGTACGGCTTCCGCTCCACCTGCATCGTGGCGACGGGGTCGGTCTCGCGCGTGAGCGCCATGACCGAGGCGGCGATCAGCAGGATGAGCGCGACGGCGGACGCCGAAAGGATCCAGGCGCGCCGGCTCACGAGCCGTTCTCCTCTTCCTTCTGCGTTCGTCGGATCAGGACGCGGTTTCCCGGCTCCAGACCCGAGCGTACCTCGGTCATCTCGTCATTCCGCCTTCCCAGCTCCACCGGCACTTCCTCGCGATTTCCCAGACTCGCCCGCGTCACCACCGGGCCTCGCGGGCCGCTCCGGACCGCGTCGTTCGGGACGAGGACGACGTTGCGGATCCTTCCCGTTTCGACCGTGCCACGGAAGCGCATGCCAGGCCGCATCTTGTCGGCGTCGGTACGGTCGAGCTTGATTTCGACCTTGAGGACTTTCAACGGATTCCGCGGCGACTGGCGTTGCACCGTCCGCGCTATGTTCTCGATCGTTCCTCCGAACACGTCATCCGGATGCGCGTCGAGCCTGAACTCTACCCGCTGTCCGACAGCGATCCTTCCGGCATCGGCCTCGTCGATCTCGGCGGTCGCCATCATCGACTCGAGATTCGGAATCTCCATCACAGTCTCCTGCCGATGGAGAGTGTCGCCGACCTTCTTTTTCTCGCTGCGCCAGTTCGTGAGATAGACGACCGTTCCCGGCCGGGGGGCGCGGATCGTGGAGCGCTCGATCTGGTGCTCGATGTCCTGGACGCGGGCAGCCGCCCGCGTCTGCTTCACCTGGTAGAGCGCGATCTCCTGCGCCGCAGCCTGCTCGTACGACTTGAGGCGACCTTTCCGGTAGTCGGTCTCCCGTCGCGCCAGTTCCGCCTCCAGCTCGATCTGCTTCCGCTCGTTCGCACCCTGCAGCTCTTCCGGCGCCTCGAGCTTCATTTCCGCTTTCCGCAGCCGGGCCTCTCCCTCGGCCAGCGCGAGGTCTTCCTGCTCTTTCCGGATGCTCATGTCCGCGCGCGCCTTCTCGATCTGCTTGACCGAGCTGTCGCGCTCGGCCCGCTGCTCCTCGAGCTCCCGCTGCAGCTCCGACACGTCGAAACCGAGCACCGGCTGTCCCTGCCGGACCTCTGCCCCTTCCGGCGCCATCATCGAGATCTTGAACTGCCATCGCCCCTGCAGCGGCGGCGGACCGATGAGCGCCGAATCGGCGGCCTTCAGCGTGCCCGTCGCTTCGACACCCATGACCAGGTCACCACGCCGGACCTCTGACCAGGTTCCCTCCTTCGAGGCGACGATGCGGTTCTGGATGGCCCACGCCGCGGTGACGATTCCGGCGACGATCGCGACGGCGATGATCAAAGTTCTCTTCATGAGGACATCCCCGACGCCCTCGACGCCAGCCGGACGCCCTCTTCGACTCCCGATCTGACGATGCATTCGAAGGGATTGCAGTCTCCGAGCTCTACCTCGGCGCTCCTTCCGTCAGCCAGCAGCAGCGTCGGCTTCTCTCCCGCATCGTCCACGCTCGCGCGGGGAACGAGAAGGACGTCCGCCTCACGCCTGCGTTCCACCGTCACCCGCACGGAGTATCCGGGACGCATCAGGTTCTCGTCGATCTCGTCGATCGGCAGGATCACGCGGAAAACACGGCGCAGCGAGGCGGGATCGACTTCCTGTGCGACCGCCGAGATCCGGGCGATGGTTCCCGTGAACGATTTCTCGGGATACGCATCGAGGGTGATCGTCGCCGGCATCCCGACCTCGATCTTTCCTTCATCGACGTCCGCAAGATTCGCCACGACCTGAATCGTCGAGAGGTCGGGGATCTGCGCGATCGGCATGCCCACGAAAACGTTGTCGCCCGACTGCATTTTCCGCCCTTCCCAGCGAATCTCGCCGATGATCAGGATGCCGGGGGCGGGTGCCCGAAGCACGAGCTGCTGAATCGCGCTCTCGGCCGTCTCCAGCTCCCGCTGCGCCTGAAGGAAGGTCAGGCGAAGATTCGCCAGCTCCGACTGGGCGTTGGCCCGCGCGGACGCCAGGCTCGTAACCGCTTTTTCCTGCTCCGTCTTCGCGCGCGACAGCGCGAGCTGCCGATCCTCGTAGTCGCGCCGCGAGAGAAGCTCGACAGGAACGGCGGCATCCAGTGTCGTCTTCTCCAGATCCTTGTTGCGGCTCCGAAGGTCGAACTCCCTCTCGGCGAGCGTTGCGGCGATTTCCGCCGTCCGCTGCCGCAGGCGATAGTCCGCCTCATTGAGGGTCGATTTCCTCTGCTCGATTCCGCTCGCGAACTCGCTGTTGTCGAGCTCGGCCACACGGTCGCCCTCGGCGACCACGCTTCCCTCGGGCGCCATCCACTGGATCGTCGTCTGCCACGACGGGAGCTTCGGCACCGAGATCACCGCTCCCTCGGCTGCTTCCAGCTCTCCGCTCAGGATCAGCGTCTGCACGAATTCACCACGGCGCACCTCGAGCGGATCCGCCGCAGCTGACGGACTCGCCTGAACTGCGGGGTTTTCCGCGGAACATCCGAGCCCCAGGAGGATGCCGACGAGGACTGCGATCCTGACCATCTCTGCTCTTTCTGACTCCATTTTCTGGCGAAAGGTTACTC
>JBHEPS010000013.1:0-34666 GCA_046260175.1 Thermoanaerobaculia bacterium
CGCCGAGGGGACGTACGCCGGATGGATCAATCGGTGCATCTTTCTCGAGGGGAAGGGACGGAGGGAAAGGGCGAAGAGTTCCAGGCGGCCCTCCGGTGCGCAGCCTATCCCCCGCGCGATCGACTGCCCGCCCAGCAGCCCATCCCCCGCGCGTTATGCTGCCGGCCTCGCAGCCCATCCCGCCTCCCCTTCTCGAAAGATCCCGCGCTACACTGCAGAGGAGAGTTCTAGGCTGCTGCAGCCTAATACAGCTTAGAGACTAGTTAGAACTCTCGGGCGCTGTTGTGCTGTGATTACGCGTCCAATCAGTTTTAAATAGGGATATGAATATGAAAACAGAATCAAGGATTTTTTCGGTTGCAGAATATATTTGCCCGTCTAACAACGAACCAATTCGTTCGGTGGTTCTCGAAACCAAAGACTCTGCTGTTGTTGTTTGGCATGCCCATCCTGGGCAAGAAATAGCCGCTCATGTCCATCCTCACGGTCAAGATACTTGGACGGTTATCTCAGGTGAGGCCGAGTATTACCAGGGTGACGGCATAGTCACTCGTCTTAAGGCTGGAGACATTGCCATAGCAAAACCTGGGCAAGTGCATGGTGCAATGAACTCTGGCCCCGTACCTTTCATTTTTGTCTCAGTGGTTGCACCGGGCAATGCCGGTTTTGCGTTGGCTGAGAAATAGGCATTCACATATGCGTACCCAAAGTTACTGCGTTCTAACAACCGGTTGCAGCGGACGGTCCGCTGCGCGGCCCGCCGCTGAACCGGAGCGTTAGCGCCGATTCGTCAGTTGCCTCGGCTGCGCCAGTAGCCGGGACGCTGACGGTGATGAGCAAACGCGATGATCTGGATCAGCTCCGGCTGTTCCCGATACGACGAAGTAAGGAAAGCGACGGACGGGAAAGCGTCGCGCGGTGCCTGCGACTCGGACGCGTCGCACTCTCTCACCGATGCCTGGCCGGCCCTGAATCAGTCCCAGAGTGCGCTGGATCTCATCCCAGAACAGCGCTCCGAGGCCGGGGCGCTCCTCCTCGTAACGGATGATCGCGGCACGAAGCTCGGCGCCTGCTTCGTCGTCGACGGTCAGCGGTTTCACCGGCCGAAGATCTCTCGCTCAATCCGCTGGCGAACCTCACTCCAATCCGAAGCAACGGCTTCGCCGGAGTCGAAGGCAGCGCACCTGCGCTCGATCTCGGCGGCCCAGGCCGTATCCACATCGTCCTCGCCTGCCGCGTCGAGGCTTTCGATCAACCTCGCGGCGAGCTCTGCCCGTTCGCTATCAGTCAGATCGAGCGCTTCGTCCAGCAGTCGTTGGGCCGTGTTCGTCATTCGATATCCAGTCTACCTCGGTAACACGGCCGCTAACCAGCCCGTTCCGCCGGACGCGGGCACGCTGGTTGGGCGGCGGCTACCGGTGCGTCCATCCTCGCGACGCGTGCTCCAAAACCATCTCGCGTCGCGAACCACGCCGCTCCGCGTGAACCTTCGAAGAGGCGTCGTTCACCGTCGTACTCGCAAGGCCAGCCGGTGATCGGGCGCTCTTATTTGACGTGGTATGTCGTTCGCAGTCGGTTCCGGGGCAGCAGGGGTCATCCATGGAAACCACATCAACCGCAGCCACGAACAAGAAGATCCTGGCCATCGAAGACGACCCGGACGTGCTGAGCCTCTACGTATCGTTCTTCAAGAAGAAGGGGTACGACGTGGTTACGGCCTCGGGAGCGGTCGAGGCGATGGCGACGCTCGAGGCAAACCCCGACACCCGGCTGGTGCTCCTCGACCTGAACCTCCCGGGGATGAGCGGCGAAGAGTGGATGAAGTGGTATTTCGAGCGGCCGAACAAGGTTCCGGTCGTCGTGGCGTCAGGGAAGGGAGACATCCTGACGATCACCCGGGACCAGAACATGACGGCAGCCCTGACCAAGCCCTTCCACATGGAGGAGCTTCAGGAACTGGTCGAGGTCCTCATGGCGGACGATTGGCGGGGAGAAGTCAGCGGCGACCCCATGCTGCACTGAGAGACTGTTCGATAGCGCACATAAAAAAGCCGGCGGAAGCCGGCTTTCGTCGTTTTGCAGGAAGGCCTATTCAGTCGTGACGAGAACGCCGTCGGCGCCGATGGCTTCGACGGGACAGTTGTCGAGCGCGTCTTTGCAGAGGACGCGCTCCTCCTCGGTCTCGGGCTGTTTGTGAACGAAGGAAAAACCTTCTTCCTCGTTGCGCATGAAGTTGTCCGGCGCCGTCTCCCGGCAGAGATCGCAGTCGATGCACTGGGAGTCGACGTAATACTCGCCGTCGGGCTGTCCGGATACCTTGTCGTTGGGGTCTGCCATGTCTGTCTCCTGGGTCGGGATCGGTCGCGGCAGGCGGGGAGCGCCGGTCGGTCTCCAGCGGTTCTAAGGTGCCTCGCCATCTTCGCCAACGGCCCTGCCCTGTGATTTATTCAGGTTAGTGTCGATCCGTCGCTTCGCCGGTGAGGCGTTTCATCATTCAGAACCGCTCGTCATCGTCGTCGGAGATCGCCCCGGCTCCGGTGATCTCCTGCGCCGGTTCACCTCCCGCCATCTGCTGCGCGAGGATCAGGCGCCTGGCGACGAAGCGGTGGGTGGGGAGACGGAGCCAGAAGATCATCCCGGCGATCACGCTCAAGGCGCCGCCGAGTCCGACGGTGGCCGGCGCGCCCAGCCCGTCCGCGAGGGTGCCAGCGAGAAGAGCTCCGAGCGGCGCACCTCCCATGAAGACCATCGAATAGACGGCCATGACGCGGCCACGCATCTGGTCGGGGACCATCGACTGGATCAGCGTATTGGATGACGCCATGCTCACGATCATCGAGAAGCCGACGGGAACCAGAAGAATGACCGAAAGGACAAAGCTCCTGGAGAAAGAAAAAAGAACCAGGGCGAGGCCGAACCCGATCGACGCGCGCGCGACCCATCGGCCGAGGCCGATCACCGAGCCACGCGTGGCGAGGGTGACCGATCCGAGAAGCGCTCCCACGCCGGTGGCTCCCATCAGGATCCCGAGCCCCTCCGCTCCCCGGCCGAGAATCTCGTTCGCGAAGATCGGCATGAGCACGCCGAATGGCATGCCCGTGAAACTGATCACGGTGAGCAGGAGGAGGAGCGCCCGGATGGGGCCGGTCGACCCTGCGAAGCGGAAGCCCCCCGCGATCGCGCTGAACGTGGATTCCTTCTTCTCCGCCGTGGTGTGAGGGGCCAGCCGCATCTGTAACAGCCCCGCGAGCACCGCGATGTAACTGACTGCGTTGATGAAGAAACACCATCCCTCACCGACCAGGGCCACCAGGATGCCCGCGATGGCTGGTCCCGCGACGCGCGCGGTGTTGAAGACCGTGGAGTTCAGCGCAATGGCGTTGACCAGATCCTCGCGGCCGACCATTTCGACGGCGAATGCCTGGCGCGCCGGGATGTCGAACCCGTTGATGATCCCCAGGGTCGAAGCGAAGACGAAGAGGTGCCATGCCTCGATGCGCCCGGAGAGAGTGAGCGCGGCGAGCAGGAAGGCGAGGGTCATCGAGGTCGTTTGCGTGGCGATCAGGATGCTTCGTCGCGGAAGCCGGTCAGCCAGCGCGCCGCCGAACGGCGCGATGAAGAAGACCGGGAAATTGTTCGCGAATCCGATGAGCCCGAGAAAGAAAGGGGAGCCGGTGAGGCGGTAGATGAGCCAGGCCTGGGCGACGGACTGCATCCAGGTCCCGCTCAGCGAGATCATCTGGCCGAAGAAGAAGAGCCTGTAGTTCCGGTGCCGCAGCGCGCGGAGAGGCGAGCTTCGTCTTTTCGAGGTCTCAGCGATGGGCGTCATGTGGAGAGAGCCGGCCGCGCGGGCCGCTCATCGCCAGCGGAAAATCCGGAGGGCGACGGCGAAGCTGATCGTACCCCAGGCGAACAGGATTCCGAGCTCTCCAATAATCGCCTCGATCGGCAGTCCCTGGTTCATGACTCCCCGCAGGGCGTCGTTGAGAGCCGTGAGCGGGAGAGCCTGAATCAGGGGCTGGATCGCATCGGGAAATCGCTCGGTCGAGAAGAAGACTCCCGAGAGGATCCACATCGGAAGCATGATGAGGTTCATCAGCCCGCTCACCCCTTCGATCGTCTGCGTCCGGGAGGCGGTGAGCAGCCCCAGGGCGCTGAACGAGAGGGCCCCCAGAAGCGCGATGAGCGAGAAGGTGACGATCGAGCCGCGAATGCCGACGTCGAAGACCCACCACGCGAAGCCCACGAGCACGACGACCTCGAGCACGAGAAAGATCAGGCGCGAGAGCACGTGCGAGAGCAGGTAAGAGCTCTTGCGCATTGGCGTGGCCACGAGGCGCTTGAGCAGCTTCTGCATCCGCGCGGTCGCGATCGAGAAGCCGACACCCCACATCCCCGTTCCCATCAGGTTCATCCCGAGCAGGCCGGGGATGAGGAAGTCGATGTAGCGCCCTCCCGCCTGGTCGCGCGCGACCCGCCGGATCGCGACCGGGTCGACGCGCCCCGCGGCCTGCTGGAGCGCGGCGTCCGCCTCGAGTCCCGCCACGCGCGCGTCGGGACGGGTCGGATCGAAGACGAACTCCGGCTCCCCCTCTCCGCGAACCAGAAGCGTGATCTTCCCGGTATCGATCGCCTGTTCCGCTTCTTCGGCGCTGAAGACGCGGACGAGCAGGCCGGGCGAGGCGCGGAGCTGCTCTTCCCAGATCGCGGCGGAGGGTCCGGTGACGCCGATCGGAATCGGCTCGGGGCCGCGCTCGCGGAAGGCGAGGCCGAGTCCGAGAGCCATGAGAATGGGGAAGCCAAAGACCCAGAAGAGGGCTTCGGGCTGGCGGACGAACTCGCGAATGCGCGCGAGGGTGAGCTCGCGGAGTGCCGGACCGATCATCAGGTGTCCCTCAGGTCCCGCCCGGTGAGGGCGACGAATACGTCTTCGAGGGTGGCGCGATGCGTCGACAGATGCGAGAGCCGCATTCCGGAGCGCTCGAGGTGGCCGAGGAGTGCGGGAACCGTTTCGCTGAGCGCGTCGACGTTGAGGAGCCAGTTGGGGCCCCGGCGATGCAGCCCCTTCATCCCCGGCAGCACGGCCAGATCCGCCTCGGCCGGCATCGGATCGGCCGCGAACTCGATCACGTTGGGGGCGTTGAGCGAGGCGATCAGCTGGGGTGGCGTCCCCTGGGCGATCACCCTCCCCTTATCGACGATGGCGATCCGGTCGCAGAGCCGTTCCGCTTCGTCCATGTAGTGGGTCGTGAGCAGCACGGTCCCTCCGCCCGCGCGGAAGTCGGTGACCTGCTCCCATAGCTGGAGGCGGCTTTGCGGGTCGAGACCGGTGGTCGGTTCGTCCAGGAAGAGGACCTCGGGATCGCCGACGAGCGCGCACGCGACGGCGAGCCGCTGCTTCTGTCCTCCGGAGAGCTTTTCCACCCGCGCCTTCCTCTTCTCGAGCAACGAGAGTTGCCCCAGAAGCGTGGCCGGGTCGCGCCCTTCGCGATAGAACGAGCGAAAGAGCGTGACGGTCTCCTCGACGGTGAGCTTGTCGGCCAGGCGCGTTTCCTGGAGGGAGATGCCGATCGCTTCACGGATGGCGGCGCCGTCGCGCTTCCAGCTCATCCCGAGGATTTCGACCTCACCCTCGTCGGGGAATGTCAGCCCTTCGAGGATCTCGATCGTCGTGGTCTTACCCGCGCCGTTGGGGCCGAGCAGGCCAAAGCACTCCCCCCGGACGACCTCGAGATCGAGCCCGTCGACGGCGACCACGTCGGGATAACGCTTCCGGAGAGACCGGGCGGATAGGACAGGATAGGACAAATAGGACCTATAGGACGAATAGGACTATAGGACGTAGGACGGGGTCAAGTAATCCCCTAATCGTCCTATGTCCTATTCGTCCTATAGGTCCTATTCGTCCTATTTTGTCCTACGCTGCTTCGGGAAGTCGCTCCAAAAGCTTGATCGCCGTGCGCCATTCGCGTCGCGCGAGTCGCACGTATTTTTTCGCGCTGCGGCGGAAGATGCGCGCGCGGCGGAGGCTGACGAGTTTCGCGTCGCGCTGCCTGCGCCACAGCTCGATTGCCTGATCGAGGGATTCCCGCGCGGTGGCGAGCCGGCGCGCGATCTCCTCGCCGTAGGCCGTCAGGCGGCTCATCTCGATCTTTTCGCCCAGAAGGCGGATCGCTGCCTCCATCCGCGCCTGCTCGATCAGCGGCGCGGGGGTGGTCTTGAGGTCGCCGGCGAGACCGACGGCGGTCAGCGCCTGGATGAACCACTTGGAGGGATCCCACTGGTACCAGAGGGTGCCGTTGCGGAAATCGGCCGGGAAGCGGTGGTGGAAGGAGTGGTAGCCCTCGCCGAGGGTGAGAAGGGCGACGGCCCAGTTGTCGCGCGCGCTCTGCTCGAAGCTGAACGCCTTGCGTCCCCAGGTGTGAGCGAGCGAGTTCACGAAGAAGGTCGTGTGATGGATGACGACGATGCGCGCGAATCCGCCCCACAGCAGCCCGGCGATCGCATCGCCGAACGCGGCACCGATCAGGGTCGGGATTCCGAAGCCTCCGACGATCAGGATCACCTTGTGCCACCGGTGCTGCCACATGACGATCTTGTTGGCCTGCAGGTCGGTGGCGTTGTCGAACTTCGCCGACTCGGGATTCCGGTAGAAGATCCAGAAGATGTGGGCCCACCAGAAGCCGCGCTGGATGTTGTAGGGATCCCAGTCGCGGTCGACGTATTTGTGGTGGACGCGGTGGGAGGCCGACCACCAGAGGATCGAGTTCTGCGCGGCCATCGCGCCGAAGAAGGCGAAGAACGACTGCACCAGCGGGTGGGCTTCGTAGGTCTTGTGCGAGAAGAAGCGATGGTATCCGGCGCAGATCGAAAGGCCGACCAGCAGGTACATGCCGAACAGCAGTCCCGCCATCCACCATTCGAACCCGTTCCGCAGGGTATACCAGGCGGTCCCCGCGATCCCGACGACCGGTGTCAGGGTCAGGAAGATGATGTTCACCCAGTCTTTTTTGTGGGCAGCAGCGCCTTCAGTCATCCAAGTCTCTCCAAGCTCGTCATTTACGGAATCGCCCAGCGGAACGAATCCCACGGGGTTCATCCTCAAACGGTGTGCCAGCGGCGGATGATTCCCTTCGGGTAGAGCCGAGATTCGGCAGGTTTTTCCAGAGTGTAAGCGAGCAGGGCGGGTAAAGAAAGGCAGAAGGCAGAAGGCAGAAGTAAGAACAACGGCAAAACCCTCGGGGGGGGGCGGTGGTTTTGGTTTTGCCCTTACTTCTGCCTTCTGCCTTCTGACTTCTGACTTAGTTCTAGTCCGGCGGTAGCATCGGTGTCTTCCTTCGGGGCGTCGCGACCACGGTTCGGACCGCCACGACTCCGAGAACGATCGCCCCTCCGATCAGAGCGCGCAGCGCCGGCCGCTCGCCGAGAAAAAGGAAGACCCAGACCGGGTTCATGACGGGCTCGACCATTCCCGTGAGCGACGCGCTGGTCGCCGTCACGTACCGCAGTCCACGAACGAAAAAGAGGTAGGCAAGACCGATCTGGAAGATGCCGAGAAAGACGAGCAGCGCCCCGGAGCGCGCGTCGACGGCGAGCTCGTCGAGAATGAGCGGCAGGATCGCGACCGCCACCAGCACGTTCCCCCACGATACCGCCGCCTCGGCGCTCGCATCCCGCTCGAGCCGCAGCGTCACGATGAGCGCCGCGAAGAACAGGCTGGAGAGGAGAGCCATCAGGTTCCCCGCCATGCCCCGAGCCTCGAGGCCGCCGAGAAAGAAAAGGGTCAACCCTCCGAAGGCGACCGCGGCGGAGATCGCATCGGTCCGCCGCAACGGCTCCCGTAGCACGAGGGGAGAGACGATCATCACCCAGACCACGCCGGCGTACTGGAGAAAGATCGCGTTGGCCGCCGTCGTCCACCGCGTGGCGACCACGAAGGTGACGAGGCAGGCGGCGTAACTGATGACGGCGACGACGAAGGCGGGCGTCCAGCGCGGAACCCGCGGCCGGAAGAGCGCGAACAGCACCACGGCAGCGACCGCCGAACGGTAGAACGAGATCACCAGCGGGCCGGCATCGACCGCCTTGATCGCCACCCCGCCCGTCGACCAGAGCAACGCGGCGATGAGGATGAGGAGGGCGCCTTTCCTCTCGGGAGTGCGCGAGGAGTCGGTCACCATCGGCGGAATGGTAATGGTAAAGACAAGCCAGAAGCCAGAAGCCAGAAGCCAGAAGAAAAGGCGAAGCCAGAAGCCAGAAAAATGAAGCCAGAAGAAAGATCAAAGACAACAACCAGAGCCCGTTCGAACGAGATGCTTGAATACAGGAAAAATCAAAGGCCTGACGCTGTCCACGCTAGTGTTTTGCCTTGGGCCTCTTCTGGCTTCTGGTTTTCGACTTCTAGCTTCGCCTTTTCTTCTGGCTTCTGGCTTCTGGCTTCTGGCTTGTCTCTATTCTGGCTTCTGGCTTTGTTCTCACGCTTCTGCCTTCCCTTTCAGTATCAGTGGCGCGGTCATCCTGAACACCGGGATCGACAGGAGCGAGATGGCTGCGGCGACGAGGAACGCGTTGCGGAAGCCGCTCTGCTGGATGAGCCATCCCATGACGAGCGAGCCGCTGCCGATCCCGGTGTCGAATGCCCAGATGATGGCTCCGAAGGTGGCGCCGCGCCTCTCTTCCTGGGTGAGGCCGAGAACGAAGGTGGCGAAAGCGGGGTAAGCCCCGCCGAATCCGATTCCGAACAGGATCGCGGCGAGAACGACCGTGGTCCGCCCGCTCGCGAAGGCGAGCAGAAGCAGCGACGGCGGGACGAGGGCCACCGAGGGGTAGAAGAGGCGCGCGGGACCGATGCGATCGCCGAGACGGCCCGTGTAGAAACGACTGACGAGAATAGCGAGCGCGAAGACGCTGAAGAACAGCGAAGGGGGATGGACGTTCCGCTCGATCGAGAGCATCGCGACATAGCTCGTGATGCCGCCGTAACTGAACGCGAGGACGAAGAGGGAAAGCGCGCAGACGGCGACCCTCCAGTCGACGATCTGCGAGAGGCCGGGGAAGGGGCGGGTGGAACGTCCGCGGCCGGCCTTCACGAAGAGCGAGAGGACGAACATGATGGCCGAAGTCGCGGTCAGCTCCGCCGCCAGCACCTTCCATCCGAACTTGTAGATGGTCAGTCCCGCCAGCGGCGCGATGGCGACCGCCGCCGTCGATGCCATCCCCCAGTATGCGAACCCCTCGGTGCGCCTCGATTCGGGCACGATCTCGGTCAGGATCGCGCCGCTCGACGAGATGATCATCGACCAGAAGATGCCGTGAAACAACGCAACGCCGAGAAGGAGTGGGAGATGCGAGACCACTCCGTATATCGCCGAGAAGACGACGAAGGCGAGCGAGGCGATGATCAGCATGCGGCGCCGGCCGAAGTGGTCGGCCACGGCTCCGGTCACCGGCGCCGAAAAGGCGGTGGCGTAGGTGTAGATCGCGAGAAAAAGACCCGCTTGCGCCGTCGACCCGCCGAGCTCGATGATCCGGAACGGCATCGTCGGCAAAAGCTGGAAGAGCGTGAAGAAGGTGAAGAATCCGAATGCCCAGAGGCGGAGGAATCGCACCGTGACGAGGGGATCGCGGGCGCGCGGCGGCTCGGTGTTCAAGGTCGGGATTCTAACAAGACAGGGGTGAGGGGCGAGGGGCGAGGGGCGAGGAAAGGCAGAAGTGAGAAGGCAGAAGGCAGAAGGCAGAAGGCAGAAGTAAAAGGCAAAAGCAGGAGCCGCAAACGGATCGCGATGAGAGAAGGGGTTTTGCTTTTGCTCTTACTTCTGCCTTCTGCCTTCTGACTTCTGACTTGCCTCCCCCCCCCTCTGCCGGGCTCTGCCGGGGGGCCCGACGGTAACCGAATATTTGCCTGCCGGAACAACCCTTCGGGCTGGAGCAGGTTAGCGGCGAAGCGGGCCGTAAATCCGTCCGAATCGTTCAAAATGGGCTGCATATTCTCACCGCATTCCGGGTTAGTGTCGGTAGTCGCGGGACGTTTTTCTGATATCCCCCGCAAGCTCCGAAGTCAACCATCCACGCTCCTCGCCTCCGTGATTCTAAAGCCCCTATATGACTGACACTGCAGCAACTTTCGATTCCTGGTCCTCTCCCGGGCCGCCCGGCGCGCGGAAGCTTCCGACTCTGGTCGCCGCGCATGGGGAGACTTTCGTCGACAACTTCGCGTGGCTGCGCGAGCGCGAGAACCCGGATGTGCTTCGCCATCTGCAAGCCGAAGATATGTGGGCCGAAGCGGTGATGGAGCCGACGGCTCATCTTCAGGATTGTCTCTATGACGAAATGCTCGGGAGGATCCGCGAGACGGACGTGAACGTCCCGTGGCGGATGGGGGAGTGGCTCTACTACTCGCGCACTGAAGAGGGGAAGCAGTACCCGATCATCTGCCGGAGGCGCGAGGAGAGCGCATCGGAGGAGGTTCTGCTCGATCTCAACCTGCTGGCGGAGGGTCATGAATACCTCGCGCTGGGCGACATCGAGGTGAGCGACGACGGGACTCTTCTCGCGTACTCGCTCGATTTCAGCGGTTTCCACGAGCACGTTCTGTTCATCCGGGACCTTCGTGAGGGCAAGCTGCTCGAGGAGCGGATCGAGCACGTGAGCTCGGTCTCCTGGGCGGCCGACGGTCGGACTCTTTTTTACGTCACCGAGGATGGGGCGAAGCGTCCCTGCCGCGCGTGGAGGCGAGTCGTCGGCAGTGGAGTATCGGAGTTGCTGCTGGAGGATCCGGACGAGCTCTATCGGATGTGGATCACGAGGTCTCGGAGCCAGGCGTACCTCTTTCTCTCGAGCGCGAGCGCGACGACGAGCGAGGTGAGGTATCTGGAAGCGGACCGGCCTGACGGAGAGTTCCGCGTCATCGAGCCTCGGGCGGAGGGGGTCGAGTACTACGTCGACCACCGCGGGGGGCGATTCTGGATTCTGACCGACGATCTGGGGAAGAACTTCCGTCTGGTGAACGCGCCGGCGCGCGATCCGAGGCGATGCAACTGGGACGAGGTGCTCCCGCACCGCGCGGATGTGAAGATCGAGGAGATCGAGATCTTCCGCGGGCATCTGGTCGTGGTCGAGCGGGAGTCGGGCCTGGATCAGTTCCGGGTGATCGACCTCGAAAGTGGCGAGCAGCACCGGATCGCTTTCCCCGAGCCGATTTATTCGGCGGCGGCCGGGAAGAACCGGATTTTCGAGACGGCCCGGTTCCGGCTCGCATACGAATCGTTCGTCACGCCGCTGACGGTCTTCGAGTACGACATGCAGACCAGGAAGATGACGCTGCTGAAGGAAACCGAGGTGGTTGGAGAGTTCGACCCTGCGCGGTATGTATCGGAGCGGTTTTTCGCGACAGCGGCCGACGGCGCTCGGATTCCCATCTCGCTCGTGCGGAGGCGCGATCTCGACCCGGCCGGAAAGAACCCGATGGTTCTCCACGGCTACGGCGCGTACGGGCACGCTCTTCCGGTCGTCTTCTCCTCGAACCGCCTCAGCCTTCTGGACCGCGGTGTCGTCTACGCCGTCGCCCACGTGCGCGGGGGTGGTGAGATGGGGAAGGGGTGGCACGACGCGGGAAAGATGGAGAACAAGAGGAACAGCTTCAGCGACTTCATTGCGGTCGCCGAGCATCTGATCGCGACCGGGGCGACTGCGAGCGATTCACTCGTGATCACGGGGGCGAGCGCTGGTGGGCTCCTGATCGGAGCCGTTCTGAACCAGAGGCCCGAGTTGTTCGCGGGGGCGATCCTGCACGTCCCGTTCGTCGACGTGATCAACACGATGTCGGATCCTTCGCTGCCGCTGACGGTGGGGGAGTACCTCGAGTGGGGGAATCCGAACGTTGAGCATGAGTTCCGCTGGATGCGCGCCTACGATCCCTACCTGAACGTCCGCCGGACGAAGTACCCGCCGATGCTCGTGCACACCTCGTTCAACGACAGCCAGGTCATGTACTGGGAAGCGGCGAAGTATGTTGCGCGCCTGCGGGAGTTGAAAACCGACGGCAATCCGCTCCTGCTCAAGGTCAACATGGCCGGGCATAGCGGCGCATCGGGCCGCTACGATCTGCTGCGCGAAGAGGCCTTCGATCTGGCGTTCATCCTCGAACAGCTCGGAGGACAAGAGGCAAGAGGCAAGGGGCTAGGGGCTAGGGGCTAGGGGCTAGGAAAAACAACGGCAACATCAGCTTAGCCTTGGGATTCTGCCTTTGCCCTTCCTAGCCCCTAGCCCCTAGCCCCTAGTCCCTCAAAAAAGAGCCGGCCCTCGCGGGCCGGCTCGGTTCAATTTTCGCCGTCGAAAATTTACGGGGTCGGGTTGGTGGTCGTCATCGACGTGTCGGTCGTGCCCGTCCACGTCGTGTCGGTCATGGTGGTGTCGGTCATCGCCGTGTCGGTCCACATTGGATCGGTCGTTGCCGTTCCGGTGTAGGTGGAGTCGAGCGTGGTGTCGGTCAGAGCCGTGTCCGTGTACATCGCATCGTCTTCGAGCTCGACTTCATCATCACCGCCACAGGCGACGAGCATCCCCATCGTGAGCAGCGCGGTCAATGTCAGTGCAAAGGTCTTCTTCATGGATTACCCCTTTTGTCCCGATATGGGACGTTGTATTGCTTCATTTCAAGATCGAGGCCGATTGCCGGAATCGCGCGGCAGAGCCCGGCTATTTACTTCAGCTTCCAGAGGAACGGCAGAATCGCAAGGAGCAGGCCCAGTCCCACGAGCAGCAGGATCGTGCTGTGCTCGCGCGCGAAGTCGCTGATGGATTTCCGTAATGGCTTTCTTTCCTGTGGTTCGCCACTGCGGACGGCCTGCATCTGGAGGGCGCGCTGCTCGCTTCGCTCTGCCGAGGCCCTCACCTGCGTCCGGAACTCCTCGAGTGCCACGGGAGCGCTCATTTCGCCGGTCGCGGGTGCGGCCATTCCAGTCGCCTGGTCGACCACCATGAGGCGCGACGGGGTGGGACGCACCATCGCTCGCCCGCGGGAGTCGCGCACGACGTCGTACACGCCCTGGTCGAGGAACGCCACCGTCGGTCCTGCCTCCGAGTCGTTCACGAAAACGACGTGCTCGGCTCCTTCGCGGAACTCAGGCGAGCCGATCGTTTCCTGGCGGATTCCCTGGTGACTCCCCCCAGGCGTCATCACGGTGAGGTGGCGGGGTGCGGTCCCCTTGAGGGCCGATTCGACCTCGAAGGTGGACCAGGTCAGGATCCAGCGGCCCGACGGATCGGGGCCGGAGCGCTGGGAGACGACTTTTCCGACCACCACGCTTTCCGCCGAGGCGACTTTCTCGTCGAAGGAGACCGCGCGGGCGATGGACGCCGAAGCGGACGAAGCCGTAGCCAGCGTCATCGCTGCGACGAAGAGGAGAAACCGGGGAAGAGAGGCGTTCACGGAAGTCAAAATAAGCAATCGGTACGCCATTTCGGAGTTTCCGGTCCCTGCGGATAGACGGGGCGCGGGGCGACCGGTCGAGCGGTCGCCGGAAAAGGCGCAAACCCGGGGGACGGAAGGCCTTACAGGAGCTGCGACCAGGGGGTGCTGCGTACCTCGCGGACCTGATTGTCGATCTCGGTCGGCGTCGCGGTCGTGCCGAGTTGGCGGCGGAGATAATCGATCTCGACTGAGACTAGCGGGGTGGGAAGGTCGATGCGGTCGGCGGCTCTCTGAAGGTTCTTCTCGGTGACAGTGACTTTTCGCTCTGGTCTGCTCATATCGAATACAACAGTCGAATGGACTGATGTAGTCCGAATCGGGGAAGACGGGTGGTTTTTTCGAGCGGCCAGGGATAAGAAACAGGGGCTAGGGGCTAGGGGCAGAGAAACAGGGGCTAGGGACTAGGGGCTAGGGGCTAGGAAAGGCAAAATCAACGACCCGAGGCAACAAACCCCTGGCCATCGGATGATGTTGCAGTTGCTCCCCCTAGCCCCTAGCCCCTAGCCCCTAGTCCCTGGGATAAGATTCCGCCCTGTCGATGGAGGACTCACATGAGATTTCACTGGATTTTTCTCGTACTCCTGCTGGCCATCCCGGCCTTCGGACACGAAACGACGCACCCATTCTCGGTGCACGACATGCTCGCGATGGACCGCATCTCCGAGCCCGCCGTCTCTCCTGACGGCCGGACGGTGGCTTTCACCCGGAGAGTGACGGACCTCGAGGCGAATCGGGGCCGGACCGACGTATGGGTCATCGGAACCGACGGCTCGGGGCTGCGCCGCCTGACCGAAGATCCCGCATCGGACGGCTCTGCGCAGTGGTCGCCCGATTCGAAAACGGTTTACTTCCTCTCTTCCCGATCCGGTTCGTCGCAGGTGTGGAGCGTGCCGGCCGCAGGGGGCGCGGCAAGCCAGGTGACGAGCCAGCCGCTCGACCTCGGGGGCTTCAAGCTGTCTCCCGACGGATCGCGGCTGGCGTTCTCGATGGAAGTGTTCCCCGGCTCGAGCCCCGCGGAGACGGTGAAGAGGCTGGCCGACACGAAAGCGCGCCTCGCTTCCGGGAAGGTCTACGACGAGTTGCTTTTCCGCCACTGGGACACATGGTCGGACGGGCGCCGCAACCATCTGTTCGTGATGCCGGTCGGCGGCGGGGAAGCGGTCGACGTGACCGGGGAGATGCGCGCCAACGTTCCTTCCCGCCCATTCGGCGGCAGTGAGGAGTACGCGTTCACTCCGGACTCGAAGAGTGTCGTGTTCACCGCACGGAACGCAGGGCGCGAGGAAGCGTGGTCGACGAACTTCGATCTTTATCTCGCCGGCACTGACGGCGCGGCCCCGCGCAACCTGACCGAAGCGAACAAGGCCTGGGACACGCAGCCGGTCTTCTCGCCCGACGGAAAGCGGATGGCGTGGCTCGCGATGAAGCGCCCGGGATTTGAAGCCGACGCGTTCGACATCATGGTGAAGGAGTGGCCCGACGGAGCCGTCCGGAACGTGACCGCGTCGTGGGATCGCTCGCCGGGCTCGATCGTCTGGTCCTCCGACGCCCGGACGATTTACGCAACCGCCGACAACCTCGGTCAGAAGTCCCTCTTCGCGATCGATCCGTCCAATGGCTCGGTCCGAACGATCGTGCTCGAAGGACATGTCGCTTCTCTCGCAGTCGCCCGGATCGGGAAGAGCGACCGGCTGATTTACGGACTCGACACCCTCAGCTCCCCGGTCGAGCTCTGGGCGGTCGCGCCCGACGGGAAGAACGCAAAGGCGGTGACGTCGATCAACGCGGCGAAGCTCGCCGCCACCCGCATGGGGGCGTACGAGCAGTTCAGCTTCGTTGGGGCGAAGGACGAGACCGTCTACGGCTATCTCGTGCGGCCCGTCGATTTCGATCCTGCGCGCAAGTACCCGATCGCGTTCATCGTGCATGGAGGCCCGCAGGGGTCCATGGGCAACAGCTTTCACTACCGGTGGAACCCGCAGGCCTGGGCCGGCGCCGGCTACGCCGCGGTGTTCATCGACTTTCACGGGTCGACCGGATACGGGCAGGCCTTCACGGACGCGATCACGGGAGACTGGGGCGGCGCGCCGCTGGTCGACCTGCAGAAGGGACTCGCCTACGCGCTCGAGAAGTACCCCTTCCTCGACGGATCGCGGATCGGAGCCCTCGGAGCCTCCTACGGCGGATACATGATGAACTGGATGCACGGGGTGTGGAACGAGCCGTTCGATGCCTTCGTGGTTCACGACGGGAACCTCGACGAGAGGTTCGCCTACTACGCGACCGAGGAGCTCTGGTTCCCGGAATGGGAGCACGGCGGCACGCCGTGGGAAAACCCCGAAGGCTACGCGAAGCACAATCCGGTCGACCACGTCGCGAACTGGCGTGTGCCGACGCTCATCATTCACGGCGCGCTCGATTATCGCGTGGTCGACACGGGTGGCATGGCGGCGTTCACCGCTCTCCAGCGGCAAGGGATTCCGAGCCGCTTCCTCTATTTCCCGGATGAGAACCACTGGGTGCTCAAGCCCGCCAACTCGATTCAGTGGCACGAGGTCGTGACCGACTGGATGGACCGGTGGGTCAAGGCAGCCGAATGAGTTGAAGCGTCGTCGCGGGCGGCCGGGAACCGGCCGCCCCGGCCTCGTCGATCCAGGCGAAGACCATGGCAGAACTCTCCGATCTCACTCTGTCGACGCGTCTTTTCTTCAGGACTTATCGATGGAGAAAGGCGCGGACGGCCCCGCCCGGGGCGATGACGAAACCGCTCTCGGAAGCCTCCGTCGTGCTGATCTCGTCGGCCGGCTTCGTCGCACCCGGACAGGAGCCCTTCGACGACGGCATGCGCGGCGGCGATTTCTCGCACCGCGTTCTTCCAGCGGACGTCGACCTTCGAGCTCTGCGCGAGTCGCATCGGAGCGACGCGTTCGATCATTCCGGGATGAGGACCGATCCGAATCTCGCGGTTCCTCTCGAGACGCTTCGGGAACTGGCCGACGAGGGGACGATCGGCTCGGTCTCCGCCGGTGCGATCTCCCTGATGGGATCGATCACCTCTCCGGGCCGCCTTCTGAGCACGACCGTTCCGCTCGTCGTCGACATCCTTCGTCGGCAGAAGAGTGACTGCGCTCTGCTCGTCCCCGTCTGACCGACCTGTAACCAGACGGTCGGTCTGGTTGCGGCGGAGCTCGAGGCGGCGGGTATCCCTTCGGTGGCGATCCAGCTGCTTCGGGAAGTGTGGGAGAAAGTGCAGCCTCCCCGCGCCCTGCTCGTCCCCTGCCCGCACGGATATCCTCTCGGCCGCCCCGGCGACCGGGAAGGGCAGAAGCGCGTCGTCCTCGCGGCGCTCGAGCTCCTCTCGCGCGGCGGAGTAAAACCGATCCTCGAAGTCCTGCCGAAGCCTGACGGGTGCTAACGAGGAAAGCGGTTGAGCCCGAGAACCGATTCCGCGGCGAGGAGTCCGCACATGCCGTGGACTCCGCCTCCGGGCGGGGTCGACGAGGAGCAGAGCCAGACGTCCGAAAGCGGCGTCCGATACGGATTCCAGCGTGGAAACGGACGGAGAAGGAACTGCAGGAGATCGTTCGCCCCTCCTCCGATATCGCCCCCGATCATGTTGGGATTGTGGTTCTCGAGCTGTTTCGTGTTGATCGTGGTTCGCGCGAGGATGCGATCCCTGAAGCCGGGGGCGAAGCGCTCGACCTGCCGCTCGATCGCGTCGGTCATGTCCACCGTTGACCCGTTGGGAACGTGGCAGTAGGCCCAGCCGGTCTGCTTCCCTTCCGGCGCGCGCGTCGGATCGAACAGGCTCTGCTGAGCGAAGAGGACGAAGGGACGATTCGGCGTTCCTCCGTTCCAGGCGGCGCTCTCGGCGAGGGCGATCTCTTCAGAAGTTCCGCCGAGGTGAACGGTGTTCGCGAGCCGGCATTCGGGAGCGGTCCACGGCACGGGGCCGTCGAGCGCCCAGTCGATCTTGAACACCCCCGGCCCGTAGCGGAATCGACCGAGCTGCCTGCGATACCGCTCGGGGAAAACGTCGCCGGCGATCGCGAGGAGCTGGCGCGGCGTGAGGTCCATGAGGAGCGGCTGACCGGAAGGTAGGTCCGCGAGCGAGCGAACTTCGAAATGCGTTTCGATCGTCCCGCCCAACTCGCGGAGCCGCTGCGCGAGCGCGTCGATGATGCGCGCCGATCCCCCCCGCGCGCACGGCCACCCGCCGACGTGCGCCGTGAGAGCGAGCATGATCCCGAACGACGCCGTCGCAGGACGGTCGAGCGGCACTACGCCGTGCGCCGCACACCCCGCGAAGATCGCGCGCGTCTCGGGCCGGCGGAACCGGCGGGAGAAACTCTCGGCCGATTGCAGGCCGGCCATTCCAAAGCGCGCCATCAGCCCCGGATTGCCCGGCAGGCGGACGGGGCGCAGTGCATCTTCGAAAAGCTCCTCGGCGTGCCGCACGAACGGAACGAAGGTTCGCAACCACTGCGGGCCGTCTTCGCGCATGCTCGCCGCGGTCTGCTCGACCGAACGGCTGAGCGTCGCGGCGGTTCCATCGTCGAATGGATGCGCGAGCTCATACGGCGACCAGGCCCAATCCTCCGGACCCAGGCCGATCGATAATTTCCTGAACGCCGGTGAGACAATCGCCATCGGATGAATTGCCGAACAGATGTCGTGGTGGTAGCCGGGTAGCGTAGCCTCCTCGGTGCGCGCTCCGCCGCCGATCGTCGAGCGCGCCTCCACTACCCGGACGCGATACCCCTCCATCGCGAGCCGCACCGCGGCAAAAAGACCGTTCGGCCCGCTCCCCACCACCAAGGCTTCCTGCGAATTCATCGGGGTCATCGTATGTCATCCCGAACGAAGTGCCTGTCCTGAGGAGCGACAGCGACGAAGGAAGGGATCAGGGGGGAGGATAAGCCAGAAGCCAGAAGCCAGAAGCCAGAAGAAAAGGCGAAGCTAGAAACCGAAAGCCAGAAGCCAGAAGAAAGATCAAAAGCAGGACCATCAGTCTCTGATTTCCTCAGGCCCCCACCCTGTGCTCAAACTTGCCATTCGACCGGGCTCTGGATGTTGTCTTTGACCTTTCTTCTAGCTTCTGGCTTTCATCCTCTGGCTTCGCCTTTTCTTCTGGCTTCTGGCTTCTGGCTTCTGGCTTGCCTTCCTCCCCCCCTTCCCTCCGGGAACCAAACCCCGTCCCCTCCGTAATAATCTTGCAGCCGATGAAGATCCGGACCCAGCTGATTCTCGCGTTTCTCCTTCTCTCCGTCGTTCCTTTGAGCGGGATCGTTCTCTACTCGTACTACTCCTCCGAGAAGGCCGTACGCAGCGCGATGCAGGCCGAGGCGGAGCGAATGGCGAGGGAGCTCGACGGTCGCGTGACCCAGGTGAGGGACGAGGTCAGCGATCGCGTGGCGAGCCTGAGTCGCGACGTCGATTTCGAGACGATGATCGCCGAAGGGTCAGGCGACGGACTGGGCGACCCCGCGGCCGGACGCATCGCCTCGGCGATGGCTCCCGTGGCGCCATTCGTCGAGTCGCTCGAGTTCATCCCGAACGTCGCCGCGATCCTGGCCGACACCGCTGTGGAGGTCTCGGAGGGAGATTTCGCCGCCTTCGGGAATCTGGCTGCCTTCGCAGAAATGGGGAAGCTCGGTGAGCTCGGCACGGAAGAGGGGCGCGCGGCATTCACCGAGTCGCTCAAAGCGCAGATGGTCCCACCCGTTCCCCCGGTGCCCCGTCCCGGCGAGGTTCCGAGGGTGGCTCCGGCGCCACCCTCGCCACCGGCCGTTCGGACGATCGTGATCGACGTCGGGAAGATCGTGTCGGATGTCAGCATGCAGCTCGAGCGAACCGGGATGCCGATGACTCCGGAGCGGGAGAGAGAGCTTCGAGCCCGGCTCGAAGAGCTCGAGCGCTCCCACGAGAACGAGGCGAGCGGCATGATGGAAGAGATCGAGCTGCACAACCGCGCCGCGGGGCAGCGAGAGCGTGAGGCGCTCGAGACGGCCCGCCGGACGGCGGCGCTGGTCGCGCGTGCCCGCCAGCAGGCGGAAGAGATCCGGAGCCGCGACGCGCTGGCGCCTCGCCCCGCTGGCGTATCGGCGCCCCGCGCCGCTCGACCCGAACCGGCGCCGAGACAGGCCGTTCGCGTCGAGTCGGTGTCGAAGACGCGCGAGCATCACCCGGGAACCTCGAATCTGTTCGGAGACGACCTTCGGGTGCCGGTGACGAGGCGGGGGGAAGTCGTGGGAAGCCTGGAGGCCAGAGTCCGGCCGGACCTGCTGATCCGGAGCATCCTGGAGTTGAGCGACTCAGAGAGCGGAGAGATCCCGTTCGCGATCGACCGCAAGGGTTTCATCCACGCGAAGAACGAGCCGGCGCGGGACAAGGTGAAGGAGATCGTGGTCGACCCGGGCGAGGGACGAACCGCGGGTCGGCGCGTGCGCGGGAACTGGGTGGTCGCAACCTCGGTGGATGACGAGAGCGGGCTGACGCTCGGGATTCTGCGGCCGACACGCGAGCCCCTCGAGCAGGTGCGCCGCGCCGCGGGTCAGAACTTCGCCTACGGGCTGGGGCTGATCGGGATCGCGCTGATCGGAATCATTCCGCTGGCCAACCACATGACGCGCGACGTCGAGCTGGTGACCGAGGGAGCGGAGCGGATCGCGCAAGGAGACCTCGATACCGAAGTGCCGATCCGCTCCTCGAACGAGTTCGGGACTCTCGCGGTGGCGTTCAACAAGATGGCGCGTGACCTGCGCGAACATCAGGCGCAGATCGTCGCGCAGGAGCAGAGGCGCAAGGAGCAGGAGATCCAGCAGCATCTGCTCGCGGCCGATTTCGCGAGAAAGAGCGCCGAGCTCGAAGAGGCGCGGCGCTTTCAGCTCTCGCTCCTTCCGAAGCAGCTTCCGAGGATACCTGGCATCGAGATCGCGGTGCACATGCGGACGGCCACCGAGGTCGGCGGAGACTATTACGACTTTCACGTTCATCCCGAGAGCGGCGATCTGACGATCGCCCTCGGAGATGCGACTGGTCACGGAGTGAGGGCGGGAACGATGGTCACCATCGTCAAGAGCCTCTTCTCCAGCTACGGCGGCGGAAGAGAGCCGAGTGAGTTCCTGGCCGAAGCGGGGAAAGCGATCCGGGGGATGGAGCTCGGGCGGATGGCGATGGCCTTCATGCTCGGGCGTATCGCCGGACGGCGTCTGACCATCTCTTCGGCGGGCATGCCTCCCGTGCTCCTTCACCGTGCGCGTTCGCGGCGGATCGAGGAGCTCGCGATGAGCGGCATGCCCCTCGGCTCGTTCGGCGGAGAGTTCGAGGATCGGGTCGTCGATCTCGAGGCGGGCGACACGCTGCTGTTCCTCTCCGACGGATTCCCGGAGCTTCTCGATTCGCGAGGCGACCCGCTCGGATACGTCGCGGTCGAGAATGCGTTCGGCGTCGTCGCCGGCGGCACTCCGGAGGAGATCATCGAGGCGCTTTCCCGCGCAGCGGATCAAAGGACCGGCGGCGAGCCTCCCAACGACGACATCACCTTCGTCGTCGTGAGAGTGGCGTAGAGCGAGAGCCGAAGCGCCGAGTGCCGTCATCCTGAGGAGGCGCGGGACGTAGCCGTCGAACTCGAGGGTGTCGGCAGCCGACGAAGGATCTCAAAATGGCAGGATCGTGTTGGTCGGGGCGGGGAATACGACAGGTGGCGACATCTGCAATCTCGAGATCCTTCGGTCGCGCGCACCGGCGTATGACGAAGCGGGCTGCGCCTTCTTCGTCAAAAAAAGGCGGGCCCGGAGGCCCGCCTTTGATTTTCAACCGTGATTCCGACCCGCTCAGGCGTGAACGAGCACTTTCTCCTCGGAGCGCTTCTTGACCGGGACCCAATCGCGCTCGGTCGCGCCGGTGTAGATCTGGCGCGGACGCGAGATGCGCATGGTCTTGTCCTCGACCATCTCTTTCCAGTGAGCGATCCAGCCGGGGAGGCGTCCCAGGGCGAACATCACCGTGAACATGTCGGTGGGGATGCCCATCGCGCGGTAGATGATGCCGCTGTAGAAATCGACGTTCGGATAGAGCTTCCGCTCGACGAAGTACGGGTCCTCGAGAGCGACGCGCTCGAGCTCCTTGGCGATGTCGAGCAGCGGATCGGTGACTCCGAGCTCCGAGAGCACTTCGTCCGCCGACTGTTTGAGGATCCTGGCGCGCGGGTCGAAGTTCTTATAGACCCGGTGGCCGAAGCCCATCAGCTTGAACCCCGAGTTCTTGTCCTTGGCCATCTCGACGAAACGGCGGTAATCACCACCGGCGTCGCGGATCTGCTGGAGCATCTCGATGACCTGCTGGTTGGCGCCGCCGTGCAGCGGGCCCCAGAGGGCGCAGACGCCGGCGCTGATCGAGGCGAACAGGTTCGCGTCCGAGCTTCCGACCATGCGGACCGTCGAGGTCGAGCAGTTCTGCTCGTGGTCGGCGTGGAGGATGAGCAGCAGGTTCAATGCACGATCGACGATCGGCGAGACTTCGTAGGGCTCTGCCGGGACCGCCCACATCATGTGCATGAAGTTCTCGGTGTAGCTGAGGTGGTTCTGCGGATAGATGAACGGCTGTCCGACCGACTTCTTGTAGGAGAAGGCCGCGATGGTCTTAGCCTTCGACAGGAGGCGGATGATGTTGAGATCCGCGTCGCCTTCCTTCGTCGCGTCGGGATAGTAGGCCGAGAGCGACGCGATCATCGAGGAGAGGATCGCCATCGGGTGCGCCGACTGCGGGAATCCTTCGAAGAACTTCTTCATGTCTTCGTGGATCAGGCTGTGGCGGGTCAGCTTGTCGCTGAAGGCCGCCAGCTCGGCCTCGGACGGAAGGTGTCCGTAGATGAGCAGATAGCAGACTTCGACGAAGCTCGCATGCTCGGCCACCTGCTCGATCGGGTATCCGCGGTAGCGCAGGATTCCCTTGTCGCCATCGATGTAAGTGATCGCGCTACTGCAGGAGCCGGTATTGCCGTAGCCCGGATCCAGAGTGATCGCTCCGCTCTTGGCTCGAAGCTGGGTGATGTCGACACCGGTTTCGTTTTCAGTGCCGACGACGACGGGAAGTTCGTACTCCTTGCCCTCGACGATCAGCTTGGCGGTACTCATGAGTCCTCCTCTGTATCCGGAAGTGAGGTCGCACCCCGCTTCGCTCGTTCCTTTTATCGCAACAGCGGGCGTGAGGCCAGAGGTTTCGGGTTGTCCGGAGTCTGTCTCCGGTGTGTACCTTATCTGTTAAGCCCGCCAGGGCACATTGAAACAGGAGCGCGGTCACGCAGGGCGGTGACGGAGCGTGCTTGTGTTCCTGCAACGCGAGCGCGGTTCCATTAAAATCCCCTGATGCCGACCCCCAGAATGGCCGCCGGCGGCGGACTCGCCGCGGTGACGTACGTTTTCCGCAAAGCCCTCGAAGTGGGCCCTTTCCACCTCTGGCGGCGCCTCCGCTCCCGGAACGCCTGCAAGACGTGCGCTCTCGGCATGGGAGGGCAGCGGGGAGGGATGGTCAACGAGCTCGGCCACTTTCCCGAGGTCTGCAAGAAATCCGTCCAGGCGCAGTCGGCCGACATGGCTGGGGCGATCACCGAGGAGACCCTGGCGTCGCTGCCGCTCGACCGCCTCCGCGAGCTCTCCCCCAGGGAGCTCGAGCGGCTCGGCCGCGTCGCCTTCCCGATGCTCGCCTCCGAGGGAGCGACGCACTATCGGCGGATCTCCTGGGAGGAAGCGTACCGACGCGCGGCGGATGCACTCTCCCGTTCGGGGCCGGACCGGACTTTCTTCTACTCCTCGGGGCGATCGAGCAACGAGGCGGCGTTCCTCATGCAGCTCGTCGCCCGCGCCTGGGGAGCGGCGAACATCAACAACTGCAGCTACTACTGCCACCAGGCCTCCGGGGTCGCGCTCTCGAAGGTCTACGGCTCCGGGACCGCCTCGGTCGTTCTCGACGACCTCCGGCATGCCGACCTCGCGGTGATTGCGGGCGCCAACCCGGCGTGCAATCACCCGAGGCTGATCACGCAGCTCGTCGAGCTCCGCCGGCGCGGCGGAAAGGTGATCGTCATCAACCCAATTCGCGAGCTCGGACTCGTGCGGTTCCGAGTCCCTTCGCTCTGGCGATCGATGCTGTTCGGGTCCACGATCTCCGATGTCTATCTCCAGCCCCACATCGGCGGGGACGTCGCTCTCATGAAAGCGCTGCTCAAGGGTGTGCTCGAGCGGGGAGCGGTCGAGGCGGAGTTCGTTGCGCAATGGACGAGCGGATGGCCGGCGGTTAGGGAGGATCTCGAGGCAGCTGAATGGGACGAGCTCGTCCTGCAGAGCGGCGTTCCGCGAGCCGAGATCGATCGGGCGGTCGACCTGCTGAGCTCATCGAAACGGGCGATCTGTTTCTGGGCGATGGGGCTGACCCAGCACGCGAATGGCGTCGACAACATCCTCGCGTTGTCGAATCTCGCGCTCGCTCGGGGATGGCTCGGGCGGCAGGGGACGGGCCTGGTTCCGATTCGCGGTCACTCGAACGTCCAGGGAGTCGGCTCGATGGGCGTCTCGCCCGAGATGAGACGGGCCTTCGCAGAGCGGATGGAGAAGACGTACGGGATCGTGCAGAAGAAAGGTGGGCTCGACACCTACGGATCCATGCTGGCCGCCGAGCGGGGTGAGATCGACGCCTGCTTTCTCCTCGGCGGAAACCTTCTCGCTTCGAATCCGGATCGTTACTGGGCGGAGAAGGCCCTTCGAGCCATCCCCACGACGATCTCGGTGACGACGAAGCTCAACGAGCATCACGCTCATGCGATCGGGAAGGAAATGATCATCCTTCCGGCTCTCGCCCGCGACGAGGAGGCGCAGACCACGACCCAGGAATCGATGTTCAATTTCGTCCGAATGAGCGAGGGAGGAACTCCGTCGGTCCGCGGGGACATGCGCTCGGAAGTGGAGATCATCGCCTCGATCGCCGAGCGGATCCTTCCGGAAGGGAAGTTCGACTGGAAGGCGATGCGCTCGCACGAGAAGCTCCGCCAGGAGATCGCGAGCGTGGTGCCTGGGTTTGAGCGGATCGGAGCGATAGAGGAGGGGGGCGAGTTCCAGATCGACGGACGAACCTTCCACGAGCCGCAGTTCCGGACGCCGGACGGCAAGGCGCACTTCGAAGTCACCCCTCTGCCCGCGCCGTTCACGTCCGACGGCGAGCTCCGCCTCATGACCCTCCGCTCCGAGGGGCAGTTCAACACGGTGGTCTATGAAGAAGAGGATCCGTATCGCGGAACCGACAGGCGGGACGTCGTGCTGATGGCGAAAGAAGACGCGGCACGGCTCGGCCTCGAGGAGGGCGAACCGGTACGCGTCTCGACGACGACCGGTTCGATGGATGTCGTCGTCTCCTTCATCGAGATCCGCCCCGGCAACATCGCCATGTACTACCCGGAGGCGAACCGCCTCGTCCCGCGGATGCTCGACGGCGCCTCGAAAACTCCGGCGTTCAAGAGCGTCGCCGCAAGGGTTACGAGAGTCCGAGAGTCATGAAGCAATGTGGCCACGGCTTGGCCTCACCAGCCGTGGCAATGTCGGCCGGACGGCTGCCGCGGATGGCATGATCCCCGCCACGGTTGATGAGGCCAAACCGTGGCCACCGTTGGCTACTTGCCGACTTTCTCCCGGATGTGCTTCAACAGGTTCGACCCATTGTCACCGGGCACCACATTGACTCCGTCGACGAGAAACGTCGGCGTTCCGTTGATCTGGAGGGACCGCGTGGCGCTCACCCCGTCGAGGATCTCGTTGCGGAGAGCGACCGACTGGATGTCGTTGTTGAACTTCTCCACGTTGAGTTTCCGGTCGCGGACGAACCCGCGGGCGAAGTCCTCGAGCGAGAAGGTGTCGAGGCTCTCCTGGCTCGCGTAAACGTCCCGCTTGTAATCCCAGAACGCCTCGGGGCTCTGATTCCAGATCGCGCGGCCGTATACGGCGGCGGGGAAAGCCCAGGGATGGCTGCTCAGGAGCGGAAGGTCGATCCGGACGTATTTCACGCGGTCGCCGAACTCTTTCGCGATCGCGTCGGCGTAGACCTGCGCGTAGGCGCAGGAGGGGCACTCGAAGTCGGAAAACTCGTACACCCGGATCTTGCCGGAGCCGCGCGTCGGCGCCTTCGCCGCAACGCTCTCGAGGCGTCCGAGCCGCCCGCTCGCGAGACTGCCGTCGAGGGTGCGGACCTCACCGGGGAGGAAGATGGTCCCCGCAGCGTCGACGGCTCCCTCGTAGGTCACGGGGCCGAAGGGGGTTTTCTCCGTCATGGTCACCGGCAGCAGTCCGTCCTTGCGCGGCTGTCCGACGGCGGGATCGACGCTGGCCTGGAGACGCCCCCAGGCGAACTGCTTGATCTTCGCGGCCGGCGTGCCGGTCATCCCGGTCATGATCCAGGGGGAGCCGACGAAATAGGTCTTCTGGCTCGTCCCGAGCGCCAGGGCCTGGTTCTGACACCAGGGGTTCTCACTCTCGATGCGGATGATCGTCGCTCGGAGGCCGGGGCTGAGATCGACCTGGAGAGGCTGGGTCGTCACGGTGACCGGATCGGGACAGGCGGGGAGGAAAGCGCCCACCAGGCGGTCGACCTCCGATTTCGGCAGTTCGGGTGTTGCGGCGAATGCAGAGCCGGCCAGCCCGGCCACGAGGATGAGAGCGCCAAATCGGAGGGTCTTCATGGAGAATGGGTCCCTTTCAAGGCGTCGAAACGGCCCCGGCTGCACCCGCGATTCCCTTTTCAACAGACTTTCTGTTTATTCGTCTTGGCAGAGTCGGAGCCGGGACCTAAGATGAAACTGAGCCCGAACGGGCGTGACGACAGAATTTTCCGTTCCACGGTCAGTTAGCTGCGGAACGGCCTTCTGCCCGGAGCCCTCAGTCCTTGAGGTGGAAACCGGCGGAAGTGGGTGCCCCGGCATTCGCGAGCC
The DNA here is from genome assembly GCA_046260175.1 of Thermoanaerobaculia bacterium. GTDB lineage: Bacteria > Acidobacteriota > Thermoanaerobaculia > Gp7-AA8 > Gp7-AA8 > JBHEPS01. The sequence goes on from JBHEPS010000013.1 coordinate 26,445, forward strand.
GATTGCGGCAGTCACGCTCCTTCGGGCTCGTTTTTCGTCGAGCGCCTTTTCCCTCGTTCCATCATCAAGGTCACCAGGGCGGCGGCCATCGCGAGCGCTGCCGCCGTGAAGAACGCCGCCGCCGGAGCGACCTCCTGGAACAGGGCGCCGAACAGCAGGCTCCCCCCGAGAGTCGCGAGCCCGCTGACGAGGTAATAGAGCCCGAATCCCTTTCCTCGTCCCTCCTTAGGCAGACTCTCCGCGACCCAGGCTCGTTCCGTCCCCTCCGTCATCGCGAGCGGAATGGCGTACGCGACGAAGAGAAAGATGAAAGCAGGAAGGGAGGTGGCGAAGGGGAAGGCGGCGTAGATGACGGCGTAGAGCGCCCAGCCGGAGATGAGGAGCAGTCCCCGGCCGCGGCGGTCGGAGAGGTCTCCGGCCCAGGTCGACAGAAGAGCCTTCACCGCGTGGTTCGCGGCCCAGAGGAGCGGGATGACCGCGGCGGAGATGCCGCTGCGATAGGCCTGGAGGATGAGGAACATGTCGCTCGCGTTCGCGAGAGAGAAAAGGGCGATGGGAAAGAGAGCGGACCGAAGGCCGGCCGGGGTTTTCCCGCTGAGGATGGGCAGAGCGGCACTCGCGGGGGGGCGGGGCGGCTCGCGGAGGACGAGGGTGAGGAGCAGGACACCGGCGGCTGTCGGAATGACGGCGATGAGAAAGATGTGGCGGAACGAGAGACCGATGGCGAGAAGAGCCGCGGCGATGAGCGGCCCCGCGACGGCCCCGAGATGATCGAAGGCGCGGTGAAACCCGAACGCCCTCCCACGCTGGGAGGGATCGGTGACGTCGACGATCATTGCGTCGCGGGGGGCGGAACGGATTCCCTTCCCCGTGCGGTCGGCCAGCCGGGCGCCGAACACGACGCCCCAGTGAGATGCGAATGCCAGGAGAAGGCGCGAGAGGCCCGCCAGCCCGTACCCGCCCACGACGAACGGCTTCCGCTTCCCGGTGCGGTCGGACCACGATCCCGCGAGGAGTTTCAGAACCGAGGAGATCGCGTCGGCGGCTCCCTCGATGAGTCCGATGACCGCGGGCCCGGCTCCGATGGTCGTGGAGAGAAAGATCGGAAGAAGGGGATAGATGATGTCGCTGGAGGCGTCGTTGAGAAACGAGGCGAGCCCGAGAAGATAGACCGTCTTCGGAAGCCGCCTGCGCATTGCGGGCCGAGGATACGGGAGTCCATGGCGGAAGACGAGGGGGGGCCGGGAGGGGCGCGCCTCGAGCCTGTACAATGCGCCGCGCGGGAGATGGGTGAATCGCGTCCCACGGGCGCATCGTTTCCCCCTCGCCGCTCAATCAGCGAAAGAAGGAGACCCTCATGGCAGAAATCAGGAAGGTCGGAGTCCTCGGCTGCGGCCTGATGGGCTCGGGCATCGCGCAGATCTCCGCGGCCGCAGGTTTCGAAACCGTCGTCCGCGAGGTCGAGCAGAAGTTCCTCGACAAGGGCTTCGCGTCGATGGACAAGAGCCTCGGCAAGTTCGTCGAGAAGGGCAAGATGTCGGCCGCCGACAAGGAAGCCCTCCAGGGACGGCTGAAGGGAACGACGAAACTCGACGACCTCGCCGATTGCGACATCGTCATCGAGGCGATCGTCGAGAACGTCGAGATCAAGCAGGAGACGTACGCGGAGCTCGATCGCATCGTGAAGAAGGACGCGATCTTCGCGTCGAACACTTCTTCGCTCACGATCACCGAGCTTTCGATGGCGACCTCGCGCCCCTCGCAGTTCGTCGGCCTGCACTTCTTCAATCCGGTTCCCCTGATGAAGCTGGTCGAGGTCGTGCGGACGATCCTCACCGACGATGATTCGTTCGACCGCGCGTTCGCTTTCGCCAGGAAACTCGGCAAGGAGCCGATCGCCTGTCGCGACAACTCCGGATTCATCGTGAACCGCCTCCTCGTCCCGTATCTGCTCGACGCGATCCGCGGCTACGAGGAAGGGATCGGCTCGATCGAGGACATCGACAAGGGGATGCAGCTCGGATGCGGACATCCGATGGGTCCGATGACCCTGCTCGACTTCGTCGGTCTCGACACGACCTACTACATCGCCGAGATCATGTTCAACGAGTTCCGCGAGCACCGGTTCGCCCCTCCACCGCTGCTGCGCAAGATGGTCCTGGCAGGCCGGTATGGCCGCAAGAGCGGAGCCGGCTTCTACGACTACTCGGGCGAAAAGCCCGTCGCGATGGACCGCGGGAACTAGGGGGAGAGTGGTGATGGCTTACGAGAACCTGAAGAACCTTTCCGTCGAGAACCGCGACGGGATCCTCCGCGTCACGATCGAGCGGCCCAAAGTTCTGAACGCGCTCAACCGCGAGACGGTCGACGAGATCGGCAGAGTCTTCTCCGAGGCGCGCTCGGACGAAGCGGTGAAGGCCGTCATCGTCACGGGGAGCGGAGAGAAGGCGTTCGTTGCGGGAGCCGACATCGGAGAGCTGGCGAAGAACACCCCCCTGACCGGCAAGGCCACCTGCGAGCATGGTCAGGCCGTTCTCTCGCAGATTGAGAAGCTCCCCAAGCCCGTCATCGCCGCGATCAACGGCTTCGCCCTCGGCGGTGGATGCGAACTGGCGCTCGCCTGCCACATCCGGATCGCCTCCGAGAACGCGCAGATCGGGCTGCCCGAGGTGACTCTCGGCGTCATCCCCGGATACGGCGGAACCCAGAGAATGGCGCGCCTGGTGGGGAAGGGGAAAGCGCTCGAGCTGATTCTCACGGGCGACCGGATCCCGGCCGCCGAGGCCGAGCGGATCGGACTCGTCAACCGGGTGGTGCCGGCCGACCAGCTGGAAGCCGCCTGCGAGGAGATGGCCCGCAAGATCATGTCGCGCGGCCCTCTGGCCGTCGGCGCCGCGATCGAAGCCGTCAACGCCGGCCTCGAGATGTCGTTCGAGCATGGGCAGTTGCTCGAGGCGACTCTGTTCGGGAACCTCTGCGCCACCGAGGACATGAGGGAAGGTCTGACGGCGTTCATCGAGAAGAGGAAGGCGGAGTTCGGGGGGAAGTAGAAAGACAAGCCAGAAGCCAGAATAGAGACAAGCCAGAAGCCAGAAGCCAGAAGCCAGAAGAAAAGGCGAAGCTAGAAGATGAAAGCCAGAAGCTAGAAGAAAGGTCAAAGACCACATCCAGAGCTTGTTCGGCAAAACGCCGGGCGGGATCGGAGCCACCTGCCTTACCCGCCACACCGGCCGCTCCCTCAGAATGACGGGCCGGCCGCCGCCTTTGACTTTCCTTCTGAACGTTCGGGATGTTCCTTTCCACTTGTGTCCGGGATGATCCTTTCCAGTTCGGCGGTAGCGGGAGCTGTGGGAAAGCGGTAAAGGCGGTGGTTGGGAGGGTGGCCTTTTCCGCTTTTCCATCAGCTCAGATAAACGCATTTTCCTCCTCATCCAATGTAGCGATGACGAATCCGTAGAAGAAGACTCGCCAGACCTGATCGTCGACCGGCTCCAGTGCCACAGTCTCCCCCTTGAGACCGTGAGCCAGGTAGATCAACTCGTTTTTCCACCTCAGACAGCCGTTGTTCTTGATTGTCCGTTTCTCGAAGTGGCCAGGGTAATCGGGCTTGGCAATGCGCTTCGGGTACGGCCGCGGGGATGATCGGTGCAGGGTGGCGGGACGCTCCTGACCGATCCCCTCGTGGGGTCGTTCGAAGTTGTAGAAGTGACGGAAGCTGTTGCAGCTGAGCTGCTGAGACGCACAATCTCGCTCTGGCGGCCGCGTGGTCCGGGCCTTGAGATCTCGATGCATCCGTTCGTGGCTGCCGTTGTCCTGAGGCTTGCCCGGACGGCTGAACACCGGCTGGATCCCGAGCTTCATCAACCTCACGCTCAGGGTTGAGACGCGACTATGGGGCGTTCCGAACGGCGAACCGTTGTCGCTATGCATTGCTCGGGGAAGCCCGTGCTCCTTGAAGACTCTGACGATCACGGGCCATGCCTCATCCAGCGAGGTCGACTCGAGCGCTTCACAAGCCAGCAGGAAGCGGCTGAACGCATCCACCATGGTCAGGGGGTAACAACGCTTTCCGTTCCCCATCGGGAAGTCACCCTTATGGTCGATCGTGTGGACATCTCCGGGTGCCTCGGCCGGGAACGGGCGACCGAATGGAGAACGGGACTTTGGCCGTCTTTTCTGCGGCTTCACGCACCCGTTCCGCTTGAGAATCTCATCGACCGTGCTTCGGGCTGGCCGATCGAGGTCGGGGTAATCGTCATCCAGACGCCGGCAGATCTTCTTGGATCCGAACCGCCACTTTCGGTACAGCTTCAGCACGAGTTCTTCAACCTCGGGCGTGACCCGATGGGGACACGTGTGCGGGGCATGAGAACGGTCCACCAGACCAGCTCGACCCTCTTCAAGATACCGGTCTCGCCACTGCCTCACGGTCGGGCGGCTTACCCCGTAAGCCAGCGCTGCCTCGCTCACGTTCATTCGTCCTCGGATGACGGCCAAGGCCATCTGCTCTCTCCAGTCCACGACGGTTGTCTCCTTCAGCGGCACGGCTTCCTCCCTGAAGCCATGCTCCACAAATCACCTGGAAAGGATCAACCCAGAACTTTCTGGAAAGGATCTACCCGGAACGAACCCCTTTACTTCTGCCTTCTGACTTCTGCCTTCTGCCTTGCCACTAGTCGCTCTCGGCCTCTTCTTTGTACTTCTTGGTTTTGTTGTAGAGGGTCTTGTAGGAGATGCCGAGGATCTCGGCTGTTTTCTTCCGGTCGCCGTCGGTCATGGCGAGCGTCTCTTCGATGATGCGGCGCTCGATCTCGTCCATCGGCTGCCCGAGGGGGATGGTCATCGAACCCTTCCGGATGCTGGGGCGGCGATTCTCGAGGAACTTTTCGGGGAGGCACTCGACCGTGAGCGAGTCGCCGCGCGCCATGATGAAGGCGCGATTGACGACGTTCCGGAGCTCGCGGACGTTCCCGGGCCAGCTGTACTGCGAGAGCGTTTCGAGAAAATCGGCGTCGATCTTGTCGACCTTCTTGTCCTCGGTCTCATTCAGCTTCTCGAGGAAGAACATCGTGAAGAGGGGAAGGTCCTCGAGCCGCTCGCGCAGCGGGGGGACGTCGATCGGGAAAACGTTGAGGCGGTAGTAGAGGTCTTCGCGGAGCCGGCCCTCTTCGATGGCCTTCATCGGGTTGCGGTTGGTCGCGGCGATGATGCGCGCGTCGATGTGAATCTCGTCGTTTCCGCCCACGCGCCGGAACTTCTCCTCTTCGAGGACCCGCAGCAGCTTGACCTGGAGGTCGAGCGGCATTTCGGTGATCTCGTCGAGGAAGACCGTCCCTCCCTTGGCCATCTCGAAATACCCTTCACGGCGCTTGATGGCGTTCGTGAAAGCGCCCTTCTCGTGGCCGAAGATCTCCGACTCGATCAGCGTCGGCGAGATCGCTCCGCAGTTGAAGGCGATGAAGGGTTTCTGACGGCGGCGCGAAAGGCTGTGGATCGTGTTCGCGACCACTTCCTTGCCCGAGCCCGACTCACCGACGATCATCACGTTCGCGTCCGTGTTGGCGACCATCTCGATCTCTTCGAACAGCTTCTGCATCGCGGGCGACTTCCCGACCATGTGGCCGAGCGCTCCCATCTTCTGCAGCTGCCGCCGGAGCTCGAGGATCTCCTGCTTCATCATCTGCTTGTCTTCGACCGTCTTGAGCACGACCTCGAGCCGAGGGAGGTCGACCGGCTTGGTCACGAAGTCCTCCGCGCCGACCTTGAGCGCCTTGACGGCTGAGTCGACCGTGGCGTGGCCCGTGAGAATGATCACCGAGACGTCGGGGTAGGTGTCCTTGAAGCGCTTGAGAAGGTCCATCCCCGATCCGTCGGGGAGCTTGAGGTCGACGATGGCGACATCAGGAACGTGGCTGGTCGCGGCTTTCCAGGCGTCGCCGATCGTCCCGGTGGACTCGACCTCGTAACCCCACTCCTCCATCACGTCGGCCATACCGGCCGTGGTCGCCTGATCATCATCCACGATGAGAATTTTGGTCATTGGTCACCCGAGGGGAGCCGGAGCTCCACCTTGAAATTGTCGCCGTCCGGCCTGGCCTCGAGCTCGCCTCCGTAGCAATCGGCGATCATTCTCGCCGTCGCCATGGAGATCTCGGGGCTTCCGTCCGCGTCGGAGTAGTAGAGTTTGAAGAGCCTGGCCGTATCGATTCCGTCTTCCTGCGGAGCTCCTTCGAATCTGACCACGGTTTGTGCTCCTGTCTCTACCACAACGCGGGGTGGGGTGCGGAAAATTTTGCCACATCCGACGGCCAGAAAACCGAACAGGGACCTTGCGCGGTTTTCGTGAATCACCGCCGGGGCCGGTCCGCTCACGACTCCGAAGGATTCCCGAAGGACCTCGCCCAAGTCGACGATCGGGGGGGGCTCGACGTTACGGGGAGGAGCCACGTCGTGGAAAAGAGCGTCGAAGATCTGGGCCATCCGCCTCAACTCGCTGTCGATCGAGCGGACGTACTCGATCACCTTCGGATCGTCGCTTTCCGCCTCGAGCAGGCGTTTGACCCGCATGCGGAGCAGCTCGAGATTGAGCACCGCGATGTTCAGCGGAGTCTTGAGGTCGTGATGGATGTCGGGATAGCGGCGAAAGGCGGATTGCGCGTAGAGCTCGAGCCATCGTTCCATGTCGTATGCGCCGGATGGTCCGGTCCTTCCGCCTCCGCCACTGTTCGGTCGTGCTGACTCCGCGACGTTCCTTCAGGGCATGACGTGTCAGTGGCCGTGACGGCCGACAATCTGAATCTTCGCTACCGATTCTTCGAGCCGCGCCTGAGCGAGGGCGAATCCTTCGTCGTTGGACGAGAGGCTCGCGAGCTCTTTTTCGCTCTCGATCCGGATGCGCTCGACCTCTTCGACATCGACCTCGTCCGGCAGGTAGGCGTTCTCGGCGATGACGATCACCCGGTCCGGCAGGACTTCCGCGACTCCCCAGGTCATGGCGAGGCGCGAGGACTCGGTCCCCGAGCGCCAGGCGAGCTCTCCGATCCTGAGAAGCCCCAGGAGGGGAGTGTGGCCTGGAAGGATGCCGAGGGCACCCTTCCAGCCGGGAAGCACGACTTCGTCGACCTCGGTATCGAGGATCTTGCGGTCGCGCGAGACGACCACCAGGTGAAGCTTCGACGGGATGTTTGCGTCAGCCATGATCGATCACTCAGGCCGCTTCGTTACGCATCTTCTCGGCGCGCTCGAGAACGTCGTCGATCGTTCCCTGGAGCAGGAACGCCTGCTCGGGAACGTCGTCGTGTTTGCCTTCGACGATTTCCTTGAAGCCGCGGATGGTCTCCGCGATCTTGACGTACTTGCCGGGAAGACCCGTGAACTGCTCGGCGACGAAGAAAGGCTGCGAGAGGAATCGCTGGATCTTCCGCGCGCGGGAGACGATGCGCTTGTCCTCTTCGGAGAGCTCGTCCATGCCGAGAATCGCGATGATGTCCTGGAGGTCCTTGTACTTCTGGAGGACGGCCTGAACGGAGCGGGCGGTGTTGTAGTGCTCGTCGCCGAGGATCCGGGGGTCGAGAATCTTGGAAGTCGACGCGAGGGGATCGACCGCGGGGTAGATGCCGAGCTCGGCGATCTGGCGCGAGAGAACCGTCGTGGCGTCGAGGTGAGCGAACGCGGCGGCCGGCGCGGGATCGGTGAGATCGTCCGCGGGGACGTAAATGGCCTGGACCGAGGTGATGGAGCCGCGCTTGGTCGAGGTGATGCGCTCCTGGAGCTCGCCCATCTCCGTGGCGAGGTTCGGCTGATATCCGACAGCCGAGGGCATGCGGCCCAGAAGCGCGGAGACTTCCGATCCCGCCTGCGTGAAGCGGAAGATGTTGTCGATGAACAGGAGCACGTCCTGGTTCTCGACGTCGCGGAAGTACTCGGCGACGGTGAGGCCGGTCAGTCCGACCCGGAGGCGCGCGCCGGGAGGCTCGGTCATCTGCCCGTAAATGAGGGCGGCCTTCGACTTCGATGGGTCGCCGGGAACGATGACGCCGGTCTCTTCGAACTCGAGGTAGAGGTCGTTCCCCTCGCGGGTGCGCTCGCCGACGCCGGCGAAGACCGAGAAGCCGCCGTGCTGCTTGGCGACGTTGGTGATGAGCTCGAGAATCAGAACCGTCTTGCCGACGCCCGCGCCTCCGAACAGCCCGGTCTTCCCGCCCTTGGTGTAGGGCTCGAGC
>JBHEPS010000130.1:0-5968 GCA_046260175.1 Thermoanaerobaculia bacterium
GATCCGCTCCGTAGGGACCTCGGTGATCTCGTCGACGATCGAAACAGGGCCACTGATGACGGCGTTTCCAGGCTGCGACTCCACGTTCTCGATCTGGTAACCGCTCGCCGGTGCTCCGACCAGGTAGGGCGAAATCCGCACGGGCTTCTGTCTTCTCATTTCGAGCTGCAGCCGCAATCTGGCCGGCTTCATGGAGACGACCTCCACTGATGGGGGGGTCGTCAGCGCCGAGGGCTGGAGCGGGATGCTCAGCGTTCCGGGCCGCGAGTCGGCGAGGTCGACGGTCACTTCGAGAGTCTCGCTGGTGAGGCCCCTCACCTGTGATGCCGGACCGCGAAGCCGAACGGCGATCGTCTCTTCCACGTCGCCCGAGATGACCATGTTCGAAGGAACGCCGACCAGGGCCAGCGGAACCTGGAAGTTCCGCTCGAGAATGTCCTCGCGCCGCTCCTCGGAAGCGATCATCCAGATCACTAGGGCGATCATCACGGCGAGAACCTTCGGGCCTGCTGTCCGGATCATGACTCGCGCTCCAGATTCGACTTGCCGTTCGGCCGGAGGTGCGCGCGCAGAAGATGCGCGAGCTCGGCCGGCTTGAGATTCTCGTGCAGGATTCCGTCCAGCGCTGCGCTGATCGCTCCGTTCTCTTCCGAGACGACGACAACAAGCGCATCGGATTCCTCGCTGAGCCCGAGCGCGGCGCGATGCCGCGTCCCGAAGTGCTCGGGAAGCTCGATGCTCGCGCTGAGCGGGAGAAACGTCCCCGCCGCCGCGATCCGGTTCCCCTGGATGATGACGGCTCCGTCGTGCAGCGGAGCGCTCGGGGTGAAGATGTTCTGCAGCAGCTCGGCCGAGATGATGGCGTCGAGCGGCTTACCGGTCTCGATGTACATCCGGAGGCTCTGGGTTCGCTCGATCGCCATCAGCGCTCCGACTCTCCGGCGCGCAAGCTCCTTCGACGCGGCGACCACCGCGTCGAACTGCGGTTCGCTCGTCCGGTTCTTCAGCACGTCGAGCCATCCGCGTCCCATCGAGGCGAGGGCGCGGCGGATCTCGTGCTGGAACAGCACGATGATCGCGAACGGGATGTAAAACAGCACCTGTCCCGTGATCAGCTCGAGCGAAACGAGCTGGAACGTCCGTGCGATGAGGTAGGTCAGCGCGAGGATGACGAGCCCGATCGACATCTGCATGGCCCGGGTCCCCTGAATCAGCCGGATCACTCCGAAGATGATCAGGGCAACCAGGATGATGTCGGCCGCGTCGCGCCAGCCGAACTCGAGCCGGCTGAAAAACGAGAGCGCCTCGCTCATGCGCGGCGCCCCATCAGTGGATTGAACACCCGGAGGAAATCGACCGTCTCCGCGACGTCGTGGACGCGAACGATCGCCGCACCCGCGAGCGCCGCGGCAGCCACCGTCGCGAGGGAGCCCGCCATGCGGGGCCGCCCTCCGCCCCTCCCCGTGAGGTGTCCGATGAATCCCTTGCGGGATGCGCCGATCACGACGGAGGCGATGGGGTCGAGCTCGGCGCTCCGCGCGACGATCTCGAGGTTCTGCTCGAAGGTCTTGCCGAAGCCGATCCCCGGGTCGATCAGGATCCGCTCCGCGGGGATTCCCTCGCCGACCGCAAACTCTTTCCGCTCGGTCAGCTCGGCTCCGATCTCTCCCATCAGGTCGGCGAAGCGGATCTCGTCCTGCATCGTCTTCGGCTCGCCGCGCATGTGCATGAGAATCACGTCCGCGCCGCGATCCCGGACCACGGCTGCCATTGCCGGATCGTGGCGAAGCGCCGTGACGTCGTTGACCATGACGGCGCCAGCCTCGAGAGCCGCCGCCGCAACGGGCGCGTTGCGGGTGTCGATCGAGATCGCGACTCCGCTCCGCTCACGGATTCCCTCGATCACCGGCAACACGCGCTCGAGCTCGACGTCGAGCGGGATCGGCTCGGCGCCCGGGCGGGTCGACTCGCCGCCGACGTCGATGATCGTCGCCCCCTCACGCTCCATGCGCAGGGCGGCGTCAATCGCGAGGGCCGTCTCGACCCAGAGCCCGCCGTCGGAGAACGAATCGGGAGTGACGTTCAGAATCCCCATCACGACCGGTGACACGCCGCCGTCAGCGCCTCCGCGCGGCTTCCATCGGGGGCCTGCTTCACGCCTCGACGCGACTTCTGAACCGGATCCCTTCACCAGCCTATCGATCCTCCTCACGAGTTATACGAGCGCCGAGAGCATTGAGTCTCTCTTCAATCCGCTCGTACCCCCGATCGATCTGGTGAATATTGTGGATTACGCTCGTCCCTTTCGCGCAGAGAGCCGCGAGGAGAAGGGCCATCCCGGCCCGGATGTCCGGGCTCGTGATGTCGGCGCCATGGAGGCGGTTTCCCCCGACGATGATCGCGCGGTGAGGGTCGCACAGAATGATCCGCGCTCCCATGCCGATCAGCTTGTCGGTGAAGAACAGCCGCGACTCGAACATCTTCTCGAAGATCATCGAGGTCCCATCGGCCTGGGTCGCCACGACCACCATGATCGACAGCAGGTCCGCCGGAAACAGAGGCCACGGGCCGTCATCGATCTTCGGCACCGCGCCCCCGACCTCGTACCGCACGCGCAACTCCTGGTTGTCCGTAACGCGGATGTTCTTCCCCTCGACCTTGATCTCCACTCCGAGCTTCCGGAACATCAGCTCGCTCATGTACATGTGCTCGGGCACCGCGTTCTCGATGATCACCTCTCCGCGGGTGATCGCCGCCAGCCCGATGTAGGAGCCGATCTCGATATGGTCGCTCGGGATCGTGTAGTCGATCCCCGAGAGTTCGTCGACCCCGGTGATGACCAGCCGGTTCGTCGCGATCCCTTCGATCTGCGCGCCCATCTCCCCCAGCATGTGACAGAGGTCCTGCACGTGGGGCTCGGCGGCGGCGTTGTAGATCGTCGTCACGCCGTCGGCGAGCACCGCGGCCATGATGACGTTCTCCGTGGCCGTGACCGACGCCTCGTCGAGAAACATCGGCTTGCCGGTCAGCTGCTTCGCGCTCATCCGATACTCGCGGGCCGAGACTTCGATCTGGGCTCCGAGCGCTTCGAGCGCGGTCAGGTGCGTGTCGATCCGCCTCCGGCCGATCGCATCGCCTCCGGGCCGGGTGATCGAGGCCTCGCCACAGCGCGCAAGCAGGGGGCCGGCGAACAACAGCGAGGCACGGATGTGCTGGGAGAGCTCCGGGTCGGGAACCGTCCCGCACTCCCCCTTCGCGTGAATCTTCACCACGTTCCGCTCGAGCCTTTCGACGCTCGCTCCCAGCAGCTCGAGCAGCTTGAGCATGTTCTCGACGTCCCGGATCGCCGGAAGATTGCGGAGAATGACCGGCTCATCCGTCAATAGACAGGCGGCGAGCATCGGCAGGGCGGCATTCTTGTTCCCGCCGGGCCGGATGGTTCCTTCGAGTCGATGACCGCCTTCTACGATGAACCGTTCCATTCAAACCCTCGAAATCATTCAGTTGCGTGGGATTTAGCGCCCGACTGCCTTTTCTGCGCACCCGTCCCGATCAGAGCCCCGAGATATCACAACGACTCCCGGGCGTCACGGTTTTTTCCACAATCTCCGCAAAGTGGTTGCCTGGCTGTTCAAGGAAGCTGGCGTCGGTTATTGTAAGGTGATGCAGCGTGCCGTGATCCGCGTCGAGGGAATGGACTGCGAGGACTGCGCCCGGGCGATTGCCAGGCTTCTCGAGCAGACTCCCGGAGTCTCGACCGCCGAGATCTCCCTCGACAGGAGCCAGGCCGTCGTCGAGCTCGCCCCTCCCGCCGACACCACGCGCATCATCGTCGCGATCCAGAAAGAAGGCTACGGAGCCCGCGTGCTCCGCTGAGACCCCCCCCCGGAAACCCAATGAAGATCACATCCCTAGGATCCGGCAGCGGCGGCAACTGCACGCTCTTCGAGTGCGACGGCACCTCGCTCCTCGTCGATGCCGGATTCGGTCCCCGGGAGACCGCCCGCCGGATCGCCGCCGCCGGCGCTTCCATTGAGAACCTTGCCGCGATCCTCATCACCCACGAGCACTCGGATCACATTCACGGCGCCGCCAAAATCGCCCGCAAATTCGGGATCCCGGTCTGGGTCACCAACGGTACCCTGAAGGCAAGCCGCCTCGATCCTGCCGAGATCCCCGTCAAAGTCTTCGAGAACAACACCGAGTTCCGGATCGGAAACCTCTCGGTCCGCGCGCGCCGCATCATTCACGATGCCGCCGACCCCTGCTGCTTCGTCATCGAAGCCGGAGACGGCACCCGGGCCGGGCTCGCGAGCGACCTCGGCTTCGTCGACCCGCCGGTGCTGCAGCACCTCACCAATTGCGACGCCCTCTTTTTCGAATCGAATCACGACCTCGACATGCTCCGCTCGGGGAGTTATCCCTGGAGCCTCAAGCGCCGGATCATGTCCAACCACGGCCACCTTTCCAACGACGACTCGATGGCCGCCCTCCGCCGCATGCTCGGTCCCGAGACGCGCGAGCTCTGCCTGATCCATCTTTCGGAGAAGAACAACCACGCCTCGATCGTCGAAATGATGGGTTCGGCCCTGCTCGACTCCCTCGGAGCACCAGTCCGCCTCTCGATCGCCGCACAGAAGACTCCGCTTCCCGCCATCGAAGTGCGGAGGCGGGGCGCGATTCCGCGCGCGAGCGCGGCCGCCGCGGCGGGCCAGATGGCGTTGTTCTAGGGGCGAGGGGCGAGAAAAAGCCAGAAGCCAGAAGCCAGAAGCCAGAAGAAAAGGCGAAGGCAGAAACTGAAAGCCAGAAGCCAGAAGGAACGGCAAAGGCCCCCGTCATCCTGAGGGAGCGCCACAGGGGGCCCCGGTCGTCACGCCGCAGGTGGGCGCGACCGAAGGATCTCCATGCGAGGAACACGTTGGACAGTTTTTTTTTGGGGGGGACGCGTAGGTGGCGGCATCCTGCCATCTTGAGTTCCTTCGGTCGCGCTCGCCGATGCCGTCAAGACTCCCTTCCCGCGGCGCTCCCTCAGGATGACGCGGTTCTGCTCTTGATCTTCCTTCTGACTTCTGCCTTCTGCCTTCGCCTTTTCTTCTGGCTTCTGGCTTCTGGCTTCTGGCTTTGCTTCTCCCCCCTGATACACTTGCGGCCGAGGAGCCTATCTCTTGAAAGCAACGGTCATCGTCGAGCTGAAACCAGGAGTTCTCGATCCGCAGGGGAAGGCGATTCAGCATTCCCTCGACGCCCTCGGCTTCGACGGCGTGGAAGATGTTCGCGCCGGAAAGGTGTTTCGAATCACCGTAAAGGATGGAACACCTGAGCCCGAAATCGAGAAGCAGATTCGCGCCATGTGCGAGAAGCTGCTCGCCAATACGGTCGTCGAGAATTACACCTGGACGATCGAGGCGTGATCTGACTCTGAAGGCGCTGGCCATCGCCGGCCTTCTGGTCGCGATCCTGGTGCCGTCTCTCCAATCCGCGGAGCTCGACCCCGTCCGCGTGCGCGATCCGCGCGTGATCTCGCGGTGGACGCTGAGCGGCGAGCCCCGCTCGATCGCCTTCGGTCCGGACGGCACCCTCTACGCCGGGCTCCGCAAGCCGCAGTCGGTCGTCGCGATCGACCTCGCTCGTGGCGCCATTCTCGAGGAAGTCGTCCTGGACTCCGAGGAGATCGCATCGACGAAGGATTTCGCGACGATGCGCTACGACGCGAAACGAAAGCGCCTGATCATCGCGCAGGGGAGCGACGAGAGCGTCTCCATCCTGTCGGTTCCTTCACTCGCCGTCGAACGGGAGATCCTCCTCGAAGGCGAAATGATCCGCGACGCGATTCCCGATCCGAAGGGACGCTATCTCTACATTCTCGGGCGCTCGGTTCACGTGCGCGATGCCGACGGCAACCGGCAGATCCGGATCTTCTCCGAGCTCGAGCCGACGGCCATCGCCGTGAGCAGCGACGGGAAGTGGC
>JBHEPS010000130.1:5978-6804 GCA_046260175.1 Thermoanaerobaculia bacterium
GACGGAACTCCCGCCACGGCGGTCTCGCTGATCGACACCGAGAGGCTCGAGGAGAGCCGCCGCGAGCTCCTGCAGACGGACCGGAGGATCGAGTCGGCGCTGTTCGCCAACCGCGACCAGGCGCTCATCGTATTCGCCGACGACTGGCTCGCGGAGAAGCGCCTCGCCGTCTCGGCCGGCCATGTGATGAAACCGCGCGGCGAGGCGATGCAGGTCACCATGAACCGAGACGACTTCCTCAGCACCGAGTCGATCTGCCTTCCGTCCGAGAGAGGCCCGCAGGTCGCGATCGTCTCGTCGCAGGACAACGTCGTCTGGTTCGCAGAGCGCCGCTGCTCGAACGCCGGGAGCGTGATCGCCACCCCGCGCACGGTGGTGACCGCATCTCTCTATGGAGCCGAGGTCCGAGCACTCGCGTGGGACCCCGCCAACGAGAAACTCGCCGCGACCGACGGCGCAGGAACGATCACGCTGTATCATCCCCCCAGACCCGCCGCACGCTGAAATCCGGAGGTTGTCCATGAAATTCGCCGTCGTCATCCTTCCCGGATCGAACTGCGACCACGATGCGATCCACGCCGTCGAGAACGTCCTCGGTGAAGAGTGCGTTCAGGTCTGGCACAAGGAGATTGATCTCCGCGGCGCCGACTGCGTCATCATCCCGGGCGGCTTCTCCTACGGTGACTACCTCCGGGCCGGCGCGATCGCCAAGTTCGCACCCGTGATGGAGTCGGTGCGGAAGCACGCCGCGAGCGGCGGGCTGGTTCTCGGAATCTGCAACGGATTCCAGGTCCTGACCGAGACGGGGCTTCTCCCCGGCGCGCTC
>JBHEPS010000131.1:0-6767 GCA_046260175.1 Thermoanaerobaculia bacterium
GAGCAGATCCTTCACGCGTTCGTGCATCCGGTCATCCGGCTGATGACGAGCGAGCCGGATCGCGGCGCCGACTTCGTGCGCCTCATGGGGCACGTTCACAGCAGTGGCGATCTGTCGCGGCTCGTCATGGGCGACCTTCAGCCGCTCGTCGAGCGATTTTTCCAGGCGACCCGCAAAGCGCTTCCTGGCGTCGAGCCGGCCGAGATCCACTGGCGTGCCCACTTCACCATCGGCGCAATGGTTCACATCGCCGCCTCCGCGCGCCTTCTCCCCGAGTTCACCGGAGGACTCTGCCGGGTCGAGAACGCCGATGAGATATCCCGCCGGCTCGTCGCTTTCCTGGCTGGTGGATTCAAAGCGGATCCGAGCCGCCTGGCGATCGGCGGCATCGTCGATGACCCGCGAAAGGGCAGCGATTCATGAAACGCGATTTTTCCATCCTTCTCCCGCTGGTCGTCGTGCTCGCTGCATGCAGTTCCGCTATCGAGCCGAGACGGGCCGAAGACGCCGTGGTGCTGCCGCCACAGTGGGAGGCGGCCGTAGAAGAGCCGGACCCCGCGCAACCGTTGCCGGCGTGGGGCGAGCTCTTTGACGATGGCCGCCTCGACGCGTTGATCGCCGAGGCGATCGAGGCGAATCGCGGGCTCGAGGCAGCCGCGGCGCGCGTCGAGCGCGCCGCCGCACAGGCGCGGATCGCGGGCGCCGACCTCTACCCGCAGGTGAACGCCACACTCGATGCGGGGCGACGCCGCCAGAATTTCATCGGGCTTCCGATTCCCGGTGCCGAGGATCGCGTGCTGACCAACACCTCCACGACGTTCGGGACGGGACTCAACGTCAGCTGGGAAGTTGACCTTTGGGGGCGCCTCCGGAGCGCGCGCGCCGCAGCGCGGGCCGACGCCGAGTCGGTGCGAGCAGACTTCTCGGCGGCACAGCTCTCAATTGCTGGTCAGGTTGCCAAGACCTGGTTCTCCGTGATCGAGGCGGCCGAGCAGGTGGAGCTGGCAGTCGCGACGGTCGAGAATCGCGCGTTGACTGCCGAGCGGATCCGGCGGAGGTACGAGGCGGGCCTTTCACCCTCCGTCGATCTCCGCCTCGCCGAGTCGACCTCCGCTCTGGCAGCGTCGCGTCTCCAGCAGCGAAACCGCCAGCTGGATGCTGCGAGTCGTCAGCTCGAGATCCTTCTCGGTCGTTATCCGGCAGCGGCAATCGAACGGGTAGACGGCCTGCCGGCCCTTCTCGCTCCCATTCCCCCCGGGATTCCAGCTTCGGTGCTGGCGCGCCGTCCCGATCTCCGCGTTGCGGAATGGCGCGTGGCCGCAGCCAGCGCGCGGTTCGCGCAGGCGCGCGCATCGCTTTACCCGCAGCTTCGCCTCACCGGGTCGGGCGGCACCATGAGCACGGAGCTGGGAGATCTTCTCGACGGTGATTTTTCGGTCTGGAGCCTCGGTGCGGGTCTGCTCCAACCCGTGTTCCAGGGGGGGCGTCTTCGCGCGAACGTCGATCTCGCGCGGGCGGTCGAGAACGAGGCGCTCGCCGGATTCGCGCAGAGCCTCCTCTCGGCACTGGCGGAGGTCGAAACGGCGCTCTTCGCTCAGGACGTTCTCGCCAGGCAGGAGGAAGCGCTCGCGCTCGCCGCCATGCACGCCGCGGAGGCGCAGCGAACCGCGGAGCAGCGGTACGCGTCAGGGCTCAGCGACTTTCTTCTCCTCCTCGAAACGCAGCGGCAGGCATTCGAGGCGGAGAGCCAGCTTCTCGATCTCCGCCGGCAGCGTCTCGCCTCCCGTGTGGATCTCTACCTCGCTCTCGGCGGAGACGCCCGGGCACGCCTCGAATCGCCAGACGGAGCTATCGAGCTCGCGTCCGACAGGAATGCGCCATGAACACCGCAAGACTGAAGTTCATCCTTCCAGCCGTTTTCCTTCTCGTCGCGGTTGCGGTGACGTTCGCGCTGATCCAGGCGCGTCCCGTCGCGGCCCGGGAGGAGAAAGTCGCACCCGCGCCCTTGGTCCGGGTCATGAGCGTCGAAGCCGGAGAAGTGGAGATGCGCGTCGCGGCCGAGGGAGCCGTGGGGCCCGATACCGAGACGACGATCGTCGCCCAGGTCGGAGGGCGGATCGATGCGGTCTCTCCGAAGTTCGCGAGCGGCGGGACGTTCCAGCGTGGAGAGACGATCGCGCAGCTCGACGCGCGCGACTATCAGGTGGCAGCAGCCCAGGCGCAGGCCGCGATCGCCCAGGCGAAGCTCCGGCTCGTGCGGGAGCAGGCCGAGGGGGAGCTCGCGCGCGAGGAGTGGGAACGGATGGGACAGGGTGAGCCGGGAGCGCTCGTCCTTCGCCTGCCGCAGCTCGCCGAGGCGAGGTCGGCCGTCGCCGCCGCGGAGGCTTCGCTGATGCAGGCGCGGCTCAACATCGATCGGACGACGATACGGGCGCCTTACGATGGTCTCCTCCTCGAGAAGGTCGTCGATGTCGGGCAGTTCGTCGGCCCCGGAACGCCGATAGGACGGATGACCGCCGCCGACTACGTCGAGATCGAGCTCCCGGTGTCGAGCGAAGACCTTGCATATATCGACCTCGCCGCGCAGCCGGGCGTCATCGTTCGAAGCACTTTCGGAGGGGACACGACGGAGTGGCGGGGGCGCATCGTGCGCGCTTCCGGGCAGATCGATCCTCGTACCCGGATGCTCGCGCTCGTGGCACGGGTCGAGAACCCTTTCGCCGGCCCCGTTCCGCTTCGCATCGGAGAGTACGTTCAGGCCGTCATCGAAGGGCGGAGCATGGGAGGGGTGATCGAGATCCCGAGGTCCGCGCTCCGGCAGGGGCGTCAGGTGCTCGTCGTGAGCCCCTCCAGCACCATTCATTTCCGCGACGTGGAGATCCTCCGCCTGACGAGCGAATCGGCTTTCCTGGCGGGCGGCCTCCAGCCGGGCGAGACCATCGTCCTTTCCGCGATGGATGCTCCCGTTGAAGGAATGACCGTGCAGACGGCGGTGGATGAACCGGCCGGTCGGCTGGTCCCCGTGGTGGATGGAGAGCCGGCATCATGAACTCTCTGATCTCCTGGTTCGCCCGCAATTCGGTCGCAGCCAATCTGCTCATGCTGGTGATCATCGTGGGCGGAGCGTTCACGCTGACCACGCTGAGGCAGGAAGTGTTCCCGGAAGCTTCCTCGGACATGGTGATCGTCACCGTGCCGTACCCCGGTGCCTCGCCGGAAGAGGTCGAGGACGGGATCGTGGTCAGGATCGAGGAGAGGATCCAGGACCTCGAAGGAATCGAGCGGATCACCTCGACTTCGAGCGAGAGCGTGGGATCGGTGCAGATCGAAGCGCTCGAAGGCTCCGATGCGCGGCGGTTGCTCGATGACGTGAAGGCGAGGATCGACGCGATCGACACGTTCCCGGACGACGCCGAGGAGCCCGTCGTGACGGAGCTCGTGATCCGGCGCCAGGTGATCAATGTCGCCATCAGCGGTGACGCTCCCGAGTCGACTCTTCGGCATCTCGGCGAGCGCGTGCGCGACGACATCGTGGCGATCCCCGGCATCACGCAGGTCGAGCTGTCGGCCGTGCGTCCGTACGAGATTACGATCGAGGTCTCGGAAGATGCGCTTCGGCGGTACGGCCTCACCTTCGACGCCGTGGCCACGGCGGTGCGCCGCTCTTCGCTCGATCTCCCGGCGGGATCGATCCGGACATCGGGAGGCGAGGTGCTGATTCGGACAGTCGGCCAGGCGTACACGGGTCGCGAGTTCGAGGAGATCGTCCTGACGGCGCGCCCGGACGGAAGCCGTGTCCGTGTCGCTGACGTGGCGAGCGTCGTCGACGGATTCGCCGAGACGGACCAGTCGGCGCGATTCGACGGCAAGCCGGCCGTGCTGGTTCAGGTGTTTCGCGTGGGCGAGCAGGACGCGCTCGAAGTCGCGGGCAAGGTGAAGAGCTACGTCGCCGAGGCCGCCGAGAGGACGCCGGAGGGAATCTCCATGACGATGTGGCAGGACGACACGCTCCTGCTTCAGAGCCGTCGTGACCTTCTTCTGCGCAACGGCCGGATGGGCCTGGGTCTCGTCCTTCTCGTCCTGGCCCTCTTCCTCCGTTTCCGACTCGCGGGATGGGTCGCAGCCGGGATTCCGATCTCGTTTCTCGGAGCGATCTGGCTGCTTCCCACTTTCGACATCTCGATCAACCTGCTTTCCCTTTTCGCATTCATCATCGTTCTCGGGATCGTCGTCGACGACGCGATCGTGGTGGGAGAGAACATCAACACCCATCTCGAGCGGGGCAAGCCGGCGCTGAAGGCCGCGATCGACGGAGCACAGGAGGTCGCCCTTCCCGTCGTCTTCTCGGTCCTGACGACGATCGCCGCTTTCTCGCCGCTGCTGCTGGTCGGAGGGACTACGGGTCGGTTCATGCGGGCGGTGCCGATCATCGTGGTCGCGACGCTGTTCTTTTCCCTCGTCGAGTCCCTCTTCGTGCTGCCGTCCCATCTGGCGCACCTGAAGGCGGAGAAGAAGCGGGCGGGTCTCGGCGGCACATGGACGAGGGTGCGCCAGCGCGTAGCGGCCGGGCTGCAGTTCGTGATCGGCCGCTGGTACGAGCCTTCGCTGCGCCGGGCGCTCGACTGGCGCTACGCGACGGTCGCGGGAGCGCTTGCGGTGCTCATCATCGCGGGAGCTGCGATCGCCACCGGGTGGATCAAGTTCACCTTCTTTCCTCCGATCGACTCGGACAACGTCGTGGCGTTTCTGACGATGCCTCTCGGAACTCCGGTCGAGACGACCGAGGCCGCGATGCTCCGCCTCGAGCGCAGCGCGCAGCAGATTCGCGAGGAGCTGGCTCGCGAGGGAAATCCGGACGTGTTCCGCCACATGCTGACCTCCGTCGGGGAGCAGCCTTTCCGGACCGCGCAGTCACAGGGTCACGGAGGGGTCGGGTCGACCTTCGCCGCGCCGCACCTCGGCGAGATCAACATAGAGCTCGCGTCCTCGGAGACCCGCGGAGTGACAAGCGCCGAGATCGCGCGCCGATGGCGGGAGCTTACCGGGCCGATTCCCGACGCCGTGGAGCTGACTTTCAGCGCGAGCCTCTTCTCTCCGGGCGACGCGGTGAATATCCAGCTCACCGGAAATGACCTCGGTCAGCTTCGACGCGCCGCGGCGGCAGTCGGCGCCCGGCTGATGGAGTACCCGGGCGTGTTCGACGCATCGGATTCGTTCCGGGCCGGGAAGGAAGAAGTGCGTGTCGACGTCACTCCGGAGGGCGAAGCGATGGGCGTGACGAGGCTCGACCTCGCCCGGCAGGTCCGGCAGGCCTTCTACGGCGAGGAAGTGCAGCGGGTCCAGCGGGGGCAGGACGAGCTTCGGGTCATGGTCCGCTATCCGGAGCAGGAGCGGCGCTCTCTCGGCAATCTCGAGCAGATGCGGATCCGGACAGCCTCGGGAGGGGAGATTCCTTTCAGCGTCGCCGGCACGGTCGACGTCGGACGCGGATTCGCTTCGATCCAGCGCGTGGACCGGCGCCGAGCGATCAACGTCACCGCCGACATCGACCCGGCGAAGGCGAATACGACCGAGGTGATTGCGGCGCTGCGGGGGGAGACGCTTCCCGCGGTGATGAGCGAGTTCCCTTCCATCCGCTACAGTTTCGAGGGTCAGCAGCAGGAGCAGCACGAGACGCTCGCCGGCCTCCGGCGGGGGTTCGGCATGGCGCTCTTCTTCATCTATGCGCTCCTGGCGATCCCGTTCCGCTCGTACCTCCAGCCGGCGATCGTCATGAGCGCGATTCCTTTCGGGATCCTGGGAGCGGTCGGAGGCCACGTCATCATGGGGATGGACCTGACGGCACTCTCGCTGTTCGGAATCACGGCTCTCACGGGAGTCGTCGTGAACGACAGCCTGGTGATGGTCGACTTCATCAACCGCGCGTATCGAGGGGGGATGAAGCTCCGAGATGCGATCGTCACGGCCGGAAAGGCTCGGTTCCGCCCGATTCTGCTGACGTCCCTGACGACGTTCGTCGGTCTGCTGCCGCTCATCCTCGAGCGGAGCGTGCAGGCGCAGTTCCTCATTCCGATGGGAGTCTCGCTGGCATTCGGCGTCCTGTTCGCGACCTTCATCACATTGATTCTCGTGCCGGTCGGCTACCGGATTCTGGAGGACGTGCGGCATACCACGTCGCGGCTCCTTCGACGGGAAGAAGACGACGACGCATTCATGCCCTCGGCCGACGAGGTGTGAGAATCACAGAGGCGGTTCGCGCACGGATGGAGTGAGGGTGCAGTGAGTCGCTCTATTGCGTTTCCTCTGCCGCGGGCGGGTCGACGGGAGGCTCGGCCGTCGCGGGAGTCATCATCCTCGCTCCCTGTATGAACATCCACACGAGCAGAAGGAGACCGGCGATCAGGAGCATGATGAAAAAGCGCGACGGGCCCTCGCTCTCGCCGGACTTGCTTCCCGGCCGGGCCGATCGTTTCCCTGGTTTGGCCATTTCCGTCCTCCTCGAGCTCTCCTGGAGATGCCTCAGGATACGGTACTACTCAGTCGAGGCTGGCTCCGCGCTTTCCATCCGGGATCACTACGGGCGACTTCTGAAGCCTGGCCGCATCAGGGGCGTTCGCACCGATGGAGGGCATTTCGGCGGCGAGCAGCCCGGCGATTCTGCGCGCGGCCTGCTGATACGCCTCGCTTCCGGGATGAAATGAGTCGAGGGTGCTGAGCCGCTCGGGACGATCGAGGATGTCGGACAACCTGACGACGGAAACCAGAGG
>JBHEPS010000132.1:0-6694 GCA_046260175.1 Thermoanaerobaculia bacterium
ATACTCTTCCGATGGCTCCTCTCCTCGGATGACCGCCTCGATTGCTTCGATGAACAGGGCCGCGTCACGAGCGCGCTCGACGTGTCGCTCGCCGTAGACGTCCCACCCGAAGATCTCACCCGGGGTCGCTCCCCGCACCAGCAGCTCACGGCTCCGGATGTCCCGCACGAAGCTGAACTTTCCGAGCTCCCCCGAGGCGGTCCTGTAGACGTTGGACCTGACCTGCTTCAATAGGAGAAGCGCACGTTCACCCGGCAGAAAGTCGGGCTCACCCGATGTCATCATCGCGAGGTCACCAACGGATCCCCCGCTCTGGACCAGAGTGATCGTCTCCGTCGCGGTGAGACCCTTCATCGCGCGCTCCACGCTGACCGAGTACGAAGTCTCGATCCGGCCGTCGGGCGTGAAGTAGCTGTGTCCCGACTGGACCGTCACGATCGCGATCGCATCGGCGGAGCGGATGAGCTCCTCATCCGGGCCGACGATGTAGCTGGCCGCCATGGCGGAAGCGGCGATGAGGGTGAGAAGGGAAAACAGGGCGATCAGACGTGCGTGGCTCAAAAGAAATCCTCCGCGGCTGGCTCCTCGGCCCGCCGTTGGATCACAGTTGTGGTCGTTTCCACCACGATACCGGCTAAGGCACCGCTGTTCAATGGGAGAAACCGGAATCACGCGCTCCACAGTCCCGGCGCGGGAAGGGCGGACTGAGCCGGGAACGGAGTGTTTCGTGGGAGGGTACGGGGCGTACGGGGGGAGCCAAGTCAGAAGGCAGAAGAAAAGCCAGAAGCCAGAAGCCAGAAGAAAAGGCGAAGCCAGAAGACGGAAGCCAGAAGCCAGAAGAAAGGTCAGAGGCAAAGGCAGGTTCCGGACGGGGTGTGGGCGCCGGCAGGATTTTGCACCGCGGAGCGGTGCCAGAGGGTAGCCGGGGTGTCGAGCGAAGCGAAGACCCCCGGATGCGGTGCGGCGCGAAAAAGAAACACCCGCGCGCGAAGCGCGTGGCGCACCCCGGAAGGATGCGGGAATTCGTTCCAACCCTTGCGGCGAATGTTCGACAAATCGGAATCGTCATCGGCTCGGCCGCCCGAATTCGGGATGGTTCGCGGTCCATCCGATGCGTTTTTCCGGCACCCCTCCGGGGTGCGTGCGCGCTTTGCGCGCAGCGGTGGTGGGGGGGGGCGCGCCGCGTACCGGGGGTCTTCGCTTCGCTCGACACCCCGGCTACCTTCTGGCACTCCTCCGGAGTGCACATCGCGCGAACCTGCACCTTCGCGGCGGAAACCGTCACGCCGCACGCGATAGGCACCAACAGGATTTGCACCGCGGAGCGGTGCCAGACGGTAGCCGGCAGTCGAGCGAAGCGAAGACTGCCGGGTGCGCCGCCGCCCCCAAACGCCACCCTCGCGCGCGAAGCGCGCGGCGCACCCCGGCAGGGGTGCCGGAAGTCGGTCGATCCGTGCGACGACCGTTCAAACATCCGGGACGTTCGCGGCCATCGCGCGATGACATCCCGGATTTCGGGATGGTTTGCGGTTCATCCGACACGCCGTTCCGGCACCCCTCCGGGGTGCGTGCGCGCTTTGCGCGCAGCGGTGGTGGTGGGGGCGTCGCTTACCGGGGGTCTCGCTTCGCTCGACACCCCGGCTACCTTCTGGCACTCCTCCGGAGTGCACATCGCGCAGGGCCTTTACTTCTGCCTTCTGCCCTCCGCCCTCAGTCTTCGATGCCGAGGCGAGTCATCTTCATCGCCAGCCCATTCCTCGTGATGCCGAGCAGGCGGGCCGCGGCCGAGCGGTTGCCTTTGCTCTCGCGGAGGGCTTGTTCGATCGCGATGCGCTCGACGTCCTCGACCTTTTCCTGGAGGGTGCCGGCGGGTTGTGGCAAAGCCGCTTCCTCGGGCGGAGACGCGGGGTCGATTTCCTTCCGCCTTTTCTCGACGATCCATCGCGCGGGGCCGACGTGCTCGGGCTGGAGGACCCCGCCCGCCGGACAGACGAGCGCCGCGCGGCGGATCTCGCTCTCGAGCTCCCGGATGTTCCCGGGCCAGTCGTGCTCGACGAGCACGCGGAGCGCGGAGCGGCTGATGCCGCGGATCTGTTTCTTGTACTGCCGCGCCGCTCTCTCGAGGAAGGCGCCCACGAGCGCCGGGACGTCCTCCTTCCGGTCGCGCAGCGGCGGGAGATGAAACTGCAACCCGCGCAGGCGATAGAAGAGATCGCGGCGGAACGCTCCCTCTTCGACCAGGTCGAACAGGTCGCGGTTCGACGCCGAGATCACCCGCACGCGGATCTTTCTCGGGCGCGACGAGCCGACCGCGAGGACTTCGCGCTCCTGCAGCACGCGCAGCAGCTTCGCCTGCAACCGGTCGGTAAGCTCGCCGATCTCGTCGAGCAAAATCGAGCCGCCGTCGGCCTGGACGAAAAGCCCCGGTCGCGGATCGACCCCCGTCGCCACCCTCCCCTGCACGCCGAACAGCTCGGACTCGAGAAGCTCCGAGGGGATCGCAGCGCAGTTGATGGCGACGAAAGGCCCCCCCGGGTCGGGTCCCGAGGCGTGGATCAATCGCGCGAGGAGCTCCTTGCCGGTCCCCGTCTCGCCGAGAAGAAGGACATCGAGCTCGCTCTGCACGGTCGCCTCGATCTGCGCGAGAAGCCTCCGCATCGAGTCCGACTCCCCAACCACCATCCCCTCGGGGATCGCCAGCCCGGCGAGACGCACCACGCTCTCCTCCTCCGCGGCCTCGTCGGAGTGAAGGACTTTCTCGGCGACCCAGGCGAAGAAGTCCTGCTCCCACGCGCGCGCCTCGCGCCCGAGAATCGCGATCGCCGTCCGGGAGTTGGTGCGCGCGAGCAGCGCGCATCCTCCTTCGACCTCGACCTCGCTCACCGTCAGCGAACGCTTCCTCGCGCCGCTGCCGGAGAGAAGGTCGTCGAGCTGGCCGTCGGGAGGAAGCTCCCCCGCGAAGCGCTCGAATCCGAGCTCACCGTCGGCTGCGAAGTGCCCGACCCCGAGGAAGGAGGCCTTCAGAATCCCGCGCGCCTGCTGGAGGAACTGGAGCCGCCGCATTCCGGAGAAGTGATCTCCCTTCCTCTCCTGCTCGCGGATGAAGCGGAGCGCGGCGCTCGGCCCCTCGGCCGGCTTCAGATCGGACGCGGCGGTCTCCGCGTCGCGCCGCGGACGCGGCGAGGCGATGCTGATCCCGAGCTCGACGTCCGACGTCGAGGCGTCCTCGATGGAGACGAGCGCCTTGCCAACCTGAATCGCGACCCCATCCTCGAGAAGGACGTCGGAGACTTTCATCCCGGAGTGGAAGAGGCCATTGCGCGACCCGGCATCGATGAGACGAAGCTTGTCGCCCACGGGCTCGACGTGCGCGTGAACGCGCGAGACGCCGGGGACCTGCAGGACGAAATGGTTGTCGGAGGCGGAACCGAGCGTGACGGACTCGCGCGGGAGCGGCCAGCGAAGGATCTGATCATCGAACCGGGCGACGAGACAGCGCAAACACTCACTCCTTCCCGGCCGCGTCGGCCAGGGCACGATCGAGACGCTCGCGGGCGACCTGGTGAAAAGTGCGCAGCATCGGTTCTTCGTCCCTCGCAACGCGGAGACTCGTCTCGGCGGCTCTCAGAATCGGAATCGCCTCGTCGGTGCGTCCCTGCTGGCGCAGAACCTCTCCGCGGAACACCTCGACGGTATCCTTCCAGTCTCCCGAAACGCTGGCGGCCTGAATTTCCGCGAGACGAAGAAGCTCGGGGGCGGGCACGCCCGATTCGCGGCGGAACTCGAGCTCCATCACGCGGGGGAAGTCCTGCTCGACAGTGCCCGCGGGATTCCATCCGGCCATCGGCTCACCGGCACGCCAGAGAACGAAGTTGCGATAGGTCTGGTCGAGGTCGATGAGTGAATAAAGTCTCGAGGTCCGCTCGATCTCGTCGAGTGCGCGGCCGGTCTGCCCGAGCTCCACGCGCGCGGCGACGATCCCCTCGACGAACTCGTACTTGAGGCGTCCGAGGTTCTCTTCCTCCTCCAGGCCGCGCCAGTACCAGGGGATCGCCTCTTCGAGATGGCCGGCGAGATGAAGCGCGGTGGCGGTGTCGAAGGCGATGTCCGCCGCGGCTTCCGATTGGGCATGGAGCTTCGAGAGAATCTCGATTCCTTCGTCGACCTCTCCGCTCCGGATGAGCGCGGTCCCGAGAGAGCGCCTCGCCCACGCTTCGAGGAAAGGCGCGGCGGCCGCGCCGGCGAGAGATGCTGCGCGGCGTGAGGGGGCGACGGCGTCCTCCCATCGGCCGGTCTGCCCGAAGCGCTGACCGACGCGGAGCAGGGTATAGGTGTGGTCCCGGAACCTGGTTCGCTCTTCCCGTCCGAACTCGGAGCGGCTCTCGGCGGGGAAGCCGTCGAAGTCGAGGCGATAGTCGCTGCCGTTGGGATACTTCACGACGATCTCATTCCGGTCGATCGTGAGCCGCGAGGTGTCGTGCCACAGATGGCTGCGCGGCATCAAGGCGTACCAGAGGAGCGCGTCCTTACCCGCGGAGGTTCTGGGCAGGTCGGGCGTCAACGCGATCGCGTATTCATCGGATTTGTCGACCTGGACGGCCGCCAGGCCCGCATACCAGCCGAGTTTGTTCGCCATCCCGGTGAAGAGGATCTCGTCGCGGCCGTCCCCGTCGAGATCTTGCGTCCCGGCGAAGGCGTGATGCCCCCCCGCGGCCATGAGGGTCCGCGCGCTCATCCGGTCGGGGTCGACCAGCACGACGTAGAACGGCCGGTACACGTGGCTGTATTGAATGAGGATCTCGTCCGATCCATCGCGGTCGAGGTCGATCGCTTGAACTTTTCCGGGTGCGAACGCATCGGCAAACTCGGGAAAATACGCGGCGCCATCCGGAAGATCAATCACCACTTCGACCCTGCCGGAATCGGGCTCGAACAGCAGAAGCTTCCTCCGCTCGGGATTCGCGAACCTGGCGTGAGTGCCGCGGAAGCCGGCGATCCATCGCAGTTTCCCGTCGCGCCGGACGGGAGCGAAGTGATTCGGATAGGTCTGCTCGAGGGACCAGAGGGTGCGTCCCTCCACGTCGATCGCGCGCGTGGAACTGCCGTCGGCGACGAGCTCGTGGAACTTCGGCCGCGTCCATTCCCACGCGCCCCAGGCGAGAACAGCGAGGACCGCGATCGCCACGGCGGCGATGGCCGTCCGGCGGCGGATCCATAGTCCCGCGCGGCGGCGACCCAGGTCGCGGAGCACTTCGGAGGCCTTCGCGTAGCGGGAGGCGGGGTCCTTCTCGAGCAGTCGCGACACGATGGCGGCGAGCCAGCCCGGCACGTCGGGTCGAACGCGCCGCACATCGGGAGCGCGCTGTTTGATGTGTCCCACCGCGGTGCCGATCGCGGAGGAGCCGCTGATCGGAAGCTCACCCGTGAGCGACTCGTAGAGAAGGACGCCGAGAGCGTAGAGATCGCTGCGCGTCGCGGGAGGGCGTCCGAGGATCTGTTCGGGGGCGAGATACTCGAGCGTTCCGACGACCGTGTCGGTCTGCGTGGCGCGGGACTCGTCGTCGTCCCAGTGACGGGCGAGGCCGAAGTCCGCGAGGCGCACTCTCCCCTCCTCGTCGAGGAGGACGTTGCTCGGCTTGAGATCGCGATGGACGATGCCCGCGTCGTGCAGGGTCGCGAGCGCGCCGAGAATCTCGCGCGCGACCCGGACGGCCTCGTCGATCGAGAGGCGGTCGCGCTCGATGCGCTGGCGAAGCGACTCGCCGCGGATGAGCTCCATTGAGATGTAGTTGCCGTACTCGCTCTCGCCGAGGTCGTGGACCCGGACCACGCGCGGGTCGGCGCACTCGCGAGCGACCGCGACTTCGCGACGGAAGCGCTTGAGAGACGTTTCGTTGGTGCGGTCGGAGCGGAGGAGCTTGAGGGCCACAGGGCGGTCGAGCTCGAGGTCGATCGCCTCATAGACGAGCGAGGAGCCGCCGAAGCCGAGTGGGCGAACGATCTCGAAACGATCGGCCACACGGGTGCCGGTCGCAATCCAGGAGATCGGGCCGGGAGGCCCGTCTGGCCCGAAGGGATTGACCGTTTCCGTGGGTGTCCCTGGCTTCACGATACCTCGCGTGTTTTCCGAAAGTTTGCGGATTCTAGCAGGACGGATGAGCCCCCTATGGTGACGCCTGAACGGATGACAAGCAAGTAAGCAGGCGCATTTGCGCGTCACGCAACTTTTTGCGTATCTGCTGCGCGCCTGACGATAGGCCACTGCCGAAATTGGCGGTTAAACCGGGCGGCTGGCTTGCGAAGGAAGCGTTCCATATGAGCGCTCAATACTGCCCGATCCTCATCTGCGTCGCCGACAGGCACCCGCTGGTCCTCGAGGCCCTCGGCCGGGCGCTCGACCGCGCCTGCGGGTTCGAGGTCATCGCTCTCTGCAGCAGCGGTCACGAGGTCCTCGTTGCGATGCAGCGCGAGCAGCCCGACATCCTCCTGCTGGATCCGACGGTCGGCGGAGCGAAGACCGGCGAGATCCTGCGAAGGGCCGAGGCGGTGTCGGCGACGCTGATCCTGTTCGGCGATCCCGGGTGGAATCCGGCGCTGGCGCATTACCCCGTGCTGTCGAAGGAGCTGAGCAGCGACGAGCTGATCAGCCAGGTGCGACGAATCGCCAACAGGAAGAACGAGCCGGCGCCCACCC
>JBHEPS010000133.1:0-6668 GCA_046260175.1 Thermoanaerobaculia bacterium
CCGCGGCCTTGTCGGCGCCGGCGGGCCAGACGAAGTCGCCGCTGGCGCGCGGGTCGGCGATCGCGACGATCCACGAGCTCAGGAACCGGTTCGCTCCGCGCTGGTGGCGGAACTCCTCCAGGAGCGCGGCGGGAACGAGCGGCCGGAGAACGAGTGACACCGGCCGCGGATCAGGCGTCCCGTCCGCCGCGTAGCGTCGAAGGTGCGCGCGCGGAAGCGGCTCGGGCGTCTGCGCCGCGGCTGCTCCCGGAGCACGCTCACTCTCGAGCGCGATCGGAATCGCCCCGTCCGGGAAGTGATCGATCACCGCCGGCGAGAGCGCCACCTCGATCCGAAACGCCCCGAACGAGCCAGGATCCTGCGCCACCAGAGGGAGCGCCGCGAGCATCAAAACGAGAAAAATCCGCCGCATTCAGGGGAGGAGTGTCGGAAGTCGGGGTTTTGCTACCCCCCCCCGGCAAGATTGGCCATTTCCCTGTGGCCACGGCTTGGCTTCACCAGCCGTGGCGGACCTGGATCCGAAGTCCGCGGTCACCCACGCCCGCGGGGCGGGCGGCAAAGTGGAACCATCGCCGCCACCTTTACCGTAAAAATGGTGGTGGCCTCGACAACCAGGCTGTCCTCGCCAGCCGGGGGGCGGGCGGCGGCTTTGGAGTGCACGGCGCAACCCCGGCCACGGTTGATGAAGCCAAACCGTGGCCACGGTTCCCCACCTTGCCGCACCCTCGGCTCCCTGAAACAATGACGCCCGCATGAAACCGCGATGGCGATTCCGGGAGATGTCTCGAGGCGAAGTGAACGTCGATCCCGTTCATGACGAGTTCTTCAAGGCGCAGGACCTGGCCGATGCCCTCGTGCGTGAGTCGGTCCAGAACTCGCTCGACGCCCGCCGCGGTCGATCGACCGTCCGCGTGCGCTTCCGCTTCCGCACCGGAGCCGACGCCCTCCCGCCAGAGACCGCGGAGGCGTGGCTCGGCGAGCTCTTCCCGCATCTGCGCGTTGTCGACGGCGCCCTCAGCGTCTCCACCCCGCTCCCCGGCGAGCCGATGCCGCTGCTTCTCGTCGAGGACTTCGGCACGCGCGGCCTCTCCGGCGATCCAACCACCCACCCGGACCTGGACGATCACGCCGGCCCGCGCAACGACTTCCACTTCTTCTGGCGCAACGTCGGCCGTTCGATGAAGGGTGAGCTCGACCGCGGCCGCTGGGGCCTCGGGAAGGCGGTCTTCACCGTCGCCTCGCGCGTCCGCTCGATCTTCGGCCTCACGCTCCGCCAGGAGGACGGTCGCCGGCTCCTCATGGGGCAGTCGGTTCTCCGCATCCACTCGGTCGGCTCCGAACGCTTCGCTCCCTACGGCTTCTTCGGACTCTTCGACCGGGAGCTCTTTCCGATGCCGGTCGAGGACGAGAAGTTCATCCAGCAGTTCGAATCCGAGGCCGGCAGCGGGCGGGATGAAGCGGGGCTGTCGGTCGTGATTCCGTGGCCGCGGCTCGAGGAGCTCCCCTTCGAGCGGCTCGTCGCCTCCGCCATCGATCAGTACTTCTACCCGATCGCGCGCGGCGACCTCGTGGTCCAGGTCGTCGACGGGTCGCGCGAAGAGACCCTCTCGTCGAAGACGCTGGAGGATTCGGCGCGCCGGCTCTCCACCGAGACTGCGACCGGCTCGAAGGCGAAGCTGTGCGATCTCGCGCGCTGGGCGGCCGTGGTTCCCGACTCGGAGATCATCCGCCTCGAAGAGCCGGACGCCGATGCCGCGCCGCGCTGGAGCGCCTCCGCCGAGTCTTCGCTCGCGCCGCACCGGGAGCGGTTCGATCGCGGGGACCGGCTCGCATTCGAGGTTCCCCTTTTCGCCAAGAAGCGAGGCCGCAGGTCGGCGACTCACTTCCGCGTCTTTCTCGAGAAGGATGACGCGCTGAAGAAGGGCGAGCATCACTTCATCCGCCGCGGCATCACGATCCCCGGGATCCGCACGCCGCAGCGCGACAAGCCGGTCCGCGGTCTGGTCGTCATCGATGACGAGCCGCTCGCCACGCTTCTCGGCGACGCCGAGAACCCGGCGCACTCCGACTGGTCCGAGCGCGCGGACAAGATCCGCCTCCTCTACGAGCACGGCCCGTTCACGGTCCGCTACGTGCGGGGGGCGCTGCCGCATCTCGTTTCGCTCCTCTCGCGCACTCCCGAGGGGCCGGTGCGGGATCTGCTGGAGGAGGTCTTCTCGCTGGACCTGGAGCCGGAGGAGAACGCGCGTCCGGCGGGTGCGCCGGGAGCGGCAGCCGCGGAGGAGGGAGAAGCGGCCGCGGGCGGCGCGCATCCCGGCGGCTCCTCCACCAGCCATCAGCTCTCGATCGTCCGGCTTCGCGACGGGTTCCGTATCCGGCGAAAGCGGACGGACGGACCGCTTCTCGTCACCGGGAGCGTCGCCTACCGCGTCCGGTCCGGCAACGCGTTCCGCCGGTGGGATCCGCGCGACTTCCGTCTCGAGCGCCCGCCGATCGTCATCGCGGCCGAAGGCGCCGGGATCCGATCGGTGGAAGGAAACGCATTCGAGCTCGACATGAACGAGGAGGGCGCTTCCATCGAGCTCACCGGCTTCGACCCGCATCGCGACCTCGTCATCCGCATCGACACGGAATCGGACCATGCTTCGGAAACTGAACTTCACTGAGCGCCTTCGGGTTCCCCGGTCGGCGCTGCACATCGCGCTTCGCCGCGAGGAGGGTGTGCTCGCCTTCGACGCGCTGGTCTCGCTCGGCGATCTCGCGCTCCCCGGTGAGGCCCGCGTGTATCTCGAGGCCTACTACCGCGCCTCGTATCTCCGCTTCGACCTCGGGACGGTCGGATCGATCCGGATCCCGGACGATCGCCGGCTCGACGCCATCGAGGGCGGCAACGTCGTCCGCTTCCGTCTCAAGGTCGTCGGCGTCGGCAACGACCAGGGGAAAATCCTCGCTCTCCTCGACGGCGTCACGGTGGCCGAAAGAGAAACCGGCGCGCGGCGCACCCCGCTTCTTCCCGTCAACTTCCGCGACCTCGGTGAGGAAGTGTGGAGCATCGATGCAGGCGGAGCGGACGGTCCGGTGCTCGAGCTCAACAACCGGATCGACGGAATCGAGAGGATGGCGCGCTCCGATGCGCGCTTCTTCGCGCTCGTCTATCCCGCGGCGATCCGGCAGATCCTGACCTCGATCCTCCTCGTCGAAAAGCACGAACCGTCGGATGACGGCGAAGAGTGGTGGTCGCTCTGGCTTCGATGGGCGACGCGTCTGGCCGGCGCGCCGGCATTCGAGGAAGGGGACGACTACGCGGCGCGCGCCTGGATCGACGACGTCGCGCGCGCCTTCAGCGCCGATCGCAAAGCCGCGCAGCGCTTCATCGCCGAGATTGCGAAGGGAGACGAGTCGTGAAGCCGGTCGCACTCCGCCGCCTCACACCTCCGGCGATCGCAAGGTTTCGCGAGCTCCTCGGTCTTCTTCGAGAGAGGATGCCGATGCCGCACGCTCCGGCGATTCTCTTCGACGACACCGTGACCGAGCGGGTCGAAGGGAGCATTCTCGTCGAGCCGCGCCGCTTCGCGACCAAGTACGACGCGGCGGTCTACCTTCGCGAGCTCCTGCGGCCGGTCGCGTTTGCGGATCAGGATGAAGGGCTCTGGTCGTGGCTGACCCTCTACTGGTTCGATCAGCTCGTGCCGGCCGACCCGGCGGGAGTGCGGAAGCCGCGGACGGACGTGCATTACATTCCGCAGCAGGGATCGAGCTTTCTCTACCGTCATCTCCTCGCGGGCCCGTGGCGCATCGTCGCGATGCACGGCGACGCGGCGAAGCTCCTTCTGAGCGGGCGCCCTCACGAGTTCGGGAGCCTCCTGTATCAAGTTACCTGGCGGCAGGACCTTCTCCGCAACCGCTCGCTCCTCGAGCTTCTGGGGCGGCTCTACCTCAACCCGAGGAGCGGCCGTCCGCGACGGGGTGCTGCGTCGGGAGGACGGGACGGCAGCATCCAGCGCCTCTTCGCCGTCCTCGCCCAACTCGAGCTCAACTACGACCTCCAGGGGATGAGCTCCGCCCAGATCCTGGCGCTCCTCCCCCCGGAGTTCGAAGAGTGGCGGTAGGCAAAGCTTGAAAGCTTTGCGATTGTGGCCACGGTTTGGCTTCATCAACCGTGGCTGGATCCTCCAATACTCATAGAATGACTGGGTCCATGCGACGCTGGTTGCCGCTCCTTCTCATCGCGCTCGTTCTCGGCGGACTCACCGCTGCGGTCGCCCTCGGCTCGCGCTCTCCTTCGAACGATCGCGACTGGAGCGAGGACCAGGCGCGGCTGGCCGTGGCGCGGGTGGATGGGGATCGGGTGGAGATCCGGAACGTCCGGAACTTCTCCTACGCCGGCGAGAAGGAGTTCGTCCCCCGCTGGGAGACGCGGGGTTACGACCTGGCGAAGCTCGACTCGATGTGGTTCATGGTCGAGCGGTTTCCCGGCTCGCCCGGGGTGGCGCACACGCTGCTGAGCTACGGGTTCGGCGAGGAGTACGTCGCGATCTCAGTGGAGATCCGGAAGGAAAAAGGAGAGAGCTTCTCGCCGTGGAAGGGGCTCGCGCGCACGTACGAGCTGATGTACGTCGTCGGCGACGAGCGCGATCTCATCGGACTGCGCACGCACCACCGGCGCGATCCGGTCTGGCTGTTTCCCGTGAAGACGACGAAAGAGAACATGCGCGCCGCATTCGTGTCGATGCTTTCGCGCGCGAACGCTCTGGCCGAACGCCCCGAGTTCTACAACACGCTCACGAGCACCTGCACGTCGAACATCGTGCGGCACGTGAATGAGATCTCACCGCGGCGCGTGCCGCCCAGCTACAAGACGATCCTTCCGGCGTACTCCGACGCGCTGGCACACGAGCTCGGACTGCTCGACACGAAGCTCTCGCTGGAGGAGGCGCGGCAGGCCTTCCGGATCGACGGGGTGGCGACGAGCACGGGGATCGATGAGGAGTTCTCGCGGCGGATTCGGGGGAGGTGACGGGGGGAGAGGGTGGCAGAGGATCTTTTCCTCTGCATCGTGCCACGCCAGGTGCGATCCGGGCTCTGGCTTCGAAGTGCGTTTCGTCGCGGCTTTGAGGGATTGCGGCTCGAACCACGGGAACGGAGGATGAATCCTCCGCCACTCTTACTCGATGTACTCCATCACCATGAAACCGCGGCCGCTACCGGCTGTCGGTCAGCGGCTCGGTTTCGCTGAGGAGCTCGGTCCGGTACGCGAGCTGTTCGGAACCGAGGCGGATCTGGTCGCCGTTGGCGAGCGGGCGGGGTCCTTCGATTCGCTCGTCTCCGATGAAGGTCCCATTGCGGCTGCCGAGGTCCTCGAGCAGTGTTTCGGTGCCGGAGGTGATGATTCTTGCGTGACGCCGCGAGACGGTCGACGCGAAAATCACGATCTCGCAATCGAGGTCGCGTCCGAGAACGTTTTCTCCCGTGCGCACCGTGTAGCGCCCGCTGGAGTGGATGAGCACTCCCCGGGCCGCGCCGCCCGATCCGGCGATGACTTCCTCGACCCGTGCGATGAACCGATAGCCGCGCCTCGGGAAGGTGGCGATGTAACGCGGCGCGCGTGAATCGTCTCCGAGCGCCTGCCGGACGGTGGCGATCGCGCGGCTCAGACTCCCCTCTCCCACGCTCACCCCCTGCCACACCTCCTCGAGCAACTGTTCCTTCGTCAGAAGCTCGCCATGCCTCGAGACCAGACAGCGCAGCAGCTCGAAGTTCGTGGGGGTGAGATGAACGGGGACCGATCCGCGGCGCAGCTCGCCGGCGGCGAGATCGAGACAGAGCTCGCCGAAGACGTATCTCGTACCGACAGGAGTTCGGGGCATCGGGCTTCCCACGTTCTTCCGGAAACTTTCAGACTTCCTTCAGGACTCCGGCCGGCGACCCGACCGACAATTCGTGCAGAGAGATGAAGAGGATACCACCCGTGTCTGCGGGTCGGTCCTCCCCCTTCCCAACCACGAAAGGAGACATCATGAAGATCAACTGTTCACCGCGCGGCGTGCTGACGCTCGCCGTCACGCTGCTCACGGGCTTTGCCCCCTTCGGCAGCGCGCAGATCTTTACCGAGTGGTCCACACCCGTGAACCTGACCGCGCTCAACAGCAGCGCGGCCGATGCCTGACCGGCCCACACGAAGACTGGGTCCAGTCTTTACTTCGCATCCACCCGCCCCGGAACCGCAGGGGGCCTCGATCTCTACGTTGCCCGCCGCACCGCCGACGGATCGTGGGGAGCTCCGGTCAACCTCGGCGCCACGATCAACACCCCGGCGAACGACTACTGCCCCTGGGTCACTCCCGACGGATTGCGTCTCATCTTCGTGAGCAATCGCGAAGGAGGACTCGGGATGGGCGACTTCTACATCTCGTACCGCAGCAACCCGCACGACGATCTCGGATGGGGCGCGCCGCAGCGGATCGCGGAGATCAGCTCGGCCTCCGACGAGTTCGGTCCGTGGGGGTTCGAACACCCCGAGTCGGGCGCGCTCGTCCTCTTCTTCAATTCCGATCGTCCCGGCGGCTCGGGCGGCAGCGATATCTACACGGCAACCCAGCAGGACGACGGCACGTTCTCCACTCCGATGCTGGTCGGAGAGGTCAGCACTTCGGCCGGCGAGGTGTGGC
>JBHEPS010000134.1:0-5966 GCA_046260175.1 Thermoanaerobaculia bacterium
CGACATCCTGCCATTTTGAGATCCTTCGGTCGCGGCCACCGATCGTCGCGGATCGATGCTTCAGCGCGGCGCTCCCTCAGGATGACGTGCGCCCGCGGCGCGCCTGGACAAGAAAAAGCCCCGGCCTTTCGGCCGGGGCTCGGTACTGATTACGTCGGGTCCTGAATCAGAAGCGGAGACCGACGGAGAACTGATACGAGCGCGGCGCCTGATAGTGGCCGGCTGACCGCGCGGTTCCGAAGTTCGGTCCTTTCGCGTAGTGCACGCCCTCGACGGGAGTGGTCGTGAAGGGATCGAACGCCTGGAGATCGGCACGATTACGCCGAGTCTGGACGACCGTGTCGCCGCTGACCTGTGCGCTTTCGTCGAAGATGTTGAACATCTCGGCCTGGACGAACAGCTCGACTGCGCTGATCGGGAGGGAGTAGTTCAGCGCGAAGTCGGTCGCGGTGAGGTCTTCCCACCGGAACTCGCCGCGATCGCTGAAGAAGTAGGTCACGAAGCGCGGCGGCTGAGCGTAGCCGGGATTCGTGACGCCGCCGCCCACGCCGAGAGCGGCGAGGTCGGTGTCGCGGATGTAGATGTCGCCCGCCAGCGAGTACGGGGAACCGGAATCCAAGCGCTGAAGGACGGAAGCGTTGAAGTTACCGATCGGGGTCGGGATGTCCGCCGAGACCCACGCGCGGAGCTTGTGCTCCTGGTCGGTGGGAAGAAGGCCGTTGGGGCTGTTCCACGAGAAGTCCCAATACTCGGGACGGGAGATCGATTCGCTGACCGGTCCGCTGCCAGAGGTCTCTCCGACCGAGTTTCCGGTCGTCTCGGAAAGGGTGTAGTTGCCGCCGATGCTGATGCGGGCGTGCGGACGGTAGCCGGCCTGGATCTGAAGCGCTTCGTACTTGCGAGTGAACAGGTCGGAGTTCTCGATGACGGTCATGTCGCCGCCGACCGAGGTCCTGCCGGTGGTCATGTCGATCCGGCTGGTGTAAAAGTCGTTCCACTCGCGGGAAATGATGTCGCCGCGAAGGAAACCACGCGAACCGAGCTCGGTTCCGAGGCCGATCTGGAACTCATCGACGGACGGAGTGGTGAGCGATCCCTCGAGTTTGGAGGTCGCGCCCGGGATGAAGACGGCGAGGAGGTGCTCCTCGTTGTCGAGGCCACCGACGCTGTTGAACCAGTCGAAGATGAGCGCCATCACCTGGCGGGTATCCATCGAAAGGTCCTGGTTGAGCGCGGGACCCTGATACTCCCACGCGAAGTACGCCGGGCGTCCGGCGGCGCTGGTGCCGCCGCTGATGGTCTCGGCGATGTGCGAGACGTAGCGGCTGAAGCTGGCATTACCGCGGAGCCGGCCGTTGCCGAAGAAGTCGTACGCGACGCCGAGGCGGGGGCTGAAGTTCGAGTCGTCGGCAACCGTGTTGCCCGCCGAGTCGACCGCGTCGTTGATGTCATAGCGAGCGCCTACATTGAAGCTCAGGCGATCGTTGAGGTCCCATTTGTCATTGACGTAGAACGAGTCGGTCGCCAGGTCGGAGCCCAGCGAGAGCTGGAGGACCGGCCAGTACTCGATCGTGTCACCCGGCATGAAGATGGGGCGGAAGACGCCGTCGTCGGTACGAACCCACGGCTCGGTGTAGAGGTTGATGAAGAAGTTCGATCCCGACTGGTAGTTGTTCGACAGGCGGGACTCACTGAACTTCTCGTAGCCGCCGACGATGTTGTGGCTTCCGAGATTGCCCGTCGAGAGGTAGTAGGTTCCCTTGAGTCCGTATCCCTCGTTGTCGCGAGTTTCCGGGTCGCAGACGCCGCAGAAGACCGGGGCGCCGAAGAATGCGCCGGTGACCACGCCATCCCAGCCGGCCGTCCCGTTGACCACGTCGCGGAAGTCGCCGCCGCTGTCTTCGAACGTGAAGTGCTTCTCGGAGTAGTTGGCTTCGATCAGGAAGTTGTCCGTGATGATGCCGTTGTACTGGAACGTCATGAAGTCGTTCGGCAGCGAGCGGCCGGTGTCGACGTTCGAGATCTCGAGGCAGGAGATGAAGCAGTTGTTCGTCTGGTCCTGCGTGATGTCGAGGAACGAGCCGACGAGGGTGTGTTTCTGAGCGATCTGGCCCGTGAGCTTGAGCTCGAGGCGCGTCTGCTCGTCGCCAGTGACGAAAGGAATCGTGCTGCGCGTGAGCAGCCCCTGTCCTGTGTTCTCGTAGTAGCGTCCGGCGGTGAAGAACCACAGCCGGTCGCGGATGATGCGGCCGCCGAGGGTGGCTTCGTACACCTCATTGAGGGTGTCCGGGCCATCCGGCTCGCCGAATGGGGACGTCTCGCGCCACGAAGGATTCGTGAAGCTGTCGCGGAACGAGCCCGAGAACTCGTTGCCGCCCGAGCGGGTGATCGCCGTGACGACGCCGCCCGTGAAACGGCCATACTCGGCGGAGATCGCTCCACCCGTCATAACCGTGGTCTCCTGGATCGCGTCCTCGATGAAGAGGTTGTGCGTTTGCCCACGAACGTTCTCGTTCGTGACCGCGCCGTTGACCAGGTAGAGGCTGTCGTAGGAGTAGGCTCCCGAGATCACGAGACCCGAGTTCGGGCCGCTGGTGGTGACGCCCGGCGCGAGGTTGGTCGTCGCCTGCAGCGTACGACCGATCGGAAGATCCTCGATCAGCGTCGCTTCGATGTTGGTCTGGACCTGTTGCGTCTCGAGCACGGCCGGTGCTGCAGCCGTGACCGTGATCGCTTCAGCGACCGCCGAAAGCCGCATGTCGGCATTCACGCGCGCGGCCGTCGCGAGGCCGACGCGCTGAGTCCGCACGACGTTCTGGAGGCCCATCATTTCGAAGGTGACCGTGTAGTCGCCGGGAGGAAGGGCGGGGAAGTTGTATCCGCCGTTCTCGTTGGTGACCGTGGTGCGGGTGCCCTGGAGGGCGGGGGAGGTGATGGTGACGCTCACACCAGGCAGCGGACCTCCATCATGGGTGACCGTTCCGCCGAGGGTGGCGGTCGTCCCCTGCGCGAAGGCCATTGTGCCGACGAGCAGAAGAAGCGCGAGGACAGACAAGTAGCGCGTAAACTTCATACGTGTGTTCCTTTCTTGGTTGGTGAGGACTGTGACATGGGACACGTTTCGATACGGTTGCTGATTTGTGGCGGACCGAAAAACCGCAGTGGGACGCATCCTACCGGATTTCGCCCCCCCGATGTGACTTCGGACCTTCAAATCGAGCAGTTTCTATCAAATCCCCGCGGCCCGAGTGGCGGGAACGACCCGTCAAGGCAGGCCGCAGGGTTGGTTACTGTCGGTGACTGATCCGCAAAGATTGTGACAGAACAGTGAATGGCTTAGTCACTGACAGCTCGGGATTTAGCCGAGTTGGACCCGCTCCGGGGTTCAAGTTGTTGGTTTTTTGGATCGTTTGATTGGATTTTCGGGCGTGGCCGGGCTCGCCGGGTGTGGCAGAGGATCTTTTCCTCTGCCCTCCGGGCCAGTGGTGAAGAAGCGCGCGTTCCATGCCCTCCCTCTTTCATCAAGCAGAGGAAAGGATCCTCTTCCACACGAACACAAAAAAGCCCCGGCCTTGGCGGCCGGGGCTTCCGGGTACTGCTTTACTTCAGGTCCGGATCAGAAACGGACGCCGAGCGAGAAGCGGTACGTAAGCGGGAGCTGGAAGGAACCAGCCTGAGCGAACGTCGTCGGAGTGGTCGGCTGACCGAAGTTCGGTCCCTTCTTCCAGTGGACGCCCTCGACGGGGGTCGTGGTGAAGGGGTTGAAGGCCAGGCAGCGCTCGCCGTTGGCCTGGAGGCACTGGGCGCTCTGCCGGGTGAAGATGGTGCTATCACCCGCGACCTGAGCGTCCTCGTCGAACATGTTGAGAATGTCAGCCTGGGCGAACAGCTCGACCTTCCAGATCGGAAGGGCGTAGTTGATGCCGAGGTCGGTCGAGGTGACGTCGTCCCAGCGGAACTCGCCGCGATCCGAGAAGTAATACGTCCCGGTGTTCGGGGGTGAGGCATATCCAGGATTGACGATCCCGGTGTTCGCCGTCGAGGTCAGAATGGTGCCGACCGCGGAGTAGGGCGAACCGGAATCGAAATTCTGGAGGAGTGAGAAGTTGAAGTTGCCGATCGGGGTCGGCAGGTCGTAAGCCGCATAAGCGCGGACTTTGTGCGTCTGATCGGCGGGAAGCAGACCGCTCGGATTGGCCCGTTCGTAGCCGAGGTATTCCGGATACGTGAAGGAGGTATCGGCAAACGGCCCGGATCCACCGGCCTCACCAACGATGTTGCCCTTGAGCTCGGACCAGGTGTAGTTGAGGCCGAGGTTGAGGCGGTTGTTGAGCATCCGATAGCCGCCCTGGAGAATCATCGCGTCGTACGTACGATCGTACATGTTGGAGTTGACGATGAAGGCCTTGTCGGTCACGGTCCCGAGGGCGGGATTCGAAACGACCTGTCCGGTCTCCATGTCGCGCTTGGTCATGTAGAAGTCGTCCCAGTCGCGGGTCACGTAGTCGGCGCGGACGAAGCCGGAGCCGAGGAACTGGTGGCCGAGGCCGAGGGTGATTTCCTTGACGAAGGGGGACTCGAGAGATCCCATGATCTCCTGGGTCGCACCCGGGATGCGGGTGAAGACGAGGATGTCCGGGTCGGAGGTATTCACGCCGCCGACGCTCTCGAACCAGCTGAAGAACTGGGCGAGGGCCTCCCGCATCGGGAGCGGTCCGATCTGCGGACCGTTGTAGAGGTAATAGAACAGAGCCGGGTTCCCGGCGACCGAGCCGGCGCCGGCGACGGTCTCGGCCAGACGCGAGACGTAGTGGCTGTAGCTCGCGTTGACGCGCAGGGCTCCGTTGCCCCAGACGTCATAGATCGCGCCGAGGCGCGGGGAGATGCGGGAGTCGTCGGCAACCGGGTTGCCGGCCGAGTCCTGGGAGTCGTTCCGGTCGTAGCGGGCGCCGACGTTCACCGACCAGTTCTGGTTGATGTCCCACTTGTCGTTGACGAAGACCGCCTCGGTGTTCAGGTCGGAGCCGAGAGAGCTCTCCAGAACCGGCCAGTAGCCGAGGGCGTCGTTCTCGCCGATGGTCATCAGGGCCGAGTTGTCACCGGTCCGCTCGGGAGTGAAGTTGTTGAGATAGAGAACGAAGTTCGAGGCCGACTGGAAGTTGTTGGACAGCCGGGTCTCGTGGTAGGTCTGGACGCCGCCGGTGAGGCTGTGCGTGCCCATGCTCGTGCTGAGGTAATAGGTCATTTTCGCGGCCAGCGAATCGCTGTCGCGGTCTTCCGGCAGGAGGCCGCTGAAGTACGGGGCGTTCCAGACGGCGCCGTTGGTGGTGAAGTCGCGGATCGGAGTTCCGAGAATCCGGTCGGACGTGTCGCCGCCGTAGCCGACGAACGAGAACGTCTTGTTCGAGTACTGCGCCTCGACCAGGAGGTTGTTCGTCAGGATGCCGCTGTAGTGACCGGTGAGGAACTCATTCGGATTCTCGACGATCGGATCGATCGAGTTGAAGTCGAAGCAGCCGAGCTGGCAGTCGTTGGTCCGCTCGACCGGCGCGTCGAGCCAGGAGCCGACGAGAGTGTGCTTCGGGGTGACCTGGCCGGTGAGTTTCAGTTCGATCCGGTCCTCGTTGCGAACCGTGTCGTAGCCGATGGACGTGCGGGAGAGCGTGCGGGTGTTGACCAGCTCTTCCTGGCGTCCGGCGGCGAAGAACCAGAGGCGGTCGCGGATGATACGGCCGCCGAGGGTCGCTTCGTAAACCTCGTTGATCTCGTCCGCCGGCTCGGTCGTGAGCAGCGGCGAGTCCGCCGTCCAGTCGGCATTGGTGAACGAGTCGCGGAAGGAACCGGTGAAATCGTTCCCACCCGACTTGGTGATCGCCGAGACGACGCCGCCCGTGAAGTTCCCGAACTCGGCCGAGACAGCGCCCGTCATGATGGTCGTTTCCTGGATCGCATCCTCGATGAAGAGG
>JBHEPS010000134.1:5976-6657 GCA_046260175.1 Thermoanaerobaculia bacterium
AGGTTGTGCGGCTGTCCGCGGAGGTTCTCACCGACCGAGACGCCGTTGACCAGGAAGAGATTGTCGAACGCGAAGCCGCCCGAGATCGTCGTCGCGTTGTTTGGACCGGTCGAGGTCACGCCCGGGGCGAGGTTGGTCGTCGCCAGCAGCGTGCGTCCGATCGGAAGCTCGTCGACCAGATCCGACTGGATGTTGGTCTGAACTTCGGTCGTCTCGAGAACGGCCGGCGCCGATGCGGTGACCGTGATCGATTCTGCGATCGCCGAGAGCGCCAGGTTCGCATCGGCGCGAGCAGTCTGCGCCGGGCCGACCCGGGCAGTCTTCACCACGTTCTGCATCCCCTCCATGTTGAAGGTGACGGTGTAGTCACCCGGGGGAAGCGCGCCGAAGTTGTAGGCTCCGGACTCGTTGGTATACGTCGTTCGCGAACCCTGCAGGTTCGGCGAAGTGATGGACACGGTCACACCAGGGAGTCCGACTCCCTCGTGGATGACCGTGCCGGTGAGAGTTCCCGTGGTGCCCTGCGCGAACGCCATTGTCGTCGCGAGCAGGAAAACCAGCGAGAAGCACGTCAATCTGATAACGGACTTCATTCAGTACCCTCCTAAGTCTTGTGGAGATCGGGAGAAGGAACGGACCCCCCGGTCTCCGGTAACCGATCGCGCTCGCCCGCTTCCGATC
>JBHEPS010000135.1:0-3550 GCA_046260175.1 Thermoanaerobaculia bacterium
GAGTAGCGATCTTCCGGGCTGGTCGGAGGTGTTCTCCGGCCAGCCGGACCTCACCGCGCTGCGAGCGTCGAGGAGTGATGCCGGAGCGCGAGAACGCGACGCAGCTCCTCCCGCTCAGTCTCGAGGCGCTCGGCCAGTTGCCGGTACCCCGGTGTATCGCGGATGCCGGCGAGGTCGGGATCGCGATCGAACGTCGGCAGCGAGGGGAATCCTGTGCGCGCGGCACGGTCCAGCCATTCGAGAGCAAGCGCGGTCTCTCCGAGCCGCGCATAGGTTTCCGCGATGGTGTGCTGGACGTGATGCACGTGTCCCAGCCCCTGGTCGAGGAGGATCGCCTCGTCGATGAGTTGAAGAGCGCGATCACGCTCTCCGCGCCGCGCCGCGAAGAGAGCCTGAGTGGCCAGCAGGTTGTCCGAGCTCCGGCGCGCGACCAACGCCTCCAGCATCGCCTCCGCTTCGGCCGTCCGACCCGCGCAGTCGAGTACGCGCACGTGCGTCACTCCCGGATCGAGTCGCTGAAAGATCTCCGCGGCACGATCGCACTTCCACTGCAGGAAATAGACGTACGCTTCGCGGACGAGCCAGTTCCGGTCGCTCGGCTGCAGCCGGCGGGCGATCGCGATGTCGTGCTCGGCCTGATCGAACAGGCCCGTATGCATGAGGATCAGAGTCGAGGCGCCGTAACCGTCGGCCGATTCGGGCGCGAGGCGGATCGCGTGCTGCGTGTCCGCGAGAGCCTCGCGATTCGGAAAACCGTGCGCACGCGTCCAGAGCAGCGTCGACCGCGCCACGTAGGCGTCGGCGAGGTTCGGATCGAGAGCGAGCGCTTTTTCGACCGCGATGAACGCCTTCTCCTCCCACTCCCGCAGCGGCTCCTCGTAGAAATAGCGGTTCGCGTACGAGCGCGCCAGCGAAGCCCACGCCTGGGCGTGCAGCGGATCTCGCTTCACGACACTCTCGAGCGCCGCGATCGTCCGCAGGTCGGGCTCGCCGAATTTTTCCCGGAGATAGCGGCTTCGAAGATACTCATCCTCGATCTCCGCGAGCGCGACGGCCGGAGGCTTCGATGACGCCACGTCCGCATCATCATCGCCTGCGAAGTTCAGGAATGCACCGATTGCGAGAATGATCACCGCTGCCAGGGCGCCGGCCGCGGCGACCACCGTCTGGCGCGTGACCCGGACCTTCTCGAGGTCGGCGAGCATGGCAGTGAGATCCGGGTAACGGCGCTGGGGATCTTTCTCGAGCAGACGCGTCACGATCCGCCGCAGTGATCGCGGAACGCGGCGTGGCAATCGAGGCATCGGCTCGTGCAGGATGGCCGCGATCGACTCGATCGACAGTGGACGACGGAATGGATTGAGCCCCGCGAGCATCTCGAATGCGATCATGCCGAGCGCGAACTGATCGCTCTTCGCGTCTCCCTCTTCTCCCCGGCATTGCTCGGGCG
This sequence comes from Thermoanaerobaculia bacterium, assembly GCA_046260175.1. Classification (GTDB taxonomy): domain Bacteria; phylum Acidobacteriota; class Thermoanaerobaculia; order Gp7-AA8; family Gp7-AA8; genus JBHEPS01. Next base: position 1,451 of record JBHEPS010000135.1, read on the forward strand.
CCATGTAGGCGGGAGTTCCAAACGGCGCGACGGAGGTCGCAGGGATCGACTCGGTCGGCGCAGTGTTCGACACCCGGGGACGGGCTGCGCGACTCGCGAGTCCGAAGTCGACGATCTTCACGGTGCGCCCGTCCTCAGAGAAGACGACGTTCTCCGGCTTGAGATCGCGATGAACGATCCCGCGCGCGTGCGCAGCCGCCAGGGCGGAGGCCAGCTGTCGCAGGATCTCGCACGCCCGTGACACCGGCAGCGTCCGATCATCCTCGAGCAACTGCCGCAGAGAGCCTCCCGCCACGAGCTCCATGACGACGAACGTCGTTTCGCCGCTGGCTCCCAGTTCGTAGATCGTGACGATTCCGGGATGGTTGAGCGCCGATGCAGCGCGCGCCTCACTCGCGAGACGCTTGAAAGCCGACTCGCTGATCCGGTCCCCGCGCACCAGCTTGATCGCGACGTCGCGGTCGAGCCTCCGGTCGTAGGCGCGATACACCTCGCCCATCCCTCCGGATCCGAGCGGTCCGGCGATGGTGTACCCCCCCAGCTCGCTCCCTTCCGACAAGCCCATCGGTCTCGCTCGCCTTCCTGTCGCGACGCGACGAACTCGCTGCTTCCCGGAACCCGAAGGAGCCTCGTCGCGTAGGGCTGACTTTTCCGTTATTGGACCGCTGATGATACACCCGCGAAATCACCGAATGACTGCGCGCCCGGAAGAGGCCGCGGCAGAGCCCGGTCGCGCCATGTGGCAGTGAGTCGAAGACGCGGAGCTCCGCCCAGATCCTGGCGCTCCTCCCACCGGAGTTCGAAGAGTGGCGGTAGGCAAAGCTTCCAGCTTTGCTCACAGGAAGCGCGGCTTTCAGCCGCGTGGCGGATTTGGCGGATTTGCAGGATCTCGCCACAGCGCCCGAAACCCGGCCGAAGCTGAAAGCTTCGACCCCTTTTCGCAAAGTTGAAAGCTTTGCCCTACGGCCGGAGGATGAATCCTCCGCCACTCTCAATAGTTGTCGAGGAGGAAGATGTCGCCGACGTTTTTCGACATCGTGAAGTAGACCTTCGTGCCATCCGGCGACCAGGAGGGGTAGTCGATGATGAGGTTGGCCTCGGTGAACTCGGCGAGCCGCCGCGTCTCCCCCGTTGCGAGCGAGCGGAGGAGGATGTTCTTGTGGTTCTCGAGGTAGACGATCTGGTCGGAGTCGCCCGGGCGCAGCTGCGGATGGGAACACTCATCCGGTCCGCTGGTCACCTGCTGCGGCTCGGCGCTTCCCGCCGCTCTCATCCAGACCTGGCGGATCGCGACGGCATCGCTGCCCTGGTAGACCATCATTCCATCGGGCGCCATGTGCACTCCCGCGCCCGCCGATGCAAGCCCGCCGAGAATCATCTGCTCGCGGCCGTCTTCCACGTTGACGCTGATGACCGCGGTCTGGTTCTCACCCCGCCTCTCCACGAGCAGATGGCGCCCATCGGGCGCCCAACTGGCGAGGGTGGCATTGGGCGCGATGAGCCGGGCGGCGACGTCACCCAGCCGCTGCACGACGATGCCCGGCGGATCGGGCTGCGTGTAAGAGATCTGCCGCCCGTCCGGTGACCAGCGCGGAAACAGTCCGCCCCCCACCCGCGTCAGCATCTTTCCGTCCAGATCGGCCGTCCAGATTCCCGGCGCGCCGTCCCGCAACGACTCGAGCACCAGCGTCTTCCCGTCTGCCGACAGCTGCGCGGTGTCTTCCACCGGAGTCTCTCGGGTGACCTGTCGCAACGCTCCCGTCTCGACGGTCAGCTCCCAGATGTCGGAGCGGTGCTTGATCGTCGCGAAGGCGAGTCGCCCCGAGGCGTCCGGCCCGGTGAGATAGAGATCGTTCCCCTCCCCCAGCGTCACGCGCTCGGCCGGGCCGAGGGGGGCGAGCTCGCCGCTGAGTGCGATCTTCCAGATGTTCGTCGCGCCCGCGCTGGTGCGCGAGAAAAATAGCGTCTTCCCGTCCGCCGACCAGACGGGACGCATCATCAACGTGGACTCGGCGAGAAGCTTCCGTGGCTCTCCTCCCTCCGCCGGCACGATCCGGATCGAATAGCGCGGCGTAGATCGCCTCGGCGACTGGCCCCGGC
>JBHEPS010000135.1:3560-6625 GCA_046260175.1 Thermoanaerobaculia bacterium
CTTCCGTCGGGCGACCATGTGGGGTGGTAGTCGAAGCTTTCGTCGCTCACGAGCCGGCGTGGCTCGCCGCCCGCCGAAGGGATCACCCAGAGGTCCCGGTTTCCGAGGCGCCCGGTGACGTATGCGATCTCGTTCCCGCCGGGAGACCATGCGGGATAGTACCCATCGCTCACGAGCTTGACGGGTGTGCCTCCGAGGGCAGGGACGATGAAGATGTCGCCGCCTCGACCCAAAACGTGCGTCTGAAGATTGCCGACGCTGAGCGGCAGCGCGAGACGCCCGTCGCCATCACGCGCGGAGACGAACGCGATCCGCGAGCCGTCCGGCGACCAGCTCGGCTGCGCATCGTCGGCCTCGGTGTCGGTCACCTTGATCGCCTGCCCCCCTCCGGTCGGGATGACGCGGATGTCGAGGTTGCCATCCTCGTCGGAGGTGTAGGCCAGGAACTTCCCGTCCTTCGACAGACTCGGCTCGCTCTCGAGCCCTGGCTCGTAGGTCACCTGCTGGAGCCGCAGCTCCGCCTTCGGGGCCACCGGCTCTCGATTCGTGTAGACGAACGCCGCGAGCGCAACGGCCACGACGACGGCCGCGGCGGCGATCGCGATCGGAATCGCGAAACTTCTTTTCGCAGCGGGCGGAGGAGCGACCCGCTCCCCCGAACTGCTGTCGCGGCGCAGATTGCGCAGGTCGACCTCGAGCTCGCGCGCCGACTGATAGCGGTTGGAGGGCTCCTTCTCGTGCAGCTTCCGGATGATCCGCTCGAGCTCGGGCGGCGCGCCGTAGTTGTAGCGCGCGATCGCGTCGGGCTGCGCGTGGCGGATCTGCTCGATCGTCTCGGTCGCGCTTCGTCCGCTGAACGGAAGCCGCCCGGTGGCCATCTCGTACAGGACGGTGCCGAGGCTGAAGAGATCGGTGCGGTGGTCGATCGGGATACCGAGAGCCTGCTCGGGGCTCATGTACGCGACCGTCCCGACGACGATTCCCTCCTGGGTCTGCACGTGGGTGATGCTCTCCGGATCGTTGGTGCTCTCCCCGATTCTCTTTGCGAGACCGAAATCGACGACCTTCACGTGGCCGCGGGCCGTGATCATGAGGTTCGACGGCTTGATGTCGCGATGCGTGATCCCTTTTTCATGCGCCGCGTCGAGCGCCTCGGCGACCTCGATCGCGATGTCGAGGATCTCCGCGAGCGGCATCGGCTTGCCGGCGATCTTCGCGTCGAGCGTCGTCCCTTCGATGTACTCCATCGCGATGAATGGAGCACCCTGGTCGGTCTCGCCGATCTCGTAGATGACGCCGATGTTCGGGTGAGAGAGCGCCGAAGCGGCATGCGCTTCCTGGAGAAACCGGCGGAGGCGGTGAGCGTCGCCGGCCACGTCACCCGGCAGGAGCTTGAGCGCCACCTGACGGCGCAGCTTCGAATCCTCGGCGAGATAGACCTCTCCCATGCCGCCTGAACCGAGCTTACGCAGGATGGTGTAATGCGAAATGGTGTCCGCCAAGGTGCCCTTCGTTCGTTGGAAAGAGGGATTATGGCACGGGGGAACGGGAGAAAGGCCTGCGCTCACTGCGCGATGACCTCCTCCCTGCGCGCGCAGCTGAAAGCTGCGCGTCCGGTGAGAACGGCTGGAAAGCCGTTCCTTCTCAACAGACCATCCACCAGGGTGCTGCGAGGACGCGGCGCGTGAGCGGGAACATCTCGTTGCCGCCGTGAAGGAGAAGGCCGCCGTCCGCGAGATCGGCGTAATCGTCGAGGAAGATCTCGAGGTTTCTGGCGTCGGATGTCGTGATCCGGCCCGAGGCTTTGACTTCGATCGGGAACACTCTCTTCGGGGTCTCGATCACGAAGTCGACCTCCTGTCCGGCCGCCGTCCGCCAGTAGAGCACCTCGGGGCGACGCGGCTGAACGTCGCGCCAGGCGACGAGATCCATCAGGATGAGGTTCTCGAGGTGCGCTCCGCGAGGCTCGGATTCTCCTCCGAGGTAAAGGGCGAGCGCCGTGTCGCTCCAGTAGAGTTTGGGGGCCTTGATCAGCCGGCGCGTGCGGTTCACCGCGAATGCCGGCAGACGAATCGCCTGGTAACTCGCCTCCATGAGATTGAGGAAGCGGTGCACCTGCGGCTGCGAGATCCCGACGTCGCGCGCGAGCTCGGTCTGGTTGACCAGATTCGCGATGCGAAGGGAGGCGGCGCGCATCAGGCGTCGGAAATCGGCCAGGTTCTCGACCGCCCGCAACGCCTGAAGGTCGCGCTCGAGATAGGTTTGCACGTAGCCGGAGAACCAGAGCTCGCGCGCGCCTGCGTCCTCGAGCTCGTGTGCCGGGACGGGGAGGCCGCCGATCCTCGCGGCTGCGCGCCAGTCGCCCTCCGGCGCTCCATCCGCCAGAAGAATCTCGCGCCAGGAGGTGAACGGAGCCGCGAGGAGCTCGCTCCATAGACCGGCGCGCCCCATCCCGAGTCGTTCGCGCCGGGTGAGGGGCCATAGCGTGACGTAGACCGCGCGACCGGCAAGCGTCTCCGAGACCTTTTCGAGCATCAGCAGGTTCGCCGAGCCGGTGAGAACGAAACGGCCAGGCGTTCGGCGCGGTTCCTCATCGACCGCTCGCTTGACGGCGAAGAGGAGCGACTGCGCGCGCTGGACCTCGTCGAGGATGAGCCGGGGGGCGCGCGCGACCAGCGACTCCGGATCTTCGTCCGCCTGGTGGCGGAGATCGAGATCGTCGAGCGTGTGGTAGGGGACTCCGGCAAGAGCTTCGAGGCTACGGACCAGCGTGGTCTTGCCGGTCTGCCGGGCTCCGGTCAGCACGGTGACCGGAGAGACGACAAGGGCGCGCTCGAGCGCGGTGCTGGCGAAGCGGGGGAGAGTCAATTCCATGGATGTATGATAATCATACACAACGAGTATGGCAATAAATTCAGACTCGGGAGAAGAGAAGATCCGGTCGGCTGCGAGGGGCGCGGGGCGCGGAAGGCGTCGAAGGATGAATCCTCCGCCACTGGGGGAGGGACAGCTGGAGAGTTGCCCCTTCTAATGAACCAGCCTTTCGGTGGTCATCAACAAGGGGG
>JBHEPS010000136.1:0-393 GCA_046260175.1 Thermoanaerobaculia bacterium
CTCAACGACTGGAGACGATGAGTATGTCCGCACGAAGAATTGTCATTGCAGTCGCGATCGGAGTCGCGATCATCAGCGTGTGGATCGCCCTGTCGAGCGGGACTCTCGATGTCGATGGCGTGGTGGGGTGGCTCGAGCAGGTCGGCGGCAGGTGGTGGGCTCCTCTCGCCTTCATCGCGCTGTATACGGTCTTCAACCTCGTGCTCGCTCCCGCCACCGCGCTCACCCTGTCGGCCGGAGTGATCTGGGGCTGGCTCCTCGGTGGCGTCTGGGTCCTGGTTGCGTCGACGGTCGGATCGGCCTTTCCCTACCTGATCGGGCGATCGGGCTCGCGCCGCGTCGAGCAGATCCTCCGCAGACGCGCGGAGCGGCTCAACCGGATGCTCGAGAGCG
>JBHEPS010000136.1:403-5822 GCA_046260175.1 Thermoanaerobaculia bacterium
TCATGCGGCTGGTCCCGATCGTTCCCTACAACGTCCTCAACTACGCGGCCGGCGCCGCGCGGATCAGCCCACGAGATTACTTCGTGGCAACGTTCGTCGGCACGATTCCGGGGATCTTCATCTTCACCTACCTCGCTTCGGCGCTCTTCGCCGGGCTCGTCTCCCCGCGCGAGGCATTTCTCCGCGTCATCGTCGCCGGCCTCCTCCTCGGCACCCTCGCTCTCGTCTCGCGGCTTTTCGCCGCAAGGGTGCGGGAGAGGCTCGCGAGGTAGAAGTCAGAAGGCAGGAAGGCAGAAGGGACAAGGCAGAAGTCAGAAGGCAGAAGGCAGAAGTAAAGGCAGCGGCAAAAGCGGGGTTGGTGTTGGTTTCCCTGGCCCCTGGCCCCTGGCTCCCAGCTCTTCCAGCGCTCCCTGGATCTCTTCCACGCTCGGGCGCTGCTTGTAGTCCGACTCGACGCGTGACCATCGGATGATTCCGTCCCGATCGATCACGAAAACGGCCGGATGCGGGATGCCGTCATTCTCGGTGCCGGCGTATGCGGGATCGCGAAGTGCATACCGGTCGATGACCGCATGGTCCGGATCGCTCAGCAGCGTGAAGCCGACCGCGCCACGGGAATCCCCTTCGATCTTCGCGATGAACTCGCGACTCGTCTCGGGCGGATCCGGACTGACTGCGTAGAGACGGGCATCGCCCAACTCCAGTTCTCGAAGCCCGGCAACCTGCCGGGTGCAGTAGGGTCACCAGTGTCCGCGGTAGAACACGAGGACCACGGGGAGTCCCCGCGCGTCGGAGAGCGTGACCGGATTTCCCTGCGGGTCCGAAAGGGTCAGGTCGGGTGCGGAATCGCCGACCTGCGGGGTGGATTGAGGCGCCGATGTCTCGGGCGCGACGGCGGGGGGTGGTGCGGTTTCGGCCGGCCGTTCGCCCGTGCAGGCGGCCGCCGTCCCGAGAACGATGCAGAGCAGCAATGCGCGCGCAGTCATCGCGCCATCCTGATCCGAAAAGAGCCGAGGCGCAAGCTCTGAGCATTTCGCAATCGTTCACCGCCCCCGTTCGTCCTGTCCCCTGACAGGAGGCACCAAATGACACCTGAGGACTCGACTCCCCGTTCCCTGGACCTCTCCCGCGCGCTCGTGGCGGGAGTGATTGCGACCGTAATCATGACCGTGGTGATGGCTCTGTTCGGAACCAACATCATGAAGATGCTGGGGAGCATGATGCTCTCCGGCGCGAGCTCCGGGGCGCAGTACATCGCCGGAGGAATCGCGCACCTGATGGTCGGGCTCTTCTACGCCGTCGTCTTCGCATGGCTCTTCGGCCGCGTACGAGCCTGGCATCCCGCGGTGAGAGGCGTAGTTTTCGGACTCGCAATCACCGCGATCGCGCTCGCCACCATGCCCGTCGCGGCGGCGATGATGGGCGGAGACGGAGGCGCGGGGAATCCCTGCGGCGCCGCGGCTCCGGCAAACCCCTGCAGCCCGTCCGGCGTGACCGCCGGCAACCCGTGCAACCCGTCCGCGGATCACGACGCCGGCAACCCATGCGCCGCGGGCCACGATCCTGCCGCCATGAATCCCTGCAATCCGTGCGCGGACCACGATGAGGCGACCCCGTCGGCTGCGAATCCCTGCGCTGCAAATCCATGCGCTGCAAATCCATGCGCCGCGAATCCCTGCGCCGCGAATCCGTGCGCCGGCGAAGCGAAGCCGGGCCAGCCGAAGAACGCATGTTCTCCCGCTGTATCGGGCGCGGGTAATCCCTGCGGCGGTTCGGATCAGAGCCCGTGGAGCGGGATGATCAGTCTGATCAATCATCTCGTCTTCGGGCTGGGCGTTGCGCTGATCTACGGCAGAGCGGGAGGTGCGTGATGCGTCCCCCGGTCGTGATCGCCAGTCTGGTGCTCTCCGTCGCGGCTCTCGGGGCGACGGCCTGGACTCTCGAGCGCCACCAGGCTCCCTCCTCCGGCGATTCCCTTCGCGCCTGGGGAGAGGGAGCTCCCTCGAGTGCTCTTTCTGACGAGATGGTGGCCATTCCCGGGGGAACCTACCGGATTGGAGATGAGTCGTCGCACGCCAGGGGCGACGCGCCTCTCCGCGAGGTCACTCTCGCCCCGTTTCTCATCGATCGTCACGAGGTGACCAACCGCCAGTTCGCCGCCTTCGTCGAGGCGACCGGTCACGTCACGACTGCCGAGCGGGAGGGGGGCGGCTGGGTCTACCGGGGGGGTGAGCGGGACTGGAGCCGGGTGGCAGGGGCCGACTGGCGCCACCCTCTCGGTCCGAACAGCGCGATCGACCGCGCGGCGGATCATCCCGTGGTGCTCGTCTCCTGGGCCGATGCGAATGCCTACGCGGCCTGGGCCGGCAAACGACTCCCTTCCGAAGCGGAATGGGAAATCGCCGCCCGCGCGGGAACCTCGCCGGATCCCAGCGTTCCGCACAAAGTTCCTCACGCGAACTTCTGGCAGGGCGCCTGGCCTGCGAAGAACCGGATGGAGGACGGCTTTTTCTACACGTCTCCGGTCGGCTCGTTCACTCCGAATCCGATCGGGCTCGCCGACATGATCGGGAACGTCTGGGAGTGGACGGCCGATCCGTACGAGAACGGGGCGAGCGGCCTGAGAGTCGCCAAAGGCGGCTCGTGGTTCTGCTCGGCGAGCTATTGCGGCGCGTACCGCCCCGGTTTCCGAGGCAAGAGTCCCGAGCTGAGAGCGTTCAACAACGTCGGCTTTCGCTGCGCGCGGTGAGGGGCGAGGGACGAGGGGCGAGGGGCGAGGGGCGAGGGAACAACAAGAGCAAAAACCAATCGGCACTACCCTCCGCTGAAAGGAGTTGCTGTTGCGCTCCTCGCCCCTCGGTCCTCGTGTGATTCCCACTGTCCGATCCCGTTGGCCGGTGCGGGGGGAATCCGCAGGTGGCAGGATCCTGCAATTCTGAGTTCCTTCGGTCGCGCTCACGGTTTCACGTGATCACCCTCCTCACCTCGGCGCTCCCCTCTCATGAACCACCCTTTCCGTAGTCATCAAAAAGGGGGCAGGGGGCAGGAGGCGGGGGGCAGGGAAAGTCCAGCGTGGCGTACAGATTTTCCCCGCCCCCCGCCCCCTGCCCCCTTGTTTCTCATCTCGCGATCGCGCTCGACCTCGGGTGATTGAATCCCCACACGAGCTCCAGCGCGCCCCCTCTGGTTTCTTTCACAGCCTCTTCTAATGAACCAACCTTTCGGTGGTCACCAACAAGGGGGCGGGAGACAGGAAAAAGTCCAGCGTGGGGCCCTGTCCCCCGCCCCCTGCCTCCTGCCCCCTTGTTTCTCTTCTCGCAATCGTGCGCAACCTCGGGTCATTGAATCGACACCCGAGCTCCAGCGCGGTTCCTTTACTCAGGATGACGGCGGGACCGGCGTGGTTTTCACGTCCCTCGTCCCTCGCCCTCGCCCTCGAAATTGCGCACTCCGCTTGCCACACCGGTCCGCCTCGTGCAGGATCACGTCTCGGGAGCAATGAGATCCGTCATAGGACGCTTCGCATCCTGAAACAAGGATGCCGGGAGAGGAGATTGTCTCGGTGAATTTCGGGCGTTTCGGACGCGAGCGGATGGTCGCGCTGGGGTGGGGAGTGCTGTTCACGGTCGTGCTGGCCGTGCTGATCGTCGTCGGCTCGCGCAACCTCCAGCACTTCGACGCGGCCCTCGTTGGTTACACGTTCTCGGTTCTCTTCGCGACCTTCGCGATCACCTATCGCTACTCGATGTGGCTGCAGCGGCCGCCGACTCGCCTCTACTGGCGGCGAGGGTGGCAGGTCTTCTTCCGCCGGAAGTATTTCGCGCGGAACGTCGAGCAATGGTTCCGGCGCGTGGGCGGCGACTTTGCCCTCAACCGCTTCATCTTCAAGCGCGGCCACACGCGCGGGCTGGCGCACGCGCTGATCATGTGGGGCTGCATCCTCGCCTTCGCGATCACCTTCCCGCTCGTGTTCGGGTGGATCCACTTCGAGACGGTGCCGGGTGAGTTCGAGTCGTACCGGACCTTCATCTTCGGCTTCCCCACGACCTCGTTCGAGGTCTATTCGATCACCGCCTTCATGATTTTTCACGGCCTCGTCTGGTCCTCCTTCCTGGTGATTGGAGGGGTGATGCTGGCGATGAGGCGGAGGATGCTCGATCACGGCGCGGCGGCCGTTCAGCGCGCCGCCGAGGATTTTCTTCCGCTGATCCTGCTCTTCGCGATCAGCATCACGGGCCTTCTTCTCACCGCGAGCTACACCTGGATGCAGGGATACGGTTACGACTTTCTCGCGCTGCTGCACGCGATCACCGTGATCTTCACGCTCCTCTATCTCCCCTTCGGGAAGTTCTTCCACATCTTCCAGAGGCCGGCCCAGCTCGGCGTCAGCTTCTATAAGGATGTGGCGGCGGCCGAGGGGATGGCGGCGTGCGGGCGCTGCAGCGCGGAGTTCGCGCCGCTCCTTCAGGTGGAAGATCTCATCCGGGTCGAGCGCGAGCTCGGCTACCGCTACGAGACCGCGACCGGCGGAATCGACCACTATCAGCGGATCTGCCCGGCATGCCGGAGAACGCTGCTCGCGCTCGCGCAGGGACAGGTCTGGGCGCGCGCGGGCGCCGGGGCCGTCGACCCGTTCGACGCGCCCATCAGGACGGAGTAAATGGCCAAATTACCCAAATCTCAAGAGATCCTCGGCGAAGTCTGGGGACCGCATCTGAACCGGATGGAAGGCGCGCGCCTCGAGACCGACGTCGAGCCCGACAAGATGGTCTCCACCCACTGCTGCTTCTGCGGGCAGCAGTGCGGGATCAACCTGAAGGTCAAGGACAACGTCGTCATCGGCTTCGAGCCGCGCTACGACTTCCCCTTCAACAAGGGGATGCTCTGCCCGAAAGGGGTGAAGCGCTACCTTCAGGGGGGGCACCAGGACCGGTTGACCAAGGCCCTACGCCGCGATCCGGAGGCCGAGGGGGGCTTCTCGCCGATGGAGTACGACGCGGCGATCGCGCGCGTCGCCTCCGAGATCGAGCGCATCCAGACGACGTACGGACCGGACGCGATGGGTGTCCTGTCGGGCGCCAGCCTGACGAGCGAGAAGGCGTATCTGATGGGGAAGTTCGCCCGGATGTGCCTCAAGACCCGCTACATCGATTACAACGGGCGGCTCTGCATGGTCAGCGCGGGTGCCGGGAACAAGAAAGCCTTCGGCATCGATCGGAGCGCCAGCCCCTGGGATGACATCCTCGAGGCGGAAGTCGTCATCATCGCCGGGTCGAACACGGCCGAGTGCTCGCCCATCACGACGAACTACGTCTGGCAGGCGCGCGAGAACGGCGGGAAGGTCATCGTGATCGATCCGCGCATCACGCCGATCGCCCGCACGGCGGACCTCTTCCTCCCGGTCAAGCCGGGGCGGGAC
>JBHEPS010000136.1:6007-6297 GCA_046260175.1 Thermoanaerobaculia bacterium
TCCTCGCTTCCGGACGCATCGGCCGGCCTTTCTGCGCGTACGGCACGGTCGTCGGCCAGGGGAACGGGCAGGGTGGGCGCGAGCACGGGCAGAAGGCGGAGCAGCTTCCGGGCTGGCGCGACATCGACAACCCGGAGCATCGCGCGGCGGTGGCGAAGGTGTGGGGGATCACTCCCGAGGAGCTGCCGCAGGCGGGCGTCGACTGCGTCGAGATGATGCGGAAGATCGACGCGGGCGAGATCAAGGGGCTCGTGCTGATCTGCTTCAACCCGGTGGTGTCGCTTCCCGAC
>JBHEPS010000136.1:6307-6585 GCA_046260175.1 Thermoanaerobaculia bacterium
GACGCAGCGCTGTTTAACGGCATCCTCAACCTGATGATCGAGAACGACTGGCTCGATCACGACTTCATCGACAACCACACGGTCGGTTTCGATGCCGTCGCGGAGCACGTCCGCCAGTGGACGCCGCGCCGGACGGCCGAGGTGACGGGAATCGCGGAGAAGTCGATCCGCGCGGCCGCCGAGCTGTGGGGGACGGCGAAGACGAGCTTCCTCATGCACGCCCGCGGGATCGAGCACCACTCGCACGGTGTCGAGAACGTCCTTTCGACCATCAACAT
>JBHEPS010000137.1:0-6580 GCA_046260175.1 Thermoanaerobaculia bacterium
GCCTCGATCTTCGCCAGCTTCTCCACCGTCACCTCCGACCCGTACGGCACACGCGAGGAAAGGCAGGGCGCTGCCGGCTTGTCCCACAAGTTCAGCCCGAGGTGTCGGGCGATCGCGCGAATGGCGTGCTTTCCGAGTCCAGCGTCGTGCAATGGGGCGATCACGCCCGCTTCCTGGGCCGCCCGGTGCCCGGGCCTGAAGTCTCCGACGTCGTCCCGGGTGAACCCGTAGGCAACGGCGGCCCACCCCTCCTCTCGGGCGAGGCCCGCGCAGACGTCGAACAGCGTCTGCTTGCACCAGAAGCAGCGGTCGGGCTCGTTGCGACTGTACTCCGGCCGGTCGAGCTCGGCCGTGGCGATCATCCGGTGCTCGACCCCGAGCCCGCGGGCGAATGCCTTCGCATCCTCGAGCTCCTGCCTCGGGATCGAGGCGGAGTCAGCCGTGAGAGCGACCACCCGCTCGCCCAGCACCCGCGCCGCGACGGCGAGAAGGACTCCCGAATCGACACCGCCGGAGAAAGCGACGATCATGCTCTTTCTCGGGCGGATCTCCGCCTCGAGGGCTTTCAGCGCGCGGATCGGATCGATCGCGGCCTCAGAAGGTGATACCTGGGTGATTGCAGTCAAAGGGTTCCTCGATTTCGCTCGCTTCTTCGGGCGGCGCCCGATTCTAACGAATGCTCCCGCCACGAGGGAGCAAACCTTTCGCCCGATGCACGAGGGCGGCCATCCGAAACCCTGATTTCGCAAGGATGGGGAGGCGAAAACTACTCTGATTGAAGATTTTGCGCCGCTTTGCTATCGTCCGGGCATTCCCGAGGCCTATCGACATTGATCATCGAATGCTCCAGTTGCGCAGCGCGGTATCAGTACGAAGTCGGCCGCTTCGAGGGAAAGCCCTCCAAGAGGATCCGCTGCGCGAAGTGCCAGCAGGTCTTCGAGATCAGGAATCCCGAGCTCGAGGAAGCCGCGGCGCCCGTTGCGGCGGCTCCCCCGGTCGCGGTGCCTGCAACCGCGGCGCCTTCCGAACCACCCCCGGCCAAGGCTGCATCCGATCTGGGGGACATGACCATGTCCCGCTCGAGCCGCCACGTCCCACCGCCTCCTTCCGAGGATACGGATGTGGTGTCGCCTCCGAACAAGGCGACGGGCGACCTCCTGATTCCCAAGGATCGGCGCTTCGCCGTGGCGATCACGGACGGCGCGGACCCGGGGAAGGTGTTCCGGATCGAGTCTCCTCGGGCGACGATCGGCCGGACCGGCGCCACGATCCCGCTGGACGACGTCGAGGTTTCGCGCGAGCACGCCGCGATCGAGATCCGGAACAGTGTGGTCCTGCTCAAGGACCTGAGCTCGACGAACGGGACTTTCGTGAACGGGAAGCGGCTCACCGAGCAGTACGAGCTTCAGAATCAGGATGAGTTCGTGGTCGGCGTCACCACGCTGATGCTGATCATCACCTGGGCGGAGTAGCCGCCGGGGCGGCGGGCGGGTCCGGCAACATGTAGATCAACTCTCCCGGCCGGGACATCCCCAGGTCCTCGCGCGCGATCTTCTCCACGGCGAAATTCGAGGCTCGGAGGCTTTCGATCTCGCGCTGCAGCTCGTCGTTCTCGCGCTGGAGCCGTTCGACCTCCGTTCGCAGCCCGTCGACACGCATGCGCGCGTCCCGCAGCTCCGCGATCCCTTCCTCCGAGAACATGAATGAAACGAGGAAGACGATCGTGAGGACTCCGGAGAGGAGCACCACGGCGCGTATGGTGACGCGCGTGGTCGGCGCGGGGTTCCGCGCGCTTGCGAAGTGAGGCACGCTCAGAGTTTCGACCGGTGAAGAACAGGTGTCAAGGCTTCTTCGGCTTCTTTTTCTTCTCTCGCGCCTTGCGCATCGCCTCCGCGTCGAGATCCTGCATCGTCTCGGCGATCGGCGATGGAACGTTCCGGTGGATGTCGTCCATCGGGTTGATCACGATCGCTCCCGAGAACTCCCACTTGTGTGCTGGCCGGTAGACGCCGGTGTCGTGGGTCCTGGAGCCGACGACGAATCGGATCGCCCCCCGGCGATAGTCGAATGCCCGCCCGTTCCGCGTGTGGATGGCGGCGTCGACGCGGTAGTTGCCGCCGATCAGGTCGAGCGACGGGATGACGAACCGTATGCGGGAAGGGCCGTCGATCCGCCGGGAGAGAAAGCCCTCGATGTCGGTGTTCGTCCCGTAAACGTTGGTTCCGTCGGAGCGGAAGATCCCGACGCCGAAGACGAAGTCGTTCTGCGGCTCGCGGACTTCGACGTCGATCTCGACCGCGACCGGCGTCCCTGCTCCGAGCGCGACCAGCTCCCGCCCCTCGTGATCCGTCAGGGCCACGCGCGTCATCACCAGCTCGCCGGAGCCCCACCGTTCCTCTTCGGCGGTCTCGTCGGAATCGCCGCCCTCTTCCTCTTCATCCTCTTCCTCTTCTTCCTCGACTCGCGGCCGGACTCCCGCGACTTCCTGGAGGTAGGAATCGACCACGCGGACCGGGTCGCCGAGGCCGGCCATCTCCCCCTTCTCCAGCCAGAGAGCGCGATCGCAGAGCGTTCGGACGAGGTCGAGCTGGTGGGTGACCACGAGCAGCGTCACGCCCCTGTATTTCATCTCCTGGATCTTCGCGACGCATTTCTGGGAGAACTCTTCATCCCCCACGGCGAGCACCTCGTCGATCAGGAGGATGTCCGGGTCGACGTGCACCGCGACCGCGAAACCGAGCCGGACGTACATGCCGGAGGAGTAGGTCTTGACCGGCTGGTCGAGGTACGGGCCGATTCCGGCGAACTCCACGATCCTGTCGAAGCGCTCTTCGATCTCGCGCCGCGTCAGCCCCATCATGATCCCGTTGATGAAAATGTTCTCCCGGCCGGTGATCTCCGGATGGAACCCGGCGCCCAGCTCGATGAGCGCCGAGATGCGACCGTCCACGAGAATCTCCCCCTCGGTCGGCCGGATAATCCCGGAGATCAGCTTGAGCAGCGTGGACTTTCCCGATCCGTTCCGGCCGATCAGGCCGAACGCTTCCCCCCGGTTCACGTCGAAGGTGACCTCGCGCAGCGCTTCCACCGACCCCTCCGCCGATGGACGGATCTCCCGTTTCAACAGCGCGCTCTTGAGCGTTTGGAACTGGGATCCGCGGCCGTAGAGCCTGTAGCTCTTCGAAGCGTTCCGCACGGAGATGGCGAACTGGCGGCTCAAAGGACCTCCGCCAGGGTGTCGCGCAGCCGGTCGAAGACGAAGAAACCGGCGAACAGAGCCAGTGCGGCGTAGAAAATCATCAGCAGAGTGTCGAGCATCGAGGGGAGTGTGCCGAATACGAAGATGCTCTGGTAGGCCACGACGAACGGAGTCATCGGATTCAGCCGCAGCGGCCCGCGCAGCCACTCGGGGACGATGTCTCCCCCCACTGGATAAAGGATCGGCGTCAGAAAAAACCCGAGCTGGAGGACGTTGGCGACCAGGTCCCGCAGGTCGCGGAAAAGAACCGACGCCGACGACACCGCCAGCGCGATTCCCGCGACGAAGACCGTCTGAACGAGCATGTAGACCGGCGCGAGAAGGATCAACCACGTCACCGTAGCCTTCCCCATCAGCGCCGCGATCGCTACCGCGAGAAGAAGAATCGGCAGAGCGAGCGCGAAATGCACCAGGTGCGAGGCCACCACCACCAGCGGCAACGCCTCGGCCGGAAACAGAACCTTCTTCACCAGCCCTGCGTTGGAGGAGATCGACTGCGTCGACTCCATCACGGCGCCGGCGAAGAACGTCCAGGGAAGAATCCCGGCGAACAGGAACAACGGATAGGCACCCGTGTCGCCCGGGCGCGGCCAGATCACGGTGAAGACGAACGTGTAGACGCCCAGGAGAAGAAGCGGATTGGCCAGCGACCAGAAAAAGCCGAGGACCGAGCCTCGATAGCGGGCTTTGAGGTCGCGCGCGGTGAGGACCGCGATCAGGTGGCGGGAACGGATGAGCTGTTGGAGGCCTGCGACCATCGAAGTGGGAGTTTGTCCCATCGCGGGGAAAATGCAAGCGGCTCGCCTTTCCGGCGATCGGTCCCCTGACGCGGATTTATCACATATAATCGACCCGTGACAGGACGAACGACCGCCTCTCAACCGCTGACCGAACGCTACGCCTCCCGCGAGATGTCCGCGATCTTCTCGCCGGACTTCAAATTCAGGACGTGGCGGCGCCTCTGGCTCGCCCTCGCCGAGGCTCAGCAGGAGCTCGGGCTCCCGATCACCGACGCACAGCTCTCCGAGCTGCGGGCCAACCTCGAGAACATCAATTACGACGAGGCGGAGAAGCGGGAGCGCGAGGTGCGGCACGACGTGATGTCGCACATTTACGCACTCGGCCTCCAGGCGCCGAACGCGAAGGGGATCATTCACCTCGGCGCTACTTCCGCCTACGTCACCGACAACAGTGAACTGGTTCAGATGCGCGAGGGGATGGAGCTCGTTCGTCGGCGCACAGTCAACCTCATCGGAAAGCTCCGCGACTTCGCGGAGCGGTGGAAAGAAACCCCAACGGTCGCCTTCACCCACTTCCAGCCGGCGCAGCTCACCACCGTCGGCAAGCGCGCGACCCTCTGGCTCCACGACCTGGTGCTCGATCACCACGAGCTCCGCTTCCGCCAGGAGTCGCTCGCGCTTCTCGGCGTGAAGGGAGCGACCGGGACCCAGGCTTCGTTCCTCAAGCTCTTCGAAGGGGACGCAGGCAAGGTCGCGCGGCTCGAAGAGCTGGTCGCGCGGAAGATGGGCTTCGCTCGCTGCTACCCCGTTTCGGGTCAGACGTACAGCCGGAAGGTCGACGCGCAGATCGTCTCGACGCTCTCGGGCTTCGCCCAGTCGGCTTCGAAGTTCGCCTACGACATGCGTCTTCTCCAGCATCTTCGCGAGATCGAGGAGCCATTCGAAGAGCAGCAGGTCGGCTCGTCGGCGATGGCCTACAAGCGCAACCCGATGCGAGCCGAAAGGATCGATGGGATCGCGCGGCATCTGATCATCAACTCCCAGAATCCGGCGCACACGGCGGCCACGCAGTGGTTCGAGCGGACGCTCGACGATTCGTCGAACCGCCGCATCGCGATCCCCGAGGCGTTTCTCGCGGCCGACGCGATTGCGCTCTTGTGGGACAACATCGCGAGCGGCCTCGTGGTTCACGAGCCGGTGATCCAGGCCAACGTCCGGCGGGAACTCCCGTTCATCGCGACCGAGAACCTGATGATGGAAGGGGTGCGCCGCGGCGGCGACCGGCAGGTTCTTCACGAGCGGGTTCGCATTCACGCAATGGCCGCGGCCGACGCGATGAAGAACGGCTCCGCGGAGAACGACCTCTTCGCCCGGATGGCCTCGGATACGCTCATCCCGCTCGAGCAGGATGACATCGACTCCCTCGTTCGTCCCGCCGACTACGTCGGTCTGTCGCCCTCCCAGGTGGAAACGTTCCTTCGGGAGAATGTCGATCCGCTTCTCGAGTCCGAGCGTCACCTGCGCAGCGAGGATGTGGCGGAGGTGCGGGTCTGATGCGCCGCACGCTGATCACGCTGCTCGCGGTCGCATTCCTGGCGGGATGTGCCAGCAGCGCGCCCGCGCCGGCACCATCGGATCGGATCGTTGGCCTCGCCAGCTGGTACGGCGAGGAGTACGCCGGACGGACAACGGCGAACGGCGAGATCTTCAACCCCGCCGGCCTGACCGCCGCGCATCGCACGCTACCGTTCGGCACGGTCCTCGACGTCACGAATCCGGCGAACGGGAAGAGCGTCCGCGTTCGGATCAACGACCGCGGGCCGTTCGTCGGCGACCGCATTCTCGACCTCTCCTACGGCGCGGCCCTGCAGATCGGCATGGTCGAAGCGGGAATCGCGCGGATCGAAGCGCGGATCGCCGCGATCGGCCGGGGCGACCGCGAACCGCCGCAGCCCTACGTCGTGAAGATCACCCCGACCGACGAGACGATTCGCGCGCCCGAGCAGGCGCCTCCCGTCGAGTTCCCGCTCCCTTCGGGCGAGAAGGCCGCCGTCAGCGAGTCGGGGCCCGCGCGCGACGACGATGTCGTCGAAGACATCATGGTGATCGAGGAGCGGGGCGGCGAGCCGGTGCGGCGCCAGGTCTCCGCCGATGGACTCCGGATCGAGACGGTGACGGAGAGCGGCCGGGTCGTGGCGCAGGCCCCGGCGCGTCCGCTTCCTCCGCGCATCACGACCGAGAACCGCCCCGCGCCGCGATCGGGATGGGTCGTGCAGCTCGGTGCCTTCAGCGTTCCGGCAAATGCCGAAGCGCTTCGCGCGAAGGCCGCGCGCATCGACGCGAAGGTGTACGTCGACCAGCGCGGCTCGCTCCATCGCGTCCGCGTCGGCCCCTACCCCACGAGGGAAGCGGCGATCGAAGCCAGCGAACGGCTCGAGGCGGCGGGACTCGGCGGAATCGTCCTCTCGCTCGACTGAGTTGGGACGACAACAAGCGCTCCTCGCGGCGCCGCTCCCCCGTCATCCTGAGGGAGCGCCGCGCCAACGGTGCAATTCTCGAAAGCCGCGAGCGCGACCGAAGG
>JBHEPS010000138.1:0-6558 GCA_046260175.1 Thermoanaerobaculia bacterium
GTTGCGGGCGGGACAACGCCATCTCGGCGCCGCCTCCTCTTCAACGATGAACCACATCGCCTCGTCGTCGGCGGCGCAGTCTCGCCATCTCCGGTCCTTCGAGAATCTCGCGGATCGAGCTCCGGTGGAGGTCGCCGCCGATCCAGTTCTCGTAGTAGTCCTGGCAGCAGAGGATGCACCTTCCAGCAGGCGTGATGTGGAGATGCTGGATCGGGCGTGAGCCGAGCAGGTCGCATCCGCGGAGCGGACGCGAAGGGTCCTCGGCACCGATGCCGGTTTCGAGTTGCCCGGCGCGGTCGGTCGCCATATGGTGCTCGACCGTGAACCGCGAGCCGGCAAACCGATTTCGGATGTTCTCGAAGTCTTCCGAGTGAGCGGCGTCTCCGCGTCCGAGGACCACGATCTTCATCTGTTCGGCAACCGGCCTGTCCTTCAGAGCGTCAAGATTGCGCAGGACGACCTGAAGATGGTCTTTCCCCCGCTCCTCCTGATAACGCACCTTGTCGAGCGTCGAGAGGTTGATGCAGAGGTAGCGGAGCTGCATCTTTTCCAGCAGCGCATCCACCCGGCCCGGCGTGAGACCCGAGCCGTTGCTCAGCACCGCCACGGGAAGACCCGCCTCGGCCAGGCGGATGCAATGAGCCACGAAACGAGCGTCGGCGGTCGGCTCGTTGTACGACTGGAGGAAAACACCCTCGAGCGTATCCCGGTACTCGGTGAGCTCCCCCACGATCCGGTCGAACATCGCGTCCGACATCGAGGCGTCGTCGCGAGGATCGACCGAAACCGGGCAGAAGTAGCATGCCTGGTTGCAGACCGTGTTCGTCTCGAGGGAGACGATCCGGAGATAGTGTTCCGTGGAGGGGTCGGCATTCTCGTCGACGAGCCAGCCGCCCTCGCGGAGCTGCTCGCGAACTTCCGCGGGCGCCACCGATTCGAGCCGTCCATCGGCAATTGCCGCCAGCGCCTCGAAGCCTGCCGTCCCCCGCTCGAGCCTCGCATGACGCAACGGGTTGTAGTACCCGGCTTCGTCGCGATGGAGGTAGGGGTTGATCCGCAGCGGCTCCTCAGCTGCCGGGCTCTGCGGCGGGAACATGCTGCTCAGAAAATCCATACCGGGGGGCAACATCCGCCTCCTGTTACACCTTCCCGCCCGGCTCCGGCAGAGTCGATTCGCCTCTTCCGCCCGAATCGCTCCCGCTCGCCACCGGTAGGCGCGCCGCTCGCAAAGGAGGCTCATCCCGATGCATCCCGACCTCGACAGCGAATCCATTCACGCCCACGACGGCAGCCCCGAAAGACTCGAGGTGAACGCGCGCGCCACCCGATGGCGTCCTCTTCTTCTGATCGTGGTCGTCGGAGGGGTGATCGTCGCCGTCCGGATGTCCGGCGCCGCGGGATGGATCGACCTGCAGCGGATCACCGCCCTCCTCGAGCCGGTCGGCCGCGTCTGGTGGGCTCCCGCGGTCACGGTCGCCCTCTACGTCATCTTCAATCTGCTCGGGCTTCCCGGGAGCGCGATCACGATCGCGTCCGGCGTGGTCTGGGGGTGGTTCGGCGGAGGCATGATCGCCCTGTTCGGCTCCACCCTCGGGACCGGGATTCCCTATCTGCTCGCCCGCGCTCACGCTCCCGTCATCGGAAAGAGCATTCGCAACCGCGCGCTCTGGCTTCACCACCTGCTCGAGAGGGAGGGATTCACGACCCTCCTCATGCTCCGGCTCGTGCCCTCGCTTCCCTACTCCGTCATCAACTACGCCGCGGGATTCGCGGGCATCCGCCCTGCGCACTATTTCCTCGCCACCGTGCTCGGAACGATCCCTGGAGTTTTCGTGACCACATGGCTCGCCGCGGCCATTTTCAACGGGGAGATCACGTTGGTGGAGGCCTTCGTCCGCATCGCGATCGCAGGAGCGATCCTTGCGAGCCTCGTTCTCGGGACCCGTCTGCTGACACGGCGCCGGCCGGTCCCTGAGCCCCCCGCCGCCGGGGAGTCGCCGCGCGGGGCATGAATGCCGCAGTCTGGTGAAATCGCCACCAGAAGCGGTAGCATCCACAACGCAATGATGAAAAGCTGCGACGAGCACAAACACGAGCACCGGCATCTCCCCTGCCCATGGCCCGGCTGCCCCAACAGCGAGGATGCGGGCGACACGATCGAAGTCTCCCGCCACACGGGCGCCGGAAAGATGACGCGCGCCGAGGGTCACTTCGTCAAGGCTCCCCCTCCCCGGAAGTTCCGGAGGGAGAAGTGGGAGTGTGAGAAATGCGGCGCCATCGGCTGGACCTGGATGGAAGAGGGAGCGGAGCGACGGATGGACCGCTGCCCCCACCGCAAGCCGGGGACCGTCGTACCCCGACGCTGACCCCTGCTCCGGCAGGCTGGCGATCAACCTTTCCCATTTCCGGAATGAATCCGTTACCAGGAAGCTCATCATGCCGCGAATCATCGACTCCAACGCTCCCGCGGCCGTGATCCTGATCCGGCTGATGATCGGAGCGGTCTTCGTCTCGGAAGGAATCCAGAAGTTTCTCTATCCGGCGGAGCTCGGAAGCGGGCGATTCGAAAGAATCGGCTTCGGAAATCCCGAGCTCACCACCCTGGGAGTCGGAGCTGCCGAGATCCTGTTCGGCGCGCTCGTTCTCGTCGGCTTGTACACCCGAGCCGCCGCCGTTCCCCTGGCGCTGATCATGATCGGGGCCATCGTCTCGACCAAGATTCCGATCCTTCTGGGAGAGAGCTACTTCGGCTTTCAGCTCCGCAAACTCGATCACTACGGTTTCTGGAGCATGGCGCACGAGGCGCGCACCGACTGGGCGATGCTCCTCGGCTCCCTCTTCCTGATCGCAGTCGGGGCCGGCAAATGGTCTCTCGACGCGCGGCTCGCCAGCCGCCGATCCTACAGGCGCTGAGCGCTACTCACACGCCCCGCAGGCGGTCCCAGCAATCGGGGCAGAGCTCGCGGCCGATCCACAAGGAAGCGACCACCAGGACGATCCAGATCACCAGAAGAACGGCGCGCAGCATTGGCGGCGGATCCTGAGCGAGGACCGTCGTTTCCGCAACGCGGTCCCCAAGCCGTTGACGGCGTGCGCTGAAAAGCGCCACCAGGAATCCGACCGCATAGAGCAGCAGTCCATCCACCACGCGAAGTAGATTCCGGATGGCGGAGGCGACGATCTTGGGACGTTCTCCCTCGCTTCGGACGTGGAGCCCCATGATCGCCTTTCCGAGCGTCGTCCCCGTCGTCGCCTCTAGAATCGTGTGGTAAAGGAAAACGACGAGGATGGCGATCGCGCCTGACGCGATCGAAGTGTTCAGCGGGGCAAGTTCCTGTCCGTCGGGGGGCGTCCAGGAGCTCGCGATCGCGGCCGCGACCGGCGCCAGAAGTGCCAGAAGGAGCATCCGGTCGGCCAGCAGCGCCAGACCACGGTCCCCGACCGAACCATAGACCTCTCGTTTCTCGACGGTCCGGCGGGTCGGTGATTTCGAAGGAAGGGGACGCTCCTCTTCGAGCGCCGGGATGACTTTACTGCAGACGAAGCAATTCCGTTTGCCAACGTCGTTGCGGGCCCCACACCACGGACAGTACATCCCCTGCTCCTCCCGTCAGCAGAGAGTCACACGGCCGAGGACGCTCTGTCAAACGCGAGGGCGCTTGGCAGCTGACAGTCTCGATCCCAGCCCGTGGTCTGGTGCCGTCCGACGCGGACCGCAGCTCTCTTCTTGCAGGGCGGGAGCGCGGCCTTCGCATACCCCACCCCGCACTCCAAGGGTCAGCCCGCCTGTGAACCCATCGACGCCTTCGGCGCTACGCGGGACCCCTTTGGTAGCCACGGCTGGAAAGCCGTGGCCACTCGGGCCGGTGCTATCCTCCCGCGCATTCGGATGCGGGAGAATCGCTTGATCTCACTGCTCTGCACGGTGCGCGGCTGTGCCCTTCCGCTCGCGCGGGAGGAGCGTGTGTTGCGCTGCGCCCACAATCATGCCTTCGACCTCGCGGGAAGCGGCTACGCGAATCTCCTCCAGCCGCAGGACCGGCGCTCTGCTCGTCCGGGCGACCGGAAAGAGGCGGTTCTCGCGCGCCGAAGCCTGGCCGAGCGGGGATACGCCGCTCCGCTCTTCGACCGGCTGCTGGCGCAGGCAACCCTTCTTCCCGCGGGCTCGGCGGTGCTCGATGTCGGCTGCGGTGAAGGCACTCATCTCGGTCGCCTCTTCGCTCTGCTCAAGATCGATGGAAGCGGAATCGATATCTCGACCACCGCGATCGACCTCGCGGCCCGGCGGTATCCGGGGCCGACGTGGGTCGTGGGCAACGCCGATCGGTCGCTTCCCTATCCCGATGCCTCGTTCCACCTGATCACCTCGATCACGGCGCGGCGCAATCCGTCCGAGTTCGCGCGGGTCCTTCGCAGGGGCGGAAAAGTCTTCATCGCCGTCCCCGCGGAAGACGATCTCGCCGAGTTGCGCGAGGCCGTGCAGGGAGCGAGCGGGGACCGCTCGCGGGTCGAAACGATCGCACAAGAGCTCCACGAGCATTTCGTTCTCGAATCGAGCGAGGTGATTCGCGATCGGCAGGAGCTCGACCGAGAGGGGCTCGTCGCGCTCCTCCATGCAACCTACCGGGGACTCCGCCACTCCGAACGGCAACGCGTGGAGGCGCTGGAGAGAATGACGGTCACCTTCGCCTGGGAAACGATGGTCTTCGCCCCTCGTTAATCGGACTGATTCCGAACTCGTCCCCGAGTCCTATTCGTCCTATAGGTCCTATTCGTCCTATTCGTCCTATTCGTTCCCCCCGGCTTGCCCTCTACCCTCGCGAAAGTTACCCTTCACCGATGAGAACGCTCGGATCCGTCTTCCTCCTGCTCTTCGCCCTCCTCCTCGCCGGCTGCAGTGAGCGCCCGGAGCCGGAAGCGGTTGCCGCGGCCGACTCGGCCGCTGAAACCGCACCCGCGGATGCCTTCCTCGCACGGATCGCCGAGCACTGCGGCCAGGCCTACGGCGGAAGGATCATCGCCAACGAACCGCCTCCCACCGAAGAAGATCCATTCGCCGGCAAGCCTCTGGTGATGCACGTCCGGGAGTGCTCCGATGGGGAGATCAAGATCCCGTTTCACGTCGGGGACGACCATTCCCGCACCTGGGTCCTGACACGCACCGACTCAGGGTTGAGACTCAAACACGATCATCGTCACGAGGACGGAACCGAAGACGACGTCACCATGTACGGCGGCGACACGGCCACGCCCGGCACGGAGACCCGGCAGGAGTTCCCGGTCGACCAGGAATCCATTCAGACGTTCGAGGCCAATGGCCTGACTGCCTCGGTCGTCAACGTCTGGGCCATGGAGATCGAGCCGGGCCAGCGCTTCCTCTACGAGCTCGCACGCCCCGGAACGGGACGCCTCTTCCAGGTGGAATTCGACCTCACTGCGCCGCTGCCGATACCTCCAACGCCGTGGGGACACCCGGAGATCTAGAGAACCTCTCTCCTTTCCGCGTAATGCTCACTTCGGGAGGAAAACCATGGCTCGCGTTTCTCATCTCGCACTCGCGCTTCTGCTCGTTCCCGCGCTCGCATTCAGCCAGGAGCCGACGAAGCCCCCAACGCTCGAGCAGGCCCTCGCGCTCACCCAGTCGTGGCTTGCCGCGCAGCGGGCGTACGACGGCATCCCGGGGATGTCGGTCGCGATCGTCCACGACCAGGAGCGCGTCTGGAGCGGTGGGTTCGGCCAGGCCGATCCGGCGAGCAGCCGTGCCGCCACCGACGAGACGCTTTACAGCATCTGCTCGGTCTCGAAGCTCTTCACGAGCATCGGCGTGATGCAGCTCCGCGATGCCGGGAAGCTTCGGCTCGACGATCCGGTCGCCAAACACCTCCCCTGGTTCACGCTCAAGCCCGCCGAGGGGAGCGCACCCGTGACGGTCGAAGGCCTGCTGACGCATTCCTCCGGACTGCCGCGCGAATCCGACTATCCGTACTGGACGGGCGAGTTCCTCTTCCCCACCCGGGAGCAGATCGTCGCGCGCGTCGAAAATCAGGAAGCGCTCTATCGTTCTTCGACCTACTTCCAGTACTCGAACCTCGGGCTCTCTCTCGCGGGTGAGATCATCGCCACCGCGTCCGGCCAGCCGTACGATCGTTACGTCCGGCAGAACGTTCTCGATCCACTTGGGCTGCAGAATACCTTCACGGAGATGCCGGAGGCCGAGCGCGGAAAGCGTCTCGCACAGGGTTTCAGCGCCGAACGGCGCGATGGAAGCCGCCAGCCTGTGACCTTCTTCACGGCGCGTGGGATCGCGCCAGCGGCAGGATTCGCCTCGACCGTCAACGACCTCGCCCGCTTCGCCTCGTGGCAATTCCGCCTTCTCGAGAACGGCGGAACGGAGGTTCTGAGCGTCCACACGCTGCGCGAGATGCACCGCCCTCATTGGGTCGATCCCGACTTCGAGCTTTTCTGGGGGCTCGGCTTCTCCACGCGGAAGGAAGGCGACAGCGTCACCGTCGGTCACGGCGGCTCCTGCCCCGGTTTCCGCACTGCCCTCACGATGGT
>JBHEPS010000139.1:0-6537 GCA_046260175.1 Thermoanaerobaculia bacterium
AACCTTGTCGGCGCGAGATGTAAGTTCGTCGTCACTTCGGCCAAGTACTGCGATTGACTCGACGAAGTCACATTGCGCGCCGACAGGATCCCTGCGTCTACGGATTCCACCCCCCCTGATCCCTCCCTTCGTCGCTTCGCTCCTCAGGGCAGACCGCTACGCTCGGGATGACATGGCGCGTAATTTTCGTCCCGCGCGCAGCGGCGGGTCGGCGGTCACAGCGCGCGCGTGATCCCGCTCCTCTCAGCTTGGCCCTCTTCGAATCTACCGTCCGCATCATGAACCCGCAGGCTGCTTCGCCGTTGCCGCCCGACCCGCTCTGGCTCGACTTCACGGGATTCGTTCCTCTCTCCCCATCCGAGGCGTGGCCCGACTTCAGCGGATACGTGGCGCCGGCGGAGGACGAGCGCGAGGCGAGCGCCGAGGCGTAGGGACCGGCTGCGCCGGTCCGTTTCCGTCCGTTCCTCGTCCGCTACACTACGCCCGCATGATCGAGCTGCTTCTCATCGCCATCGGTCTCGCCATGGACTGCGTCGCCGTCTCCGCGGCCCGCGGGGTCGCGATGAAGGGCGTGCGCCTCTCCGACGCGCTCAAGCTCGGCACGACGTTCGGCGGCATGCAGGCGGGGATGGCGGCGCTCGGATGGGCAGGTGGCGTGGGGCTCACGACCCTGATTGCGGCCTGGGACCACTGGATCGCGTTCGGCCTTCTGTTGCTCATCGGCGGAAAGATGGTCGTCGAGGGGCTGCGCGATGACGATGACGACGAGAAGAGCGAGGGGGCGCGCCTCACCCTCGGGCAGCTCCTTCTTCTCGGGGTCGCGACGAGCATCGATTCGGCCGCCGTCGGCGTCACGCTCCCGCTCCTCGGGACTCCGCTTCTCGTCTCGCTCGCGACGATCGGGATCACGAGCCTGGTCCTCTCGATCGTCGCCGTCTACGCCGCCGACAAGCTCGCCGGCCGCTTCGCCGAACGGCTGGAAGTCCTCGGGGGGATCGTTCTCATCGGGATCGGCGTGAAGATCCTGGTGGAGCACCTCTTGGAGTAGTCAGGGAGAAGTAGACAGGGGAAAGGGGCGCGGGACCACGGACGGCCCTCCGAACTCTCGATACCGGAAATTCGGAGGAGAGCCTTCCGCTTCGCGGCCCCTTCCCCCTGACTACTTCTCCCTGACTACTCCCCGGATCCCTGACTACTCAGACCAGCGCCAGCTCGTCCTCCATCACCTGCTCGGGAAGGTTGTCGGCGAGCTCGCAACAGGGGTCCTGGGAGACGACGGGAGCGTTCTCGCCGCTGTGCTCCTCGCGCCCTTCGCCGCGGTATCCGAGGACTTCGTAGCCGTCGATGCAGTCGATGGTGATGCAATCCGCTTCGGTGGCGCCTTTCGCGTCGGCTTCTTTCCGGGTCATCGCCCCCTCCTTGGCCTTTGAGGCAATGTACGCCGGCGTCCGGGGAGCGGCGATGAGGATAAGCACCGTGGCTTGTGAGGTTTCCCCTTCCGGGAGCGTCCTTCGCCATGTGATTGAAGTCACATGAAGCAGTGATCTAACTCCTCACGTCGTTTGGTGATGCCCTCTAGATTGTGAGGTGTCCGGGGGCCGGCAGGCCGGGCCCTGATGAGAGCACGACGAGGCCAGTCTCGATAGCCACCGCGGTGAGACGACCTCCGATAGCAGGGAACGCGACTCCCGAGGAGCCGCGAGAGATTTGGAGGAAGTCAGATGCCGTCCCCCTATAACCTCGATGTTTCCTACAGCTGCGTCGAGTGCAAGGTCCGTCCCGAGCGGACATTCTGCAATCTCTCGAAAGAAGCCGTCCAGTCGCTCGATGCCATCAAGTTCACCGGCGTCTACCCGAAGGGATCGCTCCTGTTCATCGAGGAGGAGCAGCCGCGCGGGGTCTTCATGCTCTGCTCCGGCCGCGTGAAGCTGACGACCTCCTCGAGCCAGGGGAAGACGCTCATCCTGAAGGTCGCCGAGCCCGGCGAGTTGCTCGGCCTCTCCGCCGCGATCCTCGGGCGCCCCTACGAGGTCTCGGCCGAGACCGTCGAGCCGTGCCAGGTGAACTTCATCAAGCGCGAAGATTTCCTCCGCTTCCTCAGCGAGTACACGGAAGTCTCGATGCACACCGCGCAGCAGCTGAGCGAGAAGTATCACGCCGCGCAGAAGGAGATCCGCTCGCTCGGCCTCTCGCAGTCGGCCC
The DNA here is from genome assembly GCA_046260175.1 of Thermoanaerobaculia bacterium. GTDB lineage: Bacteria > Acidobacteriota > Thermoanaerobaculia > Gp7-AA8 > Gp7-AA8 > JBHEPS01. Next base: position 2,203 of record JBHEPS010000139.1, read on the forward strand.
GCGAGAAGGTCTCCAAGCTCCTTCTCGACTGGTGCGCATCCGGCGGCGAGGACACCCCGCGCGGCGTGCGCCTCAAGGTCCTCCTCACGCACGAGGAGATCGCGCAGATGATCGGGACCACGCGCGAGACGATCACCCGGCTGTTCAGTGAGCTCAAGAAGAAGAAGATCATCGAGATCAAGGGATCGACGGTGATGATCATCAACAAGTCGGCACTCGAGAAGCTCGTCAGCGTCTGAAGCAGCCCGATCGTCCCACGTCGGAAGAGAAAACGGCCCCGGACAACCGGGGCCGTTTTCTTTCGGGCGCCGGGGACGCGATGAGCCGCCTTCGCGGGGGCCGCTGGCCTACGGAGCCTCCTCACCAGCGATCCGCACGGTTCGCACATGCGAGCCGTGACAGCTCGTACGCGCACCGGTGACTCGCTCCCTCCGGCGGGGGCGCGTCGTGTCCCGTATAGTTGCCTTGCCGCGCACCCAGGTTCCACGCGGCCCAAGGAGAGACCCCTCCGAGATGCGCACGTTCTGGCCCCTCATCTTTCTCGCCGCACTCCTGGCTGCTCCGGCGGCCCGGGCGCAGGCGACCAACGACGACTGCCTCGCCTGTCACTCCGACGCGACGCTCACCAAGGACGTCGGCGGCAAGCCGGTGAGTGTTCACGTGGCGCCCGAGGCGTTCGGCGCGTCGATCCACGGCGTTCTCTCCTGCACCGACTGCCATGCGGATATCGGCGAATATCCGCATCCGGAGAGGGTGGCGAAGGTCGCGTGCGACTCCTGCCATCCAGACTCGGTCACCGCTCACGACGAGAGCATCCACGGGAAAGCGCGCGCGGCGGGCATCCCCGGCGCGCCCGAGTGCGTCTCCTGCCACGGCAACGCGCACGAGATTCTCCCCAGCTCCGACCCCGCTTCCCGGACCGCGCACCTGAACGTGCCGGCGACCTGCGGCTCCTGCCACGGCGTGGGGTTCGTCATGGAGCCCTCGGGATTCAGCGTCGAGCCCTACCTCAACTACCGGGACAGCGTGCACGGGAGGGCGATCGCCGCCGGCCACGAGCAGGCCGCCGTCTGTACCGACTGCCACGAGTACCACGCGATCCAGTCGCCGAGAGCCTCGAGCTCGCCGATCAACAAATTCAACATCCCCCGCACGTGTGGCCAGTGCCACGGCCCGGTGGCGGCGGAGTTCACACAGAGCATTCACGGCACGGCGCTCGAACGGGGAAACTGGCTTTCTCCCTCCTGCACGGACTGCCACGGCATCCACAACATCAAAACGCACCTCGATCCGAGCTCCTCGGTCTCGTTCAAGGCCGTCGCGAGCACCACGTGCGCGCACTGCCACGCGGGCGTCCGCCTGACGAACGAGCTGGGCATCGCCGGGCAGCGCGTCCAGAGCTATCGCGAGAGCTATCATGGGCTCGCGACGCGCTTCGGCTCGAAGACGGCCGCGAACTGCGCGAGCTGCCACGGCGTCCACAACATCCTTCCTTCGTCGAATCCGAAGTCTCTGATCAGTCCGGGCAATCTCGCGAATACGTGCGGCTCCTGCCATCCCGGAGCCTCCGACAGATTCGTGAAGACCAAGGTCCACATGGTCGCGACGGACCGGCCGGACTTCGGGAACAAGGTCATCAGCTTCATCCAGAACTTCTACATCTGGATGATCGCCGTCGTCATCGGCGGCATGGTCCTCCACAACGTCGTGATCTGGGTCAAGAAGGTCCGCGCGGCGAAGCGCAAGCCGGGCCGCGTCATCGTGCGGATGAACCGCAACCAGCGGATCCAGCACATGCTGAACCTGCTCGCGTTCTTCGCCCTCGTCGTCACCGGATTCGCCCTCGCGTTTCCCGACAGCTGGCTGGGGGTCGCGATGGGGTCGAACGAGTCGATCCGCCGCTGGATTCACCGGGTCGCCGCGATCGTCATGATGGTCGTCGGCGTCTACCACATCGCCTACATGGTCGGCACGCGCGAGGGACGGAAGGGGCTCTGGGATTTCCTCCCGCGGTGGAAGGACGCGACGGACGTCCGGGACATGGTCCTCTGGATGATCGGCAAGCGCGAGCACCGGCCGCAGTTCGATCGCTTCACCTACGGCGAGAAGGCCGAGTACTGGGCGCTGGTCTGGGGAACGATCGTCATGAGCATCACCGGCCTCGCGCTCTGGGCGAAGGTCTGGGTCGGCAGCGTCGTGGACGGGTGGTGGATCGACGTCGCGCTCACGATCCACTTCTGGGAAGCCGTCCTCGCGACCCTCGCGATCCTCGTCTGGCACCTGTACGGGGTGATCTTCGATCCCGACGTCTACCCGATGAACTACGCCTGGCTGGACGGGAAGATGTCTCCCGAGCTCTACGAGCACGAGCACGGCGCCGAGTATCAGCGCTGGCTGGCCGAGCGCGGGAAAGAGGACGGGTGGAAGGAGCCGCCGCGTTTCACCTAGGACGTGACTCCCCAAGTCTCCGAGCGCCCCCGCCCCGCCGCGGGGGCGTTCGCGTCTGAATCAGAATGATGCGGATACACCTGTCCGTCGCCTTCGGGACGCGGTAGGATTCCGCCCCGACGCGTTCCGAAGCAGGCGCCGCGTGCGGTCCCCGACTTCTAGAGGAGTGATAGTGACATGGCCGACGAGCTGAAAACCCCGAGCCTCTTTCGCAACATCGTGAGCCTGATCGGCCTGATCATTGCCGTCGTCGCTCTGGCGAACATCATCTTCTTCGCCGCGATCGAGATTCGGGGGGAATCGACGAATCAGTACGCCGGGATCCTCGCGTACATGATCATCCCGGCGTTCCTCATCCTGGGGCTGATCCTGTTCTTCACCGGCGCTCTGCTGGAGCGGCGCCGCCGCCATCATGCCGCGCCGGACGAAGTCCCGCGGATGCCGATCCTCAATCTCAATGACCGGCGCCACCGCATCATGACGTTCGCGTTCGTCGTCGGCGGCGCCGTCTTCGCCATGGTCAGCACGGTCGGAGCCTACGAGGCCTACCATTACAGCGACAGCGTCAAGTTCTGCGGGACCACCTGCCACGACCTGATGATCCCGGAGTACACCGCCTACCTGAACTCCCCGCACGCCCGTGTCCCCTGCGTGGACTGCCACGTCGGGCCGGGCGCCACCTGGTTCGTCCGCTACAAGTTCGACGGCATGTACCAGGTCTATGCGACGCTCTTCAACAAGTATCCGAAGCCGATCCCGACCCCGGTCTCCAACCTCCGCCCGGCCCAGGACACCTGCGAGCAGTGCCACTGGCCTGCGAAGTTCTGGGGCTCGCAGCTCAAGACGTTCAATCACTTCATGTACGACGAGCAGAACACCCCCCGCGAGACCCAGATGCTCCTCAAGGTCGGAGGCGGTGAGGCCGGCGGCGAGGGAATTCACTGGCACATGAACATCGCCAACGAGATCAGCTACGTTGCCGCCGACCGGCAGCGCCAGGTCATCCCGTGGGTCCAGATGCGCAACCGCAATACCGGCGAGGTCATCGAGTACACGCTCCGCGACACGGACATGACCCCCGAGCAGATCGCTGCGGGGGAGAAGCGCGTGATGGACTGCGTGGAGTGCCACAGCCGTCCCTCGCACATCTACACGCCTCCGGATCCGGCCGTCGACCAGGCGCTCCTGATGCGAAAACTCGATCCGACGCTCCCCTGGATCAAGCAGCAGGCCGTCTCGACGCTCTCGAAGGACTACGCATCGACCGACGCGGCCATGGAGGGGATCAAGAACGATCTGACCCGCTTCTATCAGGAGAATCATCCCGACGTGTTCCAGTCCCGCCGTCCCGTCGTCGAATCCGCGATTGCGGCGACGCAGGCAATCTTCCGGACGAACATGTTCCCGGAGATGAAGGTCGACTGGCGGACGCACGTCAATAACGTCGGCCACCTCTACTACCCGGGCTGCTTCCGCTGCCACGACGACAACCACGTGAGCCCGGACGGCAAAGTGATCCGAAAGGACTGCGAGATCTGCCACGAGGTCGTCGAGCAGAAGCTCGCCGGCAATCCCATGACCGAGATGACCTCCGCTCCGTTCGTTCACCCCGTCGACCTCGGCGACATGACCATGTTCAACTGCGTCGATTGCCACACCGGCGCGGCCATGGAGTAGGCCGGCTGCGCCGGCCCGCACTTCGTGCGGGTCCAGGAGTCTTAGGGTCTAGGGGTCTAGGGTCTGGGTCTAGGAGTCTGGGGGTCTAGGGGTCTAGGGGTCTGTTGAGAGGTCGGGCATCGCGAATTGGGATGCTCGTCGCGATTCGAAAGAAAGCAGGAGCCGAGTCTAGCGGTCTAGGAGTCCAGGGGTCTAGGAGTCTGTCGAGAG
>JBHEPS010000014.1:0-33584 GCA_046260175.1 Thermoanaerobaculia bacterium
CGGATCCGCCGCTCCCGCGGCGCTCCCTCAGGATGACGACCCCTGTTTCGCTGACGAGCCAGCTTACTGTAACAATTGGTGGGTTCCCTGCGATCCTCTACCATGCGCAAAACGACTGGAGGCCCCTGCGATGACGAAAGAGTCGACCTTCGACGCCCTGCTCGACGAGCAGCGCAGTTTTCCACCTTCCGAGGAGTTCCGCGCTCAGGCGAACATCGGAGATGAAAAGGTTTGGGAGAACGCCGAGGCGGATCCCGAGGGGTTCTGGGAGGGATGGGCGCGCGAGCTGGACTGGAAAGAGCCGTGGCTGAAGGTCCTCGAGTGGGATCCGCCGAATGCGAAGTGGTTCGTCGGTGGGAAGCTCAACGCTTCCTACAACTGCCTCGACCGGCACCTCGAGAAGAGGGGCGACAAGGTCGCCATCATCTGGGAGGGCGAGCCGGGCGATGCCCGCAAGCTCACCTACCGCGAGCTGCACGAAGAGGTGTCCCGGTTTGCGAACGTTCTCCGCGCCCGGGGAATCGAGGCGGGTGACCGCGTCGCGATCTATCTCCCGCTGATTCCGGAAGCGGCGGTCGCGATGCTGGCGTGCGCGCGCATCGGAGCGGCTCACTCGGTCGTATTCGCCGGTTTCTCCTCCGAGGCGTTGCGCGATCGGATCGTCGATGCGGGCGCGAAGCTGCTGATCACCGCCACGACCGGCTACCGGCGTGGAACTGAAGTGCCTCTCAAGAAGATGGCCGATGAAGCGATCCAGGAAACCCCGACCATCGAATCCGTGATCGTCGTTCTCCGGCGGTCGGCGGCCGAGGAGGGGAACGAGACGATCTCGATGCAGGAAGGCCGCGACTGGTTCTATCACGACCTCGTGAAGGAAGCCTCGCCCGACTGCACGCCCGCCTGGGTGGACTCCGAGCACATGCTCTACACCCTCTACACCTCCGGCACGACGGGCAAACCCAAAGGGATCATGCACACGACAGGCGGATACATGACCGCCTGCTACGCGACGACGAAATGGGTGTTCGACCTCAAAGAGGACGATGTCTACTGGTGCACGGCCGACATCGGCTGGGTGACTGGTCACTCCTACGTCGTTTACGGTCCGCTGGCCAACGGCGCGACCGTGCTGATGTACGAAGGCGCTCCCGACTGGCCGAACCGCGACCGGCTGTGGGAGCTCGTCGAAAAGTACAAGGCGACGATTTTCTACACCGCTCCCACCGCAATCCGCGCCTTCATGAAATGGGGTCACCAGTTCCCCGAGAGCCGCGACCTCTCCTCGCTCCGTCTTCTCGGCACAGTCGGTGAGCCGATCAACCCGGAAGCCTGGATGTGGTACCACGAGCACATCGGCCGGAAGAACTGCCCGATCGTCGACACATGGTGGCAGACGGAGACGGGCGCGATCATGATCACTCCGCTCCCCGGTCTCGTCGCGACCAAGCCCGGCTCGGCCACGCGTCCCTTCCCCGGGATCGCTGCGCGGATCCTGGACGGGAACGGCGACCCGGTCGAAATCGGCGGCGGCTATCTTGCCATCACCAAACCGTGGCCCTCGATGCTCCGGGGCATCTGGGGCGACCCGGAACGGTTCAAGAGCCAGTACTGGGCGAAGTGGAAAGGGATCTACTTCACGGGCGACGGGGCGAAGCGCGACGAGGAAGGCTACTACTGGCTCCTCGGGCGCGTCGACGACGTCATCAACGTCTCGGGCCACCGGATCGGAACGATGGAAGTCGAGTCGGCGCTCGTCGATCACCACGCGGTCGCCGAGGCGGCGGTCGTCGGGATTGCACACGAGATCAAGGGAACCGCGATCGGCGCGTTCGTCATCATCAAGGAATCTCACAAGGGGTACGACCCGAAAGAGCTCGAGAAGGAGCTCAACGACCACGTCGTGAAGAAGATCGGCGCGATCGCGCGCCCGGAGAAGATTATTTTCACGGCGGAGCTGCCGAAAACGCGCTCGGGCAAGATCATGAGGCGCCTGCTGCGCGACGTCGCCGAAGGACGCGCCCTCGGAGACGTGACCACCCTCGCCGACCCGGCCGTCGTCAATGCCCTCAAGGACCGCTACGAGGGAGAGGCCTGAACCCCAGCCGGCGGCGGCCCGCTGGAATGCACAGCGGCCGCCGCCGGGTTGCCAGCCCGCGTGGACCCGTATCTCTCGATCGTCATTCCGACCTGGAACCGCGTGGACACGCTGCTGCGGGTTCTCGGCTCGCTCGGCCGCCAGATCGACGCCCCTTCGTTCGAGGTGATTGTCATCAATGACGGCTCTACCGACGACACGGCTGAGCTGATCTCGCGCGCTCTCACCGAGCGGCTCTTCCCCTATCCGCTCCGCTTCGAGTCCCAGGAGAACTCCGGTCCCGGCAAGGCGCGGAACCGGGGGACGTCCATGGCCGAAGGGACCTACGTCCTCTACATCGGAGACGACACGGTCCCCGATCCCCGGTTTCTTTCCGAGCACGCGCTCGTTCATCAGCAATCAGGCGACGATCCCCTCCTCGCGTGTCTCGGCTACACGGGATGGCCCGAAGAGGAGTCCGCCTCTGCATTCATGGACTACATCAACGAGTACGGCCTGCAGTTCGGCTACGCACTCATCGAGCACGGCGCGATCGTCCCGTTCAACTTCTTTTACACCTCGAACATCTCCCTCGCCCGCGAGGTCCTCGGTCCCGAGCCTTTCGACACCACGTTCCCGGCGGCCGCCTGGGAAGACATCGAGCTTGCGTACCGACTCGAGAAGGACGGACTCCGAATCCGCTACAACGCGAATGCGGTCACGCGGCACTATCACCGGATGACCGTCGACTCCTTCGCGCGAAGGCAGCACGGGGTTGGCCGGTCGGGTGCGATCTTCTTCCAGAAGCATCCTGAGCTCGGCCACTTTCTGGGCGTCCACGAGCTCCGCAATCGCCCCCACGCGACCCGGGGCGAAATGTTCCGGCTCCGGCTCGCAGCACTCGCGGGTGAGCGATTCCGCACCCTCGCCCGCCCCGCCGTGTTCGAGAAGCTGATGCGCGAACACTACCTGCGCGGCCTCGAGCGCGGCCTCGAAGAGCTGAAGGCACCCACGCAGGCGTGAGGAGTCGCGTCACCGTCCACGTTGCCGCCTATGGCGGCCGGGCCGGTGCAGCCGGCCCCTACGCGCCCGCCGCAGGCGATCCCTACGTCTTGATCCACCCGAGCAGGGCCCTCGTCGGCGACCGACTTGTGCCGAGGTTCCCTGATCCCTAGTCCCTGGTCCCCAGCCCCTAGTAGAATGCCCCGTCATGACCTCGGGCTACTTTCTCGCTATCGAAGGAATCGAAGGATCCGGCAAGACCACCCAGGTCGCCCGGCTCGAACAGCTCATCCGCGCCACGGGCCGGAACACGACCGTGACCAAGGAGCCCGGCGGCACGCCGCTCGGCAACCGGATCCGGGCCATCCTCCTCGATCCGCACGAGGAGGGGATGGACCCTTACGCGGAGCTGTTCCTCTATGCGGCCTCGCGCCGACAGCACGTCGTCGAGCTGATCCGCCCTTCACTCGAGCGGGGAGCCGTCGTCGTCTGCGACCGCTTTACCGACGCCACGCTCGCTTACCAGGGATTCGGCCGCATGATCGACCTCGACCGGTTGCGCCAGATCAATGAGTGGGCGACCGACGGAATCCGGCCCGACCTGACGGTCATCCTCGATATCGCCGAGTCGGTCGGGCTCGACCGGGCGCGGGCCCGCAACGTCGAGAAGAATCTCCAGGGCGAGGGTCGCCTCGAGGGGGAAGACGTTCGGTTCCATCGCCGGGTTCGCGAGGGCTACCTCGCTCTCGCCGAGGCCGAGCCGGAGCGTTACGCCGTGGTCGATGCGAACGGATCGACGGACGAGGTTTTCGAGCGCCTTGTCGCGACTCTTCGCGGGCGCGCCGGCGCCCTTCGGCTTCCCGATTCGGAATCCGCATGACCCGCGCGGCAGAGCTCCTGCTCGAGACGGCGAGGCGGGGGGAGCTGCACCATTCGATCATTCTTCACGGGCCGGTGGCCTCGCAGCTCCTCGAGCTGGCGCTCGAGACCGCGATGGCCCTCAACTGCGAGAACCGGATCGGCGACGACGACTGCCCGACGTGCCAGAAGGTGCGGCGCGGAACACATCCCGACGTGCATCGGATCGCGGTGGAAGAGAACCGCAAGATGATCGCCGTCGATCAGATCCGGGCGATGGTGAGCGACGCCACCATGCGCCCCTACGAGGGGCGCGCCAAGGTGTTCCTCGTCGAGACAGCCGACGCGATCAGCGGCGCGGGCGCGAACGCGATGCTCAAGACCCTCGAGGAACCGAGCAGCGGAACCGTGTTCATCCTTCTCACGCGATCCGCGGACTTGCTGCTCCCGACCATCTGCTCGCGATCTCAGGCGATCTCGATCCAGCCTCAGTTCGAGCAGTCCGCCGTCGACGAGGCCGGAAGCGAGGGTGTCCCGCTTCAGCTCGTCCGGCTCCGGCGGGAGATCCTGGCGATGCCAGGCCTCGAGAGCGACGTGGCCGAGGCGATCGCCCGACGGATCATCGACGCCGTCGATCGCTTCGCCAGCCACCGCGACCTCGGCGCCCTTCTCGGCGCCGCATCCGAGGCCGTGGCCAACGCCGAGCCACCCGCCGCACTCACGCTCATCGGTCTCGTTCTGCGCGACCTCGCCACCCTGCCGCCCGAGCTCGCGCTCGACCCCGCGAAGGCGGACAGCATTCAATCGGCGATCGACCCGACCACCCTCCTGGCCGCAGCCTCCATCGCCCTCCGAAACTCCGGCCGCCTCGAGATCAACGCCGACGTCCGGCTCCTCGCCGAGCAGGCCATGGCGAGGGTGGCGGTGTAAAAAAGACGACCCCGGCCTTTCGACCGGGGTCTTGATTCTGTTCTGGATGGGTTCGCGGAAACGCGTTGTGAAAGGAAGTGGTGGTGAGGTCTGTGGAGGCGATTAAGGTGATGTTTCCATCATTTTTGGCAGGGGGTCATTCTGATGCTCTTTCCGCCTGCCCATCCAGCGCCGTTGGTTTCAACAAGAGGATTATAAAACGGCCCGGGGGGAGATTGTGAAACTTTTCACCACAGTTCACGAAATTGTTACCCGCCAAGCAAACGCTTGTCGTGTCTGGACTTGAGAGGAATTACTCGGTTTCGCCAGCCGCAGGAGGCGCAGCCGGCTCGCCATTCCCGCCGATCCCCTCGACCATCGAGCTCCTCGGCTGAAGCGAGCGGCCAAGATCCAGATGCCCGCCAAGCGTTGCCGCCTGCTCGCCGCCGATGAGAATCCGGACCCGTTTTACCTCCGGCAGGTTCGCCGCGAGGCTCTGCACGAGCGAGTAGGCCGCGCTCATCTCGAGAGTACTGCCTGTATCCCACCCGGTCTCCAGCGTCTCCCCCCCGAGATCGACGACCGCGGTCCCCTCGGGAAGAAGCCATGCGGCGCGCACCGTGGCGTCGGGAGGAAAGAGACGCGGAACGGCCGAATTGGCGGAGCCTTCGATGACCGCGGCGGCGATCAACGCGGCCGCGGCGGCATTGCTCTCGGGCAGAGGCAGCGTTCGGGTCTCGGGAACGAGGAGACCGGACGGGCCTCCGAAGTAGAGAACGACGGGACGCGGAGCGACCTTGTTCGCCGCTTCGACTGCGACCATCGCCGCGGACGGGGCATCGGTTTCCTGCCGGCGCGTGCACGCGGTCGTGAAAACGACTCCGGCCAGCGCGAGAACGAAAAGGCTCCTCATCGGCCGGACCGGTCGGAAGGAGCCGGCGCCGGAGCGGCGGCGGGAGGCGCGCTTCCTACGCGCGCGGGATCGGCTTCGCTGCCGCCGAGCCGCGCCTCGTACTCATCCTTGTATCGCCGGACGGCGCGGACGATTGCCAGCGCGATCTCGTTCTGATGTTCGGCGCTGCCCAGTCGGGCCTCCTCCTGAGGATTGGAGATGAAACCGACCTCGACGAGCGCGCTCGGCATGGTCGCGCCGATCAGCACTCGGAAGGGCGCCTGCTTGACGCCGCGGTTCTGAATCCCGCTCGTGACGTTCATCTCGCTCTGGATCAGGTTGGCGAAACGGCTCGACTCGCGAAGGTACTCCTGATGCGCAAGGTCCCAGAGGATCAGGTTCAGGTCCGACGATATGCCCGGTGACGAGGCGCCGCCGAGGACGGCGTTCTCCCGCTCTGCGGCAGCTCGTGCGAGCTCGTCGGACGCTTCGAGCGAGAGGAAGTAGGTCTCGGCGCCGCGCGCAGCAGGAGAGTGAGAGGCGTTGAGGTGGACGGAAAGAAAGAGGTCGGCGCGGAACTGATTCGCGATTGCCGTTCTCTGGTCGTGGGGAATCAGCTCGTCGGAATCGCGGGTGAGGATGACCCGAACGCCGAGCTCCGAGGAGAGCAGCGACTGAAGCCGCCGGCAGATTGCGAGCGTCGTGTCCTTCTCAACGAGACCGTTCGGCCCGATCGCTCCGACTTCCTTGCCGCCGTGTCCGGGATCGAGAACGATCGTGCGGACACCCGGAGCATGAGCAGGCCTGCGGATCGCTCCCGGCAGAGAAGGCTGCGCCTCCGGAACCGGGCTCGCTCCCCTCTGCAGATCGAGAACGATGCGGAAGGGGTTCTCGATCGCATATGCGTCGCCGGCAATTTCCCTTGAGGCGAGGTTCACGACGATCTGGTTGTCGCGCACCAGAACTCTGTCCAGAAGCGGCGAGGTGAAGGTCTGGTCCGCCGCCCGGGTCCGGATCGGATTCGGAATCTGAATGATGTAGGCGTTCTCTTCACGCCGTACCGAATAGTCGACCTTTCCTGGGAACTGCACCACGATCTTCGTCATCCCTTCGATGTTGACGACGCTGATCTGAGCTTCCACGGAGTCCAGGCGGAAACGCCGGACTTCGAAAACCCTGGCGCCGGGCTCCCAGGTGAGATCGAGGTCGGAGGTGATTCGGAGAAGATCGCGGAAGAACTGCCAGGGGACATATGGAGTCGCCTCGATGAAAATCGGCGGCGAAGGCATTTCGATCAGTTCGTCTCCGGCTGCGCCGAACCGGCTGTCGGCGGTGAACCCCGCCGTGCGGCCCGCGAGCTCGATCCGATAACCCTGCCGGCTTCCCGAAAAAGAACCTCCAATCGCCGCGATGGCTTCTTCCGCGGGGAGGTAAAGGTTGCCCGACTGCTCGACGACCCGGATGGGGCGTTCGCCCGACTGGGTCTTGAGCGTCGCCATCACCGTCTGCGCGCGCCCGGCCGAGACCGCAGCGATTCCGGCGATCGCGATCACTACCAGAATTTTCTTCATCACCCCACCCGCCCGTCTTCTCAGGTCACCCATAAGTTCTTTGCATTATCGCCACCCTACAGCCGATCGTCTACACCACCCCAGGGAACCTCTGCCCAAGTCGGAGGGGTGGCGTACTCCAGCGGCGCCGGTGGAGTTACCATGGGAGCATGAAACGCCTGCTCATCCTCCTCTCGATTTCCTGCCTCGTCATGCTTCTCCCCGGGTGCGGAGGGGAGTCCCCGGACAGGGAAGATCGCGGCAGTTTCCGCAAGGGGCCCATCAGCATCCGCGGCTGGGTCTCGGAGATCGATCTCGGCCAGCTGGACCCGAGCGGCGTCTTCTCCGTCACGGAGCTCGGCCAGGGGAAGTCCGCCTACCAGAAGCAGCTCCTCGAGGAAACGAACATCAGCATCGAAGGAGTCGACTACGCCTCCGGCAGAATCGTCGACAGCGGATCGTTCATCATTCTCGACTCCCCCCCGGGTGATCTGCTGGTCAACTTCCAGGCCCCGGGCGTTTCGCTCGTACAGCTCGCGCTCGAGGCGATTCCGCCGAACTCGGACGTTTTCGTTCCGGGCGTGAAGCTCTACCCCGATCGTCTCGAGATCCTCGAACCGGAAAAGATCGTCGTGCGCGTTCCGGGCAGCGGGACCGAGCGGAAGCTTCGCGAGGAGCCGGCGATGGTGGCCGGCCACAGCGTCGACGTCTGGGAGGTTCCTCTGCGCGAGATGATGGACCGCCGCGATATGCCGTTTCCAAACTAGGGGCTAGGGATCAGAAAAGGCAGAAGGCAGAAGGCAGAAGGCAGAAGTAAAATCAAAGGCAGACCCACGATGACGTTGCCTTTGCTCTGACTTCTGCCTTCTGCCTTCTGCCTTGTCCTCACTTCTGCCTTCTGCCTTCTGCCTTCTGCCTTTCCTGGCCCCTAGCCCCTGCCTCACAGTGCTCCGCCTTCGCGATGAATCGCGAGGTCGGAGCGGAAACCGTATTGGGATTTATGACAGGTAGGTAAGGGGACTGGAGACCACGCTGCACACCACCGGGAGATACAAGGCGCGGCCTCCAGCGGCAAATCCAAAACGCGTAGAGGTTACTTCTTCTTTGCAGGTGATTTCTTTTTGGCAGCTTTCTTGGTCGACTTCTTGGCAGCAGCCTTCTTGGGAGCAGCCTTCTTCGACTTCTTAGCAGCTTTTTTCTTGGTAGCCATTTGGTCCTCCTCTCTTCGGATCAGCCGAGTCGTTCGGGCTCGACCATCCTCGTCTCATCCACCCAGGGACCTAAAAAACCAGTTGACTGCATCGCGTTTGGATCACCTTCGATCTCACGATCACTCGTTCAATCGAACCACCTTGCAAACAATAGTACGGCATTCGCGATCATCTTTCTACATTTCGTAGAGGGTCGAACGCGATTCGTCCGATCGAAGTTCGCAAGAGAAGCGATCCCGCGACGATGAATTCGCAATCATCGAATCGCTTTCGACGCAACTTCGATCGTCGTTCATCGCGCTCTTCGAAAACGAAACGCGCGCTCGCGACGATCGACTCGCGATCGTCGATCGATGGTGAGTGTCGCGTCGCCGCACGTCATCGCAATCAACACGAACTGCGCTGCGCGACGATGACCGCACGCTCGCAAACCCGCGCCACTGCTACAATGTGGCCACTTTTCGACTCCGTGGGGGCTCACGTGCAACTGACCCTTCTCGCGATCGCATTCGTCGCTTTCCTCTCGATCGGATATCGCCTTTACGGCGGGTGGATCGCGCGGCAGTTCGCCATCGACGACGCGCACGTGACACCGGCGAGAACCGTCAACGACGGCATCGATTTCGTTCCCACGCGCCGCTTCTATCTCTTCGGCCAGCACTTTTCGGCGATCGCCGCCGCCGGCCCGATTGCGGGGCCGATTATCGCCTGCCAGGCCTTCGGATGGCTGCCGTGCGTTCTCTGGATCGCTCTCGGCGTCGTCCTCATTGGCGCGGTTCACGACTTCGCAGCCCTGGTCGCCTCGGTCCGTCATCGTGCTCAATCGATCGCCGAGATCGTACGCGAGCACCTCGGCCGCCGGGCCGGCATCGCCATGATGCTGTTCATCTGGATCGCTCTCGTTTACGTCATCGTCGCATTCGCCGACATCACCGCGGGCAGCTTCGTCGGGACGACCGAGGAGCTCGCGGGAGCCGAGGTTCTCTTCAACCCGGGGGGCGCGGTCGCCGCCGCGAGCGTTCTTTATCTCCTGCTCGCGATTCTGATGGGGATCATCCAGCGATTTCTCAATCCCCCCCTCTGGTTGCTGACCGTCGTTTTCGTTCCCGCGACCTTCGGCGCCGTCTGGGCCGGCACCATGATCTCGACCGTCCTGATCATGGATGCCCGCAGTTGGGGCCTTCTCATTCTTCTCTATTGCGCGATCGCGTCGATGGTCCCCGTCTGGGCGCTGCTTCAGCCGCGCGGCTATCTCGGCGGCTTCGTCCTCTACTTCGCCCTCGGCATCGGCGTCATCGGCATCCTGCTCGGCGGCTACGACATCGAGCAGCCGGCCTTCCGCTCCTGGGACGTCGGCGGCATGACGGGAACCCTCTTCCCCTTCCTCTTCGTCACGATCGCCTGCGGCGCCTGCTCCGGCTTCCACGGCCTCGTATGCTCCGGCACGACCTCGAAGCAGATCGACCGGGAGAGCGACATGAAGCCGGTCGGATACGGGGCGATGCTGGCCGAGGGTTTCGTCGCTCTGATCGCGCTCGTCACCGTCATGATCGTCGCCGACGAGGGGCTCGCCGGCCTCAAGCCGGGCACGATCTACGGCAACGGAATCGGCCGATTCATGACCCTCGTCATCGGGGCCGAGCACCTGAACTTCGCGATCACGTTCGGAGCGATGGCTTTCACCACGTTCGTGTTCGACACGCTCGACGTCTCGACGCGCCTCGGCCGCTACATCGTCCAGGAGATCCTCGGATGGCGGACGATCAAGGGCGCCATCGCCGGAACCCTCCTGACGATCGCTCTTCCGGTCTACTTCGTATCGTTCGCCCCTGAGGGGAGCTGGGTGCGGTTCTGGACTCTGTTCGGGGCGTCGAACCAGCTTCTCGCCGCTCTCACCCTCCTCGCCATCACGGTCTGGCTCCGGCAGGCACGCCACCGGATCGGCTTTACCCTCGTTCCGATGCTCTTCGTCCTCGTCATCACGCTGTGGGCTCTCGGCAAACTGACGTGGGCCAACTTCATCGCGAGCAGCGGCTTCGACGTCGCCATGATCAACGCCATCGCCGCCGGCTCTCTCATCTGCCTCGCGATTTATCTCGTCGTCCGCGCCATGATCACCCTGCGCGAAGACCGCGGAGCCGCAAGGCTCGCCGAAGCAGGTGGATGAGGCAGAGCAGCAAAGCAGAAGGCAGACGAGAATACAAGCCAGAAGCCAGAAGCCAGAAGCCAGAAGAAAAGGCGAAGCCAGAAGCCTGAAGCCAGAAGCCAGAAGAAAATTCAAAAGCAAGAGCGGAGCACGTACGGTGGCGGAAGGCTCTTGCCTTTGCTCTTACTTCTGCCTTCTGCCTTCTGACTTCTGCCTTGCTTAACGTCTGGCTTCTTGCTTCTGGCTTGTCCCTACTTGTCCTCCACGGTTTCGCGCACGAGCACCCGCGCTCCCTTCCGGCCGATGACTTTGACCTCGACCTTGTGGAGTCCTCGTGGAAGATCGGGCGGACGCTTGATCGAGAGCTCGTACCGCGCCGAGAGCGTCCGGTCGAGGCGGCCCATCGCGATCTCGGGAAAAACGTCCGTCTTCGCGTAGAAGCCTCCGGTCTCCTTCGAGACCGTCTCGAGGCCAACCTCGAGGGAGTGGAAACTCGACTGGCTGATGTCGATCGAGAAGACGGCCGTCCGCGATGCTTCGAGCGCGCGCCTGGCCGGGAAGTAGTCGGGAATCATCGTGACCCCGCCCGAACCGTACCGCCCGAGACCCCAGCCGAAGAGGATCAGCGACTTCGGTCCCTCGATCGGCAGCAGCGCGTTGCCCAGGAGGAAGAGCGCTTTCTCCGGCGTCGCGGCCCGCTTCATCTCTCTCTCGTCCAGCCGCGACATTAGTGAAGGGGCAGGGACACGGGCGGGTCGTCCGGGGTTGTCGATCCGCACGCTCTCCTCGATCGCCTTCCGAAGCTTCTCGCGGTCGCTCGTGAAGTCCTCCCGAACCTTGAAATGGGAATCGAACTGAACGACGGCCGCGCGATCGTGAGGCCGAAGGCCGTCCACGAACTCCTGCGCGAAATCGATCATCTTCATCTGGCCACCGATCCGCGATTTCTCGCGCTGGAAGTCGGTCTGGAAGAAGAGGACGATCAGCCTTCCCCGCGGGCGCGGCGGCTCGAGATCGAGATCCCCCGAGTCGTCGCCGGCGATTGCCACCTCGGTCCGCGGGAGGGTCGTGTCGACGAACTCCACCGCCTCGATCTCGGCGGGTCGCCCGTCGAGCCGAACCCGGAAGTTCATCGGGCGGAGATCGTCGATCGGCTCCCCCCGGTCGTCGGTGACATAGAGGTCCAGCAGGTAGCGCTCCACGGTGATCTCGAAAATCGGCCGGGGGGCCTCCTGGGAGAAGGCGACCGCCGCGAACAGGACCGCGGCCACGGCGAATCCGAAGCGAGGCATCGTTTGATTCTAGCCCCCTCCTACTCCCTCCCCACGCCGAAAACGTTAAGATTCGGTTCCATGAGATCGACGACTCTCCTGCTCACCGCCGCCCTGCTCGTCGCCACGTCCCTGCTGGCGCACGAGCCCGCATTCGACGCCCGATTCGAGCCCCGCACCATGAGGCTCGACTACTTCCACACGGGAGGGATGGGCAAGGAGATCATCAGCCTCGACCGCGTCGTCAACGACGGGCCCTGGGCCGGCCCCCTCGATCACCGCCTCATCGACACACTCAACCTAGGCAAGTACCGGTTCGTGGTTCGCGATCTCGAAACTCACGCGGAGATCTACAGCCGCGGATTCTCTTCGATCTACGGCGAATGGGAGACCACGCCCGATTCGAGGACGCGCCACCAGACCTTTCACGAGTCTCTTCGCTTCCCCTGGCCGAAGGCGCCGGTCGAGGTGGTTCTCGAGAAGAGGGGCGAGCGGAACTCCTTCGCCCCGATCTGGACGACCGTGGTCGACCCGGCCTCGCGGCAGGTGAACCGCGGCGCCCTCGCCCCGATCGCCGAGGTCTACACGGTCTTCGAGAACGGCGCGCCGGCGGATAAGGTCGACCTCCTCTTCCTCGGCGAAGGGTACACCGCCGACGAGACGGAAAAGTTCCGGGCAGACGCCCGTCGCCTCGCCGAGTATCTATTCTCCATCGAGCCGTTCAGGAGCCGCCGTAGCGACTTCAACGTCCGCGCGATCGCTCCCCCCTCCGCCGAGACGGGCGTGCACCGGGTGCGCGCCGACAGAAACCTCCGCACGCCGCTGTCGGTCGAGTACAACATCTTCGACTCCGAGCGGTACGTGCTGACGCTCGACAACCGCGCCCTTCGGGATGTCGCATCCGCGGCCCCGTACGAGTTCGTCGAGATCCTCGTCAACGAAGAGCAGTACGGAGGCGGCGGCATCTATGGCCTGCACTCCACCGCCGCGGCGCAGAACGAGTTCGCCGACTATCTGGTCGTCCATGAGTTCGGCCACCACTTCGCGGGTCTCGGCGACGAGTACTACACCTCCCCGGTCGCCTACGAGACCGGCGCTGCATTCCACCCCGAGCCGTGGGAGCCGAACGTCACCGCGCTGCACGACCCCGAAAACCTGAAATGGAAGGACCTGGTCACGCCGGGAACTCCGATCCCCACGCCATGGCGCAAAGAGGAATTCGAAAAGCACAGCCGCGCGGTCCAGGCCGAGCGCGCGAAACTCCGGGCTGCGGGAGCGTCCGAGGCCGATCTCGCGCGGATGTTCCGCGAGCAACAGGCGTGGGAAGAGGCATTCCTCTCCAAAGAAAAGTACGCTGGCGCCGTCGGGGCCTTCGAAGGGGCTTCCTACGAGCCGACGGGCCTCTACAGGCCGCAGGCGGATTGCATCATGTTCACACGGGACCGCGTCGGGTTCTGCCGCGTATGCGACCGCGCGATCCAACGCGTGATCGACCTCTACGCCGGCAACTAGTGGCGGAGGATCCTTTCCTCCGTCACCTGCACTTCGAAGCGCGATCGCACCCGGCCCCGAAGCCCTAACTGGAAGCCAGCTTCCCGAACGACTCGATCTCCGCTGGCGTTGCACGGCTGGCAGAGGAAAAGATCCTCTGCCACCATCACACCATCGGAAGATTCACCTCGACCCCCGCGTTTGGTCTGTCGTCGCACCTGATAAGGAGACTCTCCAGATGTCCACTGTCGTCGAAGCGAAAACCAAGTCCGATCCGTTCCATCTGGGCGGCCGGGAGTTTCAGTCGCGCCTGATCGTCGGAACGGGAAAATACGCCACGATGGAACTGATGGCAGAAGCCATCGAAGCCTCCGGCGCCGAGATCGTGACCGTCGCGGTCCGCCGCACCTCGGTCGCGGATCCGAACCAGCCGAAGCTCTTCGATTTCATCGACCGCAAGAAGTACCTCATCCTCCCGAATACGGCCGGCTGCTACACGGCCGAGGAGGCGATCCGGTACGCGCGGCTTGCGCGCGAGGTCGGAATCTCGGACTGGATCAAGCTCGAGGTGATCGGCGACCAGCGGACCCTCTTCCCCGACACTCCTGAAACGCTCAAGGCCGCGGAGATCCTCCTCAAGGATGGATTCACCGTTCTTCCCTACATCGGGGACGATCCGGTCGCCTGCCGCCGCCTCGAGGACATGGGTTGCGCGGCGGTCATGCCGCTCGCAGCGCCAATCGGCTCCGGACTCGGGATCCGCAATCCGGCGAACCTGATGATCATCCGCGAGTTCGCGAAAGTTCCGTTGATCGTCGACGCCGGCGTGGGCACGGCCTCGGATGCCGCCGTCGCGATGGAGCTCGGCGCCGACGCGGTGCTGATGAATACCGGCATCGCCGGCGCGAAAGACGCCGTGTCGATGGCGACCGCCATGAACTACGCAGTCAGGGCGGGACGGCTGGCCTACCTGTCGGGCCGCATCGAGAGGAAGCTCTACGCGACCGCCTCGAGCCCGATCACCGGCATGATCGAGTAGTCACCTCTTCCCGGGCGATGGCCCGGGCCGGGAGAGCCGCGCCATCAAGGCCCCGCCGAGAAGAAGCAGCAGAATCGGGGGGAGGAGCGAGGCAGGATGTCCCGGCCCTGCCAGGACCTCGCCGATGTTGAAGGCCGCCCACTCCGATCCGGCATCCCCCGGAGGGTACTTCGCGAACGGAACGATCTCGTCGATCGACATGCGGTTGACGGAGGTGTGGCCGTCGAACAACTCGGGAGACCAGCGCGGATGGATCGGGCCGCGCGCCTCGTACTCTCCCGTCAGCAGCAGCGGATAGATGTAGCCGCCCAGCGGCCGCGGGATCGACCCCGAAGGCAGCGGATCGACGGCCGTCGCGGCGAAGACGTTCGCGAACGACACGACCGCCAGGATCACGACCGCCCACATCCGGGCCTTCAGTGCTCCCTCAATCACGAGAACGCTCATCAGCGGCAGCGCGGAGACCAGGTAACGCGGCCCGATTCCGAATCCTCCCTCCCAGTTGTTGAAGCTGAGGTTCATCCCGAAATGAGCCGCGAGGACGGCGAAGACGAACAGCAGGTCCGGAGTTTTACGAGCGCGGTACATGGCCGCCGCCCCGGGGATGGCGAGTAGAAGAAGCGGCGAGAGATAGAAGAGACCGCGATAGGGTGAGAACGTGATGCCCCACACGGCTTCCATGCCCGGCAGATTGAGGATTCCGAACAGGGCATCCTCGGTGACGAAGGTCTCGTTGCTGGTGAGCGGCAGGAAAAAGATCTGCCCCGTGGCCGCGAGCTGATAGGCGGCGAAGGCGAGGAGCGGAAGGGCCGCACCCGCGATGACCCCGGCGGCCCGCCTGGCTCCAGCGAGGCGCGAGGAGCGAATCTCCGGCCACATCGCCAGGAGAACCAGTGGCACGAGGATGGGCAGAAAGAGGTAGTTGCATAGTGCCGCCGTGCCGCCCGCGAGCCCCGCGAGGAACGCAGAGCCTCTCGCTCTCGAGCGAGCCGCGAGCCAGGACATCAGAGCCAGTGCGCCACTCGCTCCGTGGAGGAAAAAGACCGTCGCCCACGGCAGCAGCGGCGTAGCTACCCCGATCAGCAAGGCGAGAAAAGCGGCCCGGCGGGCGTCGACTCCCTCGCGCCGCGCCCAAACGAAGAGGAGTGGCGGGACCAGGGCCGAGAGGAGAGCGTTGGAAAAGA
Organism: Thermoanaerobaculia bacterium; assembly: GCA_046260175.1. Lineage (GTDB taxonomy): Bacteria > Acidobacteriota > Thermoanaerobaculia > Gp7-AA8 > Gp7-AA8 > JBHEPS01. The sequence goes on from JBHEPS010000014.1 coordinate 15,628, forward strand.
GATTGGTCAGCCAGCCCCTCAACGTAACCACGATCCCTCTCTCTTCGCCCGGAACCAGGGTTCGTGAGAGCCAGTACGCGGGGACGCCGAGGATCGAAAGTCCGGGCGCCTTGTTGGAGATCACCCGCCCGTTGACTTCCGACAGGTCGCCGGTGGTGTCGCGGTACTCATCGATGAATACGTCGCCCTCGAGAGCGAGCGAGCGGGTCAACGCGAAGTTCGAGTTCTGCGCCCACCCACCGCCTCCGCAAAAATATCCATACAGGAGAAAAACGAGAAGGAAAATGCCGAAGGCAAGCTGGCGATCACGCCTTCCCTGACCCGGAGATTGCTCGGACACGCTCTTCGAATGGTACCGGAGGGTGGCTCGCGGCGGGAAATCACCGGAACTTTCGATTGAGTCTCTCGAGTGCGAACGACTCTACCTGGGAAACGACCGGCTGAAGGATCTCCCGCTGCTTCTCGACCAGAGTGGTGATGCCGCTGCGCGCGAGCGCGAGCAAATCGTGCATCTGTTCGTCGGTGAAGCTCCCCTTCTCCGCGGTGGCCTGCAGCTCGATGAACTGCCCCTTCTCGGTGGCGACGACGTTCATGTCGGTCTCGGCACGCGAGTCCTCCTCGTAGCTGAGGTCGAGGACGGGAACTCCCCCCACCAGGCCGACCGAAACAGCGGCGACCCACTCACGCACGGGCCAGCTCGCGAGCCGCTTGCCGAGATAGAGCTTGCCGAGAGCGAGGCAGAGGGCGACGTAGGCGCCGGTGACGGATGCGGTGCGCGTTCCCCCGTCGGCCTGCAGGACGTCGCAATCGAGAATGATCGTCCGCTCGCCGAGAAGCTCGGGGTCGATCGCCGCGCGGAGCGAGCGGCCGATCAGACGCTGGATCTCGAGGGTCCGTCCCCCCTGCTTGCCGCGGGCGGCCTCGCGCGCCGAGCGGTCATGCGTGGCGCGCGGAAGCATTCCGTACTCCGCCGTGACCCAGCCGCGGCCGGAGCGGTGCATGAACGGCGGCACCTTTTCCTCGACGCTCGCCGTGCAGAGCACGCGCGTTTCGCCGATCTCGATCAGAGCCGATCCCTCCGCGTGCTTGACCCATCCGGGACGGATCACCACCGGCCGCAACTCGTCCGCGGCACGATCGTCCGCTCTCCGCCCGCTTCCCTCGCTCATTCGCTCTCCCGTTCTGTTTCCGCGATCGTCGACCCCTTCGGAACCACGACGATACCCGATTCGGTCACCGTAAAACGCTTCCGGTCGAGCTCGACGTCGTAACCGATCGCCGCATGCGGCGGAATCCGTACGCCCTTGTCCACGATCGTCCGGCGCAACCGCGCGTGACGCCCCACGTCGACTCCGTCCATCAGAATGCACTCGTCGACGTGGGAGAAAGAGTTGATCTTCACCCGCGGAGAGAGGATCGACCGGTTCAAAGTCCCCCCGGAGATGATCGCCCCGTCGGCGACGAGCGAGTCGGTGGCCAGCCCGACCCGGTGAGTATCCTGGTCGGCGAACACGAACTTGGCCGGCGGAAGCTGGTAGTTGGCCGACAGGATCGGCCAACGGCTGTTGTAGAGATTGAATGTCGGGTCGACCGCCACGAGATCCATCGAGGCTTCGAAGTAGGCGTCGACGGTCCCGACGTCCCGCCAGTACCCGCGACTCCGCTCAGTCTCGCCGGGCACCCTGTTCGTCGCGAAGTCGTACGCGTAGACGTTCATCTGCGGATACATCTCCGGCACGACCTCCTTGCCGAAGTCGTGCGCCGCGTCCCGAAGGGCGTTGTGCTCGAGAACGTCGATCATCACCTTCGACTTGAAGACGTAGTTGCCCATCGAGGCCAGGACCATGTCGGGCCGGCCCGGCATCGTCTTCGCCCCCTCCTTCGGCTTCTCGACGAAACCCGTGACCCGGTGGTTGTCGTCGACCTCGACGATCCCGAAGTGGTGGGCTTCCGACAGCGGTACCGGAATCGTGGCGATCGTCAGATCGGCGTTCGTATCGAGGTGATACTCCAGCATCTGAAGCACATCCATCTTGTAGATGTGGTCTCCGCCGAATACGCAGACCTGATCGGGCTGCTCGTCGAAGATCAGCTCCAGGTTCTGGTAAACCGCGTCGGCGGTCCCTCGAAACCAGAATGGCCCGCGCCTCATCTGCGCGGGAACCACCTCGACGTACTGCCCGACCTCCGGCACCAGACGCCAGACGCGCGTGATGTGCTCGATCAGGGAGCTCGACTTGAACTGCGTGAGGACCTTCACCTTGAAAAAGCCCGAGTTCACGAAGTTATTGAGCGCGAAATCGATGATGCGATAGCGCCCCCCGAACGGCACGGCGGGCTTCGCCCGATCCCGCGTCAGAGGATAGAGGCGCTCACCCATGCCGCCGGCGAGCACCAGGGAGAGGACGTTGCGGAGGGCCGAGGATCTGATCATGGCATCAATTGTGTTCTGTAGAAAAAAGTCGGGATCCTGACGGATTGCACGAGTTCGACCAACTTTGAGTATGCTTTTATCACAAGGTCCCGGTGCGACGTCCCGATCCGACGGGGACGCGACGAAACCGTTTCCTGCTGGCCGCTGACATGGCAGACCGAACCTACTACGACATTCTCGGGGTCAAGAAAACCTCCACCGAAGACGAGATCAAGAAGTCCTACCGCAAACTCGCCCGCAAGTTTCACCCCGATGTGAATCCAGGCGACAAGGATGCCGAGGCGAAGTTCAAGGAAGCTTCCGAGGCGTACGCCGTCCTCTCGGATAAGGAAAAACGGGCGCAATACGACCGGCTCGGCCGTGACGCTTTCAACTACGGCCCCCAGGGCGACCCCTTCGCTCCCGGCGGGCCTTTTGCCGGATTCCGGGTCGACTTCGAGGACCTTGGAGTCGGCGGTGGCCGCGCGCGATCCCATCGCCCCCGCTCCGGCAACTTCCGCGACATCTTCTCCGATCTGTTCGGTGGCGGACAGGGCGGTGGCTTTCAATCGGCTGCCCGGCGAGGATCCGACCTCGAAGCCGAGACCACGATCGATTTCCGGGACGCCATCCGCGGCACCACCGTCCAACTCTCCCTCGGGCGCCAGCGCGAGTGCCCCGCCTGCGGCGGGCTCGGGCACACCGGGTCCACAGTCTGCCGCACCTGCAGCGGATCGGGCGTGATCGCTTCGCCCGAATCGATCCGCGTCAAAATCCCCGAGGGAGTCCGGCAGGGTCAGAAAATCCGGCTTTCGGGAAAGGGCGGAGGCGGTACGGGCGGCGCCCCCGCCGGGGATCTCCTCCTCACGATCCACGTCAAACCTCACCCATTCTTCCTGCAGAAGGGAACGGACATCCACACGGAGATCCCCGTCACGGTCGGCGAGGCCATCCGTGGCGCCGAGATCGACGTCCCGACGATTCAGGGGAAGGTGCGCGCGAGGATCCCGGCCGGAACGCAGTCGGGCCAGACCTTTCGCCTGACGGGAAAGGGCGCCCCGAAAGGAAAAGGAGGGGAGCGGGGCGATCACTACTACAAGGTCTACGTGGTCGTGCCGAAGCACCTTCCCGAGAGCGCGGCCGGGGCGGTCGAACAGATCGAAGAGGCGTATGACGGGAATCCGCGGGATACACTGCGGACCGACCTGTGAAGAGCACGAGCTTGGAAATCCGGATCATCGAGGGAGACATGGATTCATGACCGGTGAGGGGAACATCTGGATTCTGGGCGACTCGCACGTCGGCCTGTCGGCCGGCGACGAAAAGAAGATGCTCGCCTGGATCGACCGGCTCGAACTCCGGAAGCCGAGGATGCTCCTGCTCAACGGGGACGTGTTCCACTACTACATCGGCGAGCCGAAATTCATCACGCCGGCAGTCGAGAGTTTTCTCGCCCGCCTGAAGGCGCTCCGAGACGGTGGGGTGGAAGTCGTCTGGGTCGAGGGGAATCGCGACTTCTTCGTTCGTGGATCGGCGGCCGAGCGGGCCGTCAGCCGGGTGGAAGACTCGCTCGAGATCGCTGCCGGCCCGGTCCGATACTTCATCATCCATGGTGACCTGATCAACGACCACGATCTCCCCTACCGTTTCTGGAGAACGGTTTCCAAGAATTTCGTCACCCGCGCGGGCGTGAAGCTCGTCCCCCGGGGAATCGCGCGCCGCTTCGTCGACGGGGTCGAGCGGAAGCTGGCTGCGTCGAACTTCAAACACAAGCTAAAGCTGCCGGTCGAGCAGATGAAGCGCTTCGGCACCGCCCGGCGGAAGGACGGATACGACGTGGTCGTCTTCGGCCACTTCCATCACAAGCACATCATCGAGCCGAACGGCACGGCCAAGGTGATCGTCCTTCCCGCATGGTTCGACGGGGGGGAGGCGCTCGTCATCGACTCCTCGACCGGCAAGCACTGGTTCGAGGTCCCCTGATGAGGGTGACTTTTCTCGGAACCGGGACATCGACCGGCGTCCCGGTCGTCGGATGCCGCTGCGCGATCTGCACGTCCGGCCACCCGAAGAACAACCGGCTCCGGCAGTCGGTGAAGATCGAGCTCGACGGAAAGATCTTTCTCATCGACACGACGCCGGACCTGCGCCAGCAACTGCTGCGCGATCCCATCAGCCATCTCGACTTCGTCCTCTTCACGCACTCGCACGCGGATCACCTGATGGGACTCGACGATGTCCGGCCGTTCAATTTTTTCCAGCGACGGCCCCTGGTCGCGTACGCCAATCCGCTGACGGCGAAAGCCGTCCGGCGCGCCTTCAGCTACATCTGGGACACCAGAACCCAGCTCGGCGGAGGAAAGCCGCAGGTGGACCTGCGGGAGATCGACGGGCCGTTCGAGCACGACGGCATCCCGATCGTTCCGATTCCAGTCGCGCATGGCGAGTGGACGATTCTCGGTTACCGCATCGGGAAGTTCGCCTACATCACCGACACCAACGGGATCCCTCCCGAGTCGCAGCGGCTGCTCGAAGGGATCGAGGTTCTGGCGCTCGACGGGCTGCGCCTGGGGCCGCCTCATCCAACGCACTTCATCCTGCACGAGGCGATCGAAGCCGCGCGCCGCATCGGTCCGCAGACGACCTGGCTCATCCACCTCGCGCACGACATCGATCACGACACCGTGGAGGCGACTCTCCCCGAGGGGGTTCATCTGGCGTACGACGGACTCGTCCTCGAGATCTGACTGGGGACGGGTTCGGGGACGCGTTCAGGCCATTTTTCCGGGATCTCGCTCCGTGGCACGAGCCGGAGCTGGAAAGCTCCGGCCACCTGGAACACTCCGGCCACGTTGTCTTGGACTAAGATCCGGACATGAAATCGATTCCCCGCATCACCTCGCTACTCGGCAGCGTCGAGGCTCCTTCGTCGAAGTCCATGACCGCGCGTGCATTTCTTCTCGCCGCGATGGCCGAAGGTGAGACGATCGTGGAGCGGCCGCTGGATTCGGACGACCCGCGCTACCTGCTCGACGCGATCCGTAAGATCGGGTTCGAGACCGGCGGCTCGTTCCGGGATGCGATCATGATCGGCGAACGGAAGTCGATGTCGGCCAATGAGGTCGAGCTCTTCGTCGGCAACGCGGGAACCGCGATGCGTTTTCTTGCCGGGTGGCTCGCCTTCACGCCCGGCCGGTTCGTGTTGCGCGGCGATGCCCGAATGCACGAGCGCCCGATCGAGGAGCTCGTCGACGCACTCCGACTGCTCGACACCGAGGTCGATTACCTCGAGAAGGAGGGCTTTCCTCCGATCAGCATCCGCGGCAGAAAGATGCGCGGCGGCTTCGAAGTCGAGGTGGACGGCGACCGTTCGAGCCAGTTTGTTTCTGCGCTGATGATGGGAGGGGCATCGCTGCACGACGGGATGGCTCTGCGCACCGACGCGGCGGCCTCGCGCTCCTACATCGACCTGACCGCAGCGATCCTTCGTGATTTCGGAGTCGAGGTCGAGGAAGAGCCTCCCGGCCGGTTCCGCATCCGCGGTCCCGTGCAACCGCTTGCCCGCTACGTGGTGGAGGGCGATTGGTCTTCGGCGTCCTACTGGCTCGCAGCCGGGGCGATTCTGGGCGAAGTAGCCGTGACCAACCTGCGGACGGACTCGGCGCAGGGGGACCGTGCGTTTCTCGAGATTCTCTCGCAGATGGGCGCGGGAACATCCACCACCGGCGACTCGGCCATCGCCCGCAAGGAGGGCGCTCTCCGCGGCGGATCATTCGACTGCTCCTCGACGCCGGATATCGTCCCGACTCTCGCGGCCATCGCGCCACTCGCATCCTCGCCGGTGGAGATCACCGGAGCCGCCCACCTCCGGATCAAGGAGTCGGACCGGCTCGCGGTTCTCGCTTCGGAGCTGCGGAAGCTGGGGGCGAACGCCGAGGAGCGGGAGGACGGGCTGCGGATCGAGCCGGGCTGGAATGACGCCCCCGCCGTCATCGACCCTCACGGAGACCACCGCATCGCGATGGCCTTCGCCATCGCGGGCCTGGCCCGGGGAAATGTCACGATCTCGGACGAGAGCGTCGTCGGCAAGTCGTACCCTCGGTTCTGGAAGACGCTCGAAGAATTGATCGGGTGACCCCGAGGCGGAGTCAGCCGCCGGGCATCATCATTGCTCTCCTCAGCGGACCATGCAGCCCCGCGATCGAGAGCCTGGATGGACGTGGAATGCGGGAGCCGTGCTGCGGAGCACGGCGATCGCTCTCACTCTGGTCATTCTGCTGCTGCTCGTATGGAAGATCCGCTCGATCGTGATCGTCGGATTCTTCGGCATCCTGTTCGGGATGCTTCTCTCGCGCGCGACCGGGTGGCTCGAGCGCCTGCATGTGCGAAGGGGGTTGGGAGCTCCGCTGATCGTCCTCGCCTTCATCGGAGCGCTCGTCGGAGTCGGCTTTCTGACGGCTCCGACCCTGAGGGAGCAGTCAGCCGAAGTCCGCAAGAAACTTCCCCAGGTGATCGAGCAGATCGAGCAGCAGCTGGGCATCGACGCGAAGGAGCTGGGGCGCGACATCGCGGATGGCGTGGGCCTGGACAGCGAGGGACAGGAGCCCGGCCCGGCGGGCGTCGCCGAGGGGGCGGACGCGCCGCAGCGCCAGCCCGAGGCGAAGGCAGAGGAGGGTGGAGCCGGCGGACTACAGAAGATGGTCACCTCCAACCTCGGGCGGATCCGAGGCATCCTCTTCCCGGTTGCGAGCGCTGCCGTCGACATGGTGGCAGCCCTGCTGATCGTCATCTTTCTCGCGATGTTCGTGGCGATCCGTCCGGACCACTATCGCCGTGGGGTGTTGCGTCTCTTCCCCGAGCGAAGCCGGGGTGAAGCGGAAGAGACTTTCGAGGAGGTCGGCTCGACTCTCCGGCAGTGGATCATTGCGCGCCTGATCGCCATGGTCGCAGTGGGCGCGATCGTGGGGATTTCTCTCGCTGTAATGAGAGTTCCCGGTGCGCTCGCCCTGGGCGTCCTCGCCGGCCTTCTCGAGTTCATCCCGTTCTTCGGCCCGGTCGCAGCCGCGCTGCCGGCGATCGGCATCGCCATGCTGGATTCACCCCAGAAGGCGCTCTGGGTCCTGATTCTATTCGTCATCGTGCAGCAACTCGAGGGGAATGTGATCGGTCCACTCCTGCTGCAAAGCCGCGTCGACATACCGCCCGCCCTGACGCTCATCACCGTTCCCGCGCTGATGATCGTGTTCGGACTCGTCGGAGCGCTGATCGCCGAGCCGCTGCTCGCCGTCGGCCTCGTCCTCACGCGACGACTCTGGGTCGAGCAACACGCGGACCGCATGGGGTAGACGAAGCTTTTCAGCTTCGCGTCTGCTTCGGCTGGCGTGTGAACCAAGCCTGCCCCGCCTACCACCGGCCGAAGCTTGGAAGCTTCGGCTCCAGGGAGCGAAGCTGAAAGCTTCGCCTACGCCGCGCGCTCGAGCTCCTCGAGGTACCGGAATGCATGATCGACCTGGGCGTGACCGCCCATGATGATCATGTTGTCGCCTCCCGCGAGCGCGAAGTCGGCTCCGGGACTCGGAAACGACTTCTGTCCGCGCACGATCGCGATGATCGTTGCTCCCGTCTGTTCGCGGAGCGCGAGATCCAGCATCGTCCTGCCGACCAGCGAACTCGAGTCGCGGACGAGAAACACCTCGGTCGCACCTGCCGCAAGAAGATCGAGAACCGATTCCGACATGTGCCGTGACGGCCTCGGCGCTCGCAGGACCTCGTAACTGTCACCCCGCAGGACGCGAGTTTCAGCCTCGATCACGTTTCGTGGAACGTGCAGCCGCTGAAGCACTCGGCTGAAGATCTCGATCGAAGTCTCGAACTCCTCCGCCACCACCTCGTCCGCTCCCTCCGTGTAAAGCGGTTCGATCTCCTCGACCAGCCGTGTCCGAACGATGATGTGAATGTCCCGGTTGATCTGACGGGAGAATCTCACGGCGCGTCTCACCGCGACCGGATCCGAGATCCCGAACACGATGACCATCGCACGCGCCGCCCCGGCCTCCTCGAGGATCTCCGCCCGCGTCGCGTCTCCATAGAGAACCGCGACGCCGTCCTTCCGCGCGACGGCCGCCCGCTCGCCACTGAACTCGACCACGACGTGACTGATCCCCACCTCGCGGAGGACTTTGGTCAAATTGCGGCCATTGACACCGTACCCGACGACGATCACGTGAGCCGACTTGTCCCGCCCGGTTCCCTCGGAGCGCGCCGGAATGAGCGCGTCCAGCCTCAGCGACAATCCCGGGGCGAACGAAAGGAGCAGCGGCGTCACGATCATCGTGAACACCGACGCCGCGACGATGGTCTGAAACTCTGCCGGCTGGAGCAGGTCGGAGGCACCGGGCACAGTGAGAAGAACGAAGGAGAACTCTCCGATCTGGGCGAGCGCGACGCCGGCAATGATCGCGGTACGGAAGGGGTAGTGCAGAACCAGCGCAGCGGCTCCGACGATCACTGCCTTCAGAACCATGATGCCGAGAGCCACGGCGAGGATCTCGAGTGGACGCTCGGCGACCATGCGGAGATCGAGCAGCATGCCGACCGAGATGAAGAAGACGCTCGAAAACAGATCTCGGAACGGGACCACGTCCGCGAAAACCTGATGGCTGTAGTCGGATCCCGCCAGGAGAATCCCGGCGAGAAAGGCTCCGAGCGCCATCGAGAAGCCGAGGGAATTGGTCAGCAGAGACATTCCGAGGACCAGGAGAAGCGAGCCGAGGATGAAAATCTCCCGGACGGCCGTCCGGGCGAGCATTCCGAGGATGCGCGGAATCAGAAAGCGAGCGGCCACGGCGGCGAGGCCCAGCACGGCGAGACCTCCGACGAAGCGGAGGATCAGCTCGAGCGGGGAGGTATCGACGCGCCGGGCGAGTATCGGCGCGAGCACGATCATCGGAACGACGAGGAAGTCCTGAAAAATCAGAACCCCGATGGCGAGCCATCCGTGCGGAGTGTCGTTCTCCTTGCGGGCGGAAAGGAGTTTGAGGACGATCGCCGTGCTGCTGAGGGCGACGATGAAGCCGAAGAAGAGCGCCTCCTCCCAGGAGCGGCCGAGCGTCATCATCAGCAGCAGAACGATCCCGATGGTCAGGCCTGTCTGAAGCCCCCCTCCGAGAAGAAAGGGGCGACGGAGTGACTTGAGGCGGTCGAGCGAGACCTCCAGCCCCGTCGTGAAGAGCAGGGCCACGACGCCGATCTCCGCCAGCAGCTCGACCTGCTCCACGTCCCGAATCAGGGCGAAAGCGCTCGGCCCGATCAAAACCCCGGTCAGAAGGAAGCCGACCACCGCCGGGACCCGGAATCGATGGCTGACGACCGTCACGACCACCGCGACCGCGATCAGGACGACGAAATCAGTCAACAGGCTCGCGTGTCCCAAGATCTGCTGATTATGTCAGAGCTTCTGCGGACAAGGCCGCTTGATACAATGTCGCCCGCGCGCCCACGCCCTGTATGACGACCCTCTATCTGATCCTGGCGGCCTTGTTCGTGATCGCGAACGGCTACTTCGTCGCTGCCGAGTTCGCGATCGTCAAGGTGCGCTCGACGCAGCTCGCCGAGCTGGCGGCGCGCGGCAACTCGCGAGCGCGCATGGCCCTGCGCCTCACCCGAAGCCTCGACGCCTACCTGTCGGCGACCCAGCTCGGCATCACTCTCGCCTCCCTGGCCCTCGGCTGGATCGGCGAACCGGCCTTCGCCGGCCTGATCGAGCCGCTGTTCGCGAGGTACGGCCACTTCTCCGAGGCGATCGCTCACAGCATCTCGTTCGCGTTCGCTTTCACGACCATCTCGATCCTCCACATCGTCTTCGGCGAGCTCGCTCCGAAGTCGATCGCGATCCGCAAGCCGGTGATCACCTCGCTCTGGATCTCGCACCCCCTCTATTTCTTCTATCTCGTCATGTTTCCCGTGATCTGGCTGCTCAACGGGATGTCGAACCTGGTTCTCCACCTCGTCGGAATCCGTCCCGTGGGAGAAGGAGAGATCGCGCACTCCGAGGAGGAGTTGCGCCTGATCCTCGCGCACTCCGAAAAGGCCGGCATCCTCTCGGAACCGAACCTCGAGATCATCGAGGGGGTCTTCCAGTTCCAGCGCCGGACGGCGAAACAGATCATGGTTCCGCGACCCGACGTGACCATCCTGTCGACCACGAAGGACATCGTCGAGAACCTCGAGATCATCCGCTCGACCGGCCACACGCGTTATCCTCTCTGCGATGGCAGTCTCGACCACGCCATAGGCTTCATCCACACGAAGGACCTCTTTCTCGCGCAGCTCCGCGGGCCAGGCAAGCCGCTCCAGGAGCTCCGCCGCGATATCTTCTTCGTGCCGGAGAACACGACCGTCGAAAACCTGCTCAACCAGTTCCTGGAGACCCGGACGCACATGGCGGTCGTGATCGACGAGTACGGTGGGGCGTCGGGAATCGTCTTCCTCGAGAACATCACCGAGGAGCTGTTCGGCCAGATTCAGGACGAGTTCGACAAGGAGCGGCTGGAGGTCGAGCCGCTTCCCGACGGGAGCTATCGAGTGCGGGGCGACTACCTGATCGAGGATCTCGCGGACCGGCTGGAGATCGATCCCGGCGAACCCGCTGAAAAGACCGTCGGCGGCTACGTCGTCGCACGGATCGGCCGCTCGGTCGAAGTCGGCGACCGCTGCACGCTCGGCAGCCTCGACATCGAGGTTCTCGAAGGAGAGCGGCTCCGGGTCCGATGGGTCCAGGTACGCCGCAACGAGCCTGGTGAGGATGAGGATCGAAAGTGAGTGATTTCCAGGTTCTGCGAATCCCGCTTCGAGGACTCCACTGCAGAAGCTGTGCGGTGCGGATCGAGCGTCGCCTCGAGGCAAGGCCCGAAGTCGTGCACGCGGCGGTCAGCGCGGCCGAAGGTCTGGCCGAGGTCCACGTCGCTGGCGATGTCCGGGCTGAGGAGATCTTCGAGACAATCCGTAGTGCGATCGCCGAGCCCGCCGCGTCCGAGATCTCCATCCCCCTCGCCGGAATCGCGGGAGCCGAGCAGCAGGCCACTCCCCTCGAACGCTCGCTGCTCGAGCTCGACGGCGTTCTCGATGCGCATGTCGATCTCGCGACCGGAGAGCTCGGCGTCGCGTTCATTCCGGGAAAGGTCGACGCGGACCTGGTGCGCCGCACGGTGGAACGCCACGGGTGGATTCCATCGCACCCTGGACCGGGAACGCAGGCCGCCGACGAGATCCAGACGCGTGAGAGGAAGTCGCTCCTGCTGCGCGCGGCCGGTTCCGCCCTCTCAGCGGCTTTCGGGAGTTTCATCGCCCTCTCTGCTCCCCTCGCGACCGCGGACCCCCTGCTGGCGATCGCCCCTCCTCTGGGAGATGCGGTCTCGCGACTCGTGACGACCACGCCCGTCGTCGCCCAGTCACTCCTGGCTGCGCTGACCGCCATGACGATCGCTCTCGCATTGGGACCGGTGCTGCGCGGCACGTGGAAAGACGCGTTGACGAGGGTCGCCACCGGGAGACGCCTGGGCTCGGCCGGCGTCCTCGTTCTCGCGATCGGATCGCTTCCCGCGCTCGTCGGCGCGTTTCTGGGCTCGACCCTTCCCTCTTTCTGGACCACCGCGCTCTGGGCCCAGACGCTCTTCCTGTTCACTCTGTTGCAGGGCGAGAATTCGCGGTCTCGAGCCCGTGCGATCGCCGCGGCCGTCCCCCGCCCGCGAGTTCTCGATCGTATCGGCCGGAGGCCGATGAACGCCGTCCGCGAGGGCGTCGCCTTTTCCACCTGGACTGTTCTGGTTGCCCTGGTGATCTCCCTTCTCACCGCGGGCGCGTGGCTTTCCGCGTCCCTCTCCCTCTGGCCGGTCGCCGTCCTGGCGCTCGCCTCGATCCTGTTCGTCGCCGCGCCGGGCCCGTCGGCAATCGCCGCTTCATCGGAGGCCCGCCGCGTCGCTGCGGCACTCCAGACTCGAGGCGTTCTCGTCGCATCCGGCGAGGCGCTCGACCGCGCCGCCGACACGCGCGTGGTCGTTTTTACCTGGCGCGGCGGGATCGCGGATTCGACGATCACGATCGAAGAGCTCGTCCTCCTCGACGGTCTCACGCCCGACGAATTGATCGCGGCCGCGTCTTCGGCCTGCCGCGACTCCGTCCACCCGGCCTGCGCGCTGTTGCGCGCCCGAGCGGGCGGCACTCCCGCGGATGGAGCCGACGACCTGTTCATCGGAAACGCCGAAATGGCCGAGGAGCGGAACATCGATTCGTCACGCGTGCAGGATGAAGTCGAGCGATTCGAGCAGGCTGGCAAGTTCGTTTTGATCGTGGCGCGCGGAAGGCGGACCATCGGCGCCGTGGTTCTCAACAGCCCTTTCCGCGACGGAGTGAACGCGACGACCGCGGCGCTGAGGAAACGGGGCTGTCGCCTCGTTCTGGCGACCGGCCAGACCGAGCGGGCCGCCGCAAATGCCGCCGGAATGGCCGGCATCGAGCGGTTCGGATCGAGTCTCGACGGGATGCAGAAGGCAGAGCTGGTCCGTCAGCTGGCCGACGAGACCGGCGGCGTTGCCTTTGTCGGAGACGGCGGGGACGGCCTCGCCCGTGCTCGCGCCGCCCTCGGAATCGTCTTCGACGATGCCGCCGCCATGATGCGCGACGACGTGGTCCTCACGGGCGGAGATCCCCGCGGAATCGTCCGGCTTCTCGACGCGAGTCAGGCGCTGCAGGCCGACCTCGCGCGCCGCCAGACCCTCTCGGTCGTCTGGCACCTCGCTGGATTCGTCTTCAGCGCCGGGGCACTCGTCGGGCTCGATCTTCTTCCTTCCCCCGCACTCGCCGCGCTCGCGGCCTTGCTCTGGTCGATGTGGTTGTCCAGGAAACGCGCGGAGGTGCCAGCTTGAATCTGATTCCGCTCGCCGTGGCCGCCGCAATCGCAGTAGCGCTCGGGATCTGGTTCCGGCCGGGCTCGAAGCCGAGCAGGACGGGGGGTGCGAATCCCGTGGTCGTCGACGAGCTGTGGCTCATCGCGGGCGCGGAGCTCGTCCCTCCGGTCGTGTCGATACGCCCTTCGAGAGCCGCAAAGCTGCGGATCGTCTCCTCGGGAAACAGCGACCGAAAACTGGAGATCCCCTCGCTCGGCATCAGCGTGCCGGTCCAGCCCGGGCGAACGATGACGGTCGACCTCACCGTGGGCAAGCCCGGCACGGCGGAGATTCTTCTGGATGGAATCTCCGCCGGGCTCATCGTGATCGCGCCGACCCAGTCGCGCTGAGCGGCGCCACGCACGAATTACTGCTGGAGGCGGATCGTCTTGGTTTCGACCAGCTTGCCGCCCGGGAGTTTCTTCTCAAGGACCGTGACTTCGAGCTTCCCGGTTTCCTGGTTGTTCCCGAACGCCGTCCTGACGTGGTAGGTGATCTCGGCCGTGCTGCCGACGTTGATCTCGTTGATCGTGTACGCGTAGAGTTTCAGGCCACCCGCGGTGATTCGCTCGTTCCAGGTGACACCCGGGCTCTGCGTCTGGCTCACGACGACGAGCTCGGTGGGCATCACGACCTCCACCGTCGATTCCTGCAGTTTGTTGAAGCCGCGGTTCATGATCTTCACGACCACTGCCGCAACCTCGTCGGCTGGCGCCGTCTCGGGCGCTTCGATATCGATGGCGATGATGTGCCCCTCGTTGCTTACCGCGACGCCGGACGACTTGCATGCAGTCACGCCGAAAGCGAGTGCGACGACTGCCGTCAACATGATCAGATTTCTTTTTGTGTTCATGGATACAGCTCTCCTTTTCACCGTTGCTCAGTGCAAAGGAGTTGCCGACGCCGCCCGGTGGCACCGATCCGAGCTTCAGCCCGCCGGGCACGGGTTCGGCCGCCGCCCTCGCACCAGGGCTCCAACAATGGGTGAGAATGGAACCGTGGGTTCGGGCCTGAAATGCGCCCCCACCCCACCGGAGGGCGGGAGAAAAGATCGATGAACGAGCCGCTCGTGATCCGCGAAGCAACGGCCGAAGACGCTGGCGAGCTCACCCGTCTTCGTGGTGGTCGATACGGCGTCCCGGGGAATGGGAATCGGCCGTCGCATGATGGCGTTCGCCATGGATGAAGCGGGCCGGAACGGATGTTACAAGCTGGTGCTTTCGAGCAATTTCGAGAGGACCGGGGCGCATGCGTTCTACGAGAGCCTCGGTTTTCGACGGCATGGATTCAGCTTCCGCGTCGATCGCGACGAGAACGATTTCACGATTGACCGCGCCGCACCGGGATGCTAGTTTGACCGACCTCGCGATGAAGAGCACGACCGAAAGCCCCACGCTCCGAGCGCTCTGCGTCTCGATGCTCGCCGCGTTCGTACTCGTGGTCGTGCCGCTGTATGGATTCGGCCATATTCATAAGGTTCCGGATCCGCCCGCCTTTGATTCGGTCGACGGGACGGACCAATCGACCAGTTCCTGCCTGATCTGCCGACTCGCTCACGAACGCGCCTTGGATTCTTCCTCGGTCGCCGTTACCGTGAGGCCTGCGCTGGCCGGATCCGCCACGGCTGTTTCCGAGATCTTCGCCGAGCGGGGTTCGGCCGGCCCGCTCACCTCCCGCGGGCCCCCTTTGGTCTCCTGACCCTTCGCTCGAAATCCGCGCTCGCCCGGCGAATGCGGAAGCTCGACCGTACCGGACCTCCCCTCCGGGAGTGCCCGAGGAGACGCGAACATGATTTCCAGATCCACAGCCGCAATCGCGGCTCTCCTTCTTTTTTTTATTCTCTCTGCCTCCCCCGCCGAGGCTCAACACGCCGGTTCGATTTCCGGGACCGTCAGCGCCACGGGCGCCGGGCCAGTCTCGAATGCGCGCGTGACCCTGGTCCAACTCAATCGCTCGGCGCGCACCTCCGGCGACGGAAGCTACTCTTTTGCTTCGATTCCAGCCGGGATGTATCTCCTTTCGTTCGAGAGCACGCGGTTCGGCTCGGCCGTGCGTGAGGTGACCGTGGCAGGATCCCCGATAACGCTCGACGTCGAGCTCGACCTCGCTATCCATCGGGAACAGATCGTCGTCACGGCCAGCCCGGATGCGCGAGCCGAGCACGACACCTATCAGCCGACCGAGGTACTTTCCTCGCAGGAACTGCAGCTGCGCATGGAGCCGACGCTCGGTGAAATGCTCTCCAAATCGCCCGGAGTCAGTTCCACGTACTTCGGTCCGGCGGCCAGCCGGCCCGTGATCCGCGGCTTCGGCGGCGACCGGATCCGGATTCTCGAGGAGGGTCTCGGCACCGGAGACGCCTCGAACGTCAGCCCCGATCACGCCGTCAGTTACGACCCGATCAACGCCGAACAGATCGAGATCGTTCGGGGCCCGGCCACTCTCCTTTACGGGAGCAACGCAGTCGGCGGAGTGGTCAACATTCTCGACTCGCGCATTCCGCGCACCAGCCCGGGAGTCCCGCTCACCGGGACCCTCGACCTCGGATACTCCTCCGTCTCGGACGGCAAGAGCGGGGCGCTCTCCCTTGAAGGAGAGGCCGGAGAGATGGCCTGGCACCTGGACTACCACCGCCGCGATACGGGGGACTTCGAGATCCCCGGGCCCGGCGATCCCGACGAGGCCGACGAGTTCGATGGAAAGCTCCTCAACAGCGCGCTCGAATCCGAGGGCGGCACGATCGGCGCTTCCTGGATCCGCGACCGCGGGATGCTCGGACTTTCCTACACCGCCTTCGACACGTTCTACGGCGTGCCCGTTCACATGCACCACGACGACGAGCATGAAGAGCATGCAATGTCCCGGAAGCGATCGTTTCAGGAGGATGACGAGCACGAGGAGGACGTGAAGATCGACATGGCGCAACGCCGCTACGACATGCGCGCCGAGCTCTTCGATCCTCTCCCATTCTTCACGGCGGTCCGGTTGCGCGCCGGCATTTCCGACTACGAGCATCAGGAGATCGAGGGGGGCGAGATCGGTACGTTCTTCGACAGCCAGAGCTGGGAGGCACGGATCGAGGCGCCTCATCGCCAGATCGGCCGGCTGACCGGCGCCTTCGGCGTGCAGTTCTCGAACCGGGATTTCGAGGCGGTCGGTGACGAGGCCTTCGTCCCGCCGACTACGACCGACACGGCGGCCGCGTTCATCTTCGAAGAGAGCGTGCACGAGACCCGTCGAGGGAAGGTTCACCTGCAATTCGGCGCCCGATGGGAAGGAAACGATGTCGAGGCACGCCCAAGGAATGGTGAGCTCGAGGGGCTTCCCGAGTCACGCTCGTTCGACGGCCTCTCCGGATCGGTGGGAACCGTGTGGCACATCAGCCAGGCCAGCACCGTGAACGCTTCTCTCAGCCGCGCGTTTCGCGCACCGACGGCGGAAGAGCTCTACTCCAACGGGCCGCACCTCGCCAGCTTCACCTTCGAGCTCGGCAACCCGTTTCTCGACGCCGAGATCGGCCTCGGAATGGACGTCGGGTTCAAGTATGACGGAGAGCGCATCGATTCGGAGATCAACTTCTTCTACAACGACTTCGATGGCTACATCTACCAGGATCCCACCGGCGCGGAACTCGACGAGCTTCCCGTTTTCCGGTTTGAGCAGGATGACGCCCGTTTTCGCGGAGTCGAGGCCCACGCGGACATCGAGCTGTGGCACGCCGAACCTCACCATCTCGACCTCGAGCTGACCGGCGACTGGGTGCAGGCCGAGCTCCGGACGGGTGAGAATCTTCCGCGGATTCCACCTCTACGTCTGGGAGTCGGCCTTCGATACCAGGGCGACCGCTTCTGGGGGTTGACCGAGGTCCGGCGGGTCTTCGAGCAGGACGACGTCGCGGTCTTCGAGGAATCCACCGGCGGCTACACGATGCTGAACGCCGCGATCGGCTACCGTTTCTTCCTGGCCGATACCGCGCACGACATCATTCTCCGGGCGACGAACCTGACCGACGAGTTCGCGCGCAACCACGTTTCGCCGCTGAAGGAGCTAGTTCCCCTCCCCGGCCGGGACATCAGCCTCTCGTACCGCGTCGCGTTCTGATAACGCTTCGTTCTCTCGTCCCCTGTCGCCTCCGGCGACCGGACCGACGCAGTCGGTCCCTACATCGAAGCGCGCCTCGGGACGACCCGAGGCGCGCGGCGACGTCAGAAGATCGAGAACAGAAGTCCGATCACCACGAGGACCCCTCCGAAAATCAGGACGGGGATCATGAGCGCGATCAGCGTCAGGGCGATGGGGATGACGATTACCCCGGCGATGACGGTCACCACGACGATGAAAATCGTCTTCAGGACGAAGAAGACGATGGTCATCGGGATCATGAAGATCTCGAAAACGATCTTCAGCAGGAGCCCGGCGATCAGGATCGGAACTGCGACCACAGCCGCGATCACCACCAGCATGAAAAGAGCCGCAACCTCGAACATGGGGGCCTCCTTCTCCTGAGAGGTACGGACTCGGCGCCCCCGGGTTTCAGCGGAAAGTGGCGGAGGATCCTTTCCTCCGCCGGAGCATAGAACGGCCCACGGTGACTCCCTTTC
>JBHEPS010000014.1:33594-33866 GCA_046260175.1 Thermoanaerobaculia bacterium
TGCTTCTCCTCTCGGGATCGCGCCCGACCTCGGTTCATTGAATCACCCGCCAGGATGACGGAGCGCCCGCGCGCCCTCGTTAGGTTCAGCCACCGGGTGGCCGTCACCCGAAGGTGGCCACCACCGGCCCGTGGTCGCTGGTGCCGACCTCGCGGAAGACTCGGCAGCTCGTCGCCCTCGACGCAAGCGCCTCGGAGGCGAAAACGTAATCGAGCCGCCACCCGATGTTCCGCTGCCGCATGTTCCTCCAAGGCGCCCACCATGTGAACAAC
>JBHEPS010000140.1:0-6515 GCA_046260175.1 Thermoanaerobaculia bacterium
CATCGAGGAGATGGACGAGGAGCTGGCCGATCTTCTCGAGGCCGCAGGATACGACGATCTCGATTCGATTCTGAACGCGAGCGTGGAAGACCTCATTGCGATTGAGGGCGTGGATGAAGAAATGGCGATGCGCGCGATCGAGCTCGCCACGCAGCACGAGATGGCCGAAGTCGAATCGGCCGTGGTCGAAGACGAAGACGACGAAGAGTATGAAGAAGAAGATGAAGACGAAGATGGCGATGACGACGAGTCCACGGTAGAGGAGGACGCCACGGAACCGCAGCCGGTGGCGACCGAAGACGTGGATCGTTCCTGATCGGCCGCACTGCGGCATGGGTGTCCTGGTTTCAGAGGAGTTAGTTGGATGGCAAAAGTCAAAGTCAGTGATCTCGCGAAGCAGATGAGAACCTCGGAGAAGGATCTCATCTTCAAGCTTCAGTCGCTCGGGGTAGAGGTCGAAGGTCCCGATTCGAACCTCGATCCCCAGGTGATCGTGGCGATCATGCAGGGGAAGAAGCTCGCACATCGTCCCCGTACGGTGATCGTCCGCGACGAGAAGGCCGTCCAGGCCGAGGAGCAGCAGAAGAAGAAGATCGTCCGCCCTCCGCGGCCGATCATCGCCCCTCCTCCGCGCCGTGAAGAGTCGGCAGGTGCCGAGCAGCCGTCCTCCTCCGCACCGATCATCCCCGAGTTCATCGAGGCCGCCGAGAAGGAAGCGCTCGAGCAGGAGAAAGCCGCTCGCGAGGTCAAGGCACTGCCGAAGCCGATTCGCCGCGAGTCCGTTGCTTCTCCCTCGGCCAAGAAAACGGCAGCCGCGGCACCCGCCGCGAAGAAGGGAGAGGAAGCTCCCGCCGCCGGCGCCGAGACGCCTCCCGCGGCAGCACGTCCGGCCCTTCCGCGCCGCCCGACCGGCCCGACCGGTCCCCGCGCCCGCACCACCCAGGCTCCTCGTCCCAACTATCAGGGGCAGGGACAGCCGCTGACTGCGACTACCACAGCCGGCGCCGCCGCGCGGCCCGCGGCAGGTCCCGTTCGCCCGGTCCGTCCGGGTGTCCGTCCCGCTCCGGGCGCGGCAGGGCCGCCCTCGGCTCCGCCCGCGCCGACGGGACTCCGCCGCCGCAAGGGAGAGGGAGAGGACGACCGCCCGGAGAAGAAGAAAACCACCGGGAAGCGCGGCAAGCGGAACGTCGTGGTTTCCGAAGAAGACACGAAGATTTTCACGAAGGGGCCGTTCTCGGCTCAGGCAGTCCTCGACGACGAGCTCGGCGGCGAAGTCGCCCCGCGCAAGCAGGTCGAGGGTACCGAGGGAGAGGAGCCGGCCGCGAAGAAGTCGGCTCCGTCGACACGGCGCGACACGCGTAAGCAGGCCGCGCCCATTACGGGGAAACTACTGGACTTCAAGAAACCAACTGGCAAGGTGACACTGACGGAAGGCGTGACGGTCAAGGAGCTTGCGGACCGGCTCGAGATCAAGGCGAACGATCTCGTGAAGCACCTGATGATGAAGAAGGGGATGATGGTCAACATCAACGCCCCTCTCGGCGCCGACCTGGCCCGGGACATCGCGAAGGAGCTCGGCATCGACGCCGAGATGGTCTCCTTCGAGGATGCGATGGAGCTCGAGGCGATGGAGCGGATGGAAACTTCCACCTCCGGCACCGAGCCGCGCGCCCCGGTAATTACCGTCATGGGACACGTCGATCACGGCAAGACCTCGCTCCTGGACGCGATCCGGGAGACCAAGGTCGCCGAGGGCGAGGCGGGTGGAATCACGCAGCACATCGGCGCCTACGCCGTGGAGAAGCGCGATCGGAAGATCGTCTTCCTCGACACGCCGGGTCACGAAGCCTTCACCATGATGCGAGCGCGCGGCGCGAAGGTGACGGACATCGTCATTCTCGTGGTCGCGGCCGACGACGGCGTGATGCCGCAGACGAAGGAAGCGATCGATCACTCGCGCGCCGCGGGCGTGCCGATGATCGTGGCGATCAACAAGATCGACAAGCCGAACGCCAACGTCGAGCGCGTTCGCCGCGAGCTCGCCGACGTCAACGTCCTCGTCGAGCAGTGGGGCGGCGATGTCGTCTCCGTCGAAGTCTCTGCGATCAAGAAGCAGGGGATCGACGACCTTCTCGAAATGATTCTGCTTCAGTCCGACCTTCTCGAGCTCAAGTCCTCGCCGGACGTTCCGGCGCGTGGCGTCGTTCTCGAGGCGCGGAAGGAAGCTGGCCGCGGCATCGTGGCCAACGTCCTGATTCAGGACGGGACGCTCAAGGTCGGCGACGCGTACTTCGCCGGCGCGGTCTCCGGCCGAGTCCGAGCGATGATCAACGATCGCGGCGAGCGCGCGAAGGAAGCCGGCCCGGCGACGCCGATCGCCGTCATGGGCTTCGACGATATCCCGAACGCGGGTGACTCGTTCGTGGTCGTGGATGAGGACTCCCGCGCGCGGATGATCGGCGAGATGCGCCAGGAGAAACTGCGCGAGTCGAGCATCAAGAAGACCGAGAAGGTCTCGCTCGATCAGCTGTTTCAGAAGATGCAGGCCGGCACGATCAAGGAGCTGAAAATGATCGTCAAGGCCGACGTGCAGGGCTCGGCGGAGGTGCTCAACGAGACCCTTCGCAAGCTCACCAACGAGCAGGTCCGGATCAACATCCTCCACTCCTCGGTCGGGGCGATCTCGACCAACGACATCCTCCTCGCCTCGGCTTCCGACGCGATCGTCATCGGGTTCAACGTCCGGCCCGAGCGCAGCGCGGTCGATCTGGCCGAGAAGGAAGGAGTCGAGATCCGGCTCCACACGATCATTTACGAGCTGATGGACCAGATCAAGCTCGCAATGACCGGACTTCTCGAGCCCACTCTCCAGGAAGTCTTCCAGGGGCGGGCCGAGGTTCGCGACACCTTCAAGGTGCCGAAGATGGGCGTGATCGCCGGCTGCTACGTTACCGAGGGAGTCATCCCGAGAAGCGCGAGCGTTCGGCTGCTTCGCGACAACCGGGTGATTCACGAGGGGAAGATCTCCTCGCTGCGGCATTTCAAGAACGACGTCTCCGAGATGCGGAGCGGATTCGAGTGCGGAATCAGCTTCGAGCGCTTCCAGGACTTCAAGGTCGGAGACGTGATCGAGGCTTTCAAGGTCGAGAAACTCGCCGGAGTCCTGCGCTGAGCAGGACTTCGGGGAGCGAAATGCTCTCGCGTCGAAGTTCCATCCTCGCATTTTGGGATCCTTCGTCGGCTGCGCCTCCTCAGGATGACTGACCCGCCGGTTATTATTGACTCATGCTCGTCGCAGTGGCCGTTTACGAGATCCACATCCCTCAGGCACGCTCGCTGAAAGACAAGCGGGCGGTGATTCGAAGCCTGCGCGACCGGATCCGATCGAAATGGGAAGTATCGGCGGCCGAGGTCGGGCATCAGGACCTGCATCAGCGAGCGCGGCTCGGAGTCGCCGCGATCGCCTCGACGGGTGGCAACCTGGAGCCGATCCTCGAAAAGATCGCCGACATGATCGACGCGAGCGGGGAGGCGATGCTCACCGGATGGAACTTCGAGTTGATCGACTTCGGACAGGACGGGCCCCTGACGGGCCCGGATGGCGGACACGATGAAGAGAACGCGTAGAACGATGCAGGTGGGCGAGTTGATGCGGGACGAGCTCGCGCGGATCATCCGGCACGAGCTGTCCGATCCCGATCTCGAGCTCGTGACAGTCACCAACGTCGACGTCGCTCCCGACCTTCACTTCGCCCGTGTCTGGATCTCCGCGATCGGCGACGAGAAAAAGCAAACGGCGGCGGTCGAGGCAGTCAAGCGCGCCGACCGGAAGATCCGGCACGAGCTCGGGCGCACGAAGGCTTTCCGCTACATCCCCGAGATCGACTGGAAACTCGACACGAGCGTCGAGTACGCGAATCGAATCGAAGAGAAACTACGGGAAGTCCTTCCCGAGGAGCCGGAGACGAACACTGATGACGACGAGCGCTGAAGAGGCTGGAATCGTCCGCTCCCGTGGAGCGGTCGCCTCGAGAATTCACTCCGGCCACCGGTTCCTGATCACCTCCCACAGAAACCCCGACGGCGACGCCCTCGGAAGCGCGATCGCGCTCCAGCGGATGATTCGAAAGCTTGGAAAAGAAGCGACCGTCATCGTGCGCGATCCCTTTTCCAAAGCGCTGGCGAATATCCCGGGAGCCGAGGAGGTCGTCATCAGCGAATCTCTTCCGGCCGATTACCCGGCTGGCTGGGACGCGCTCTTCGCGATGGAGTGCCCCGAGGCCGAGCGGACCGGCTTTCCGGTCCTCCCCGGGCCGGTGATCAACATCGACCATCATCTCGGCAATCAGAACTACGGCGAGGTGAACCACCTCGACCTGGAGGCTCCCTCGGTCGGGGAGATGATCCTTCACCTGGCCCGGGAGATGGGCGTGCCGATCGACCCTGAGATGGCGACGGCGATGTACGTTTCGCTGGCGACCGACACCGGGTTCTTCCGCTACACGAACACCACCCTGCGCGCCTTCGAGGCCGCCCGGGACCTGGTCGAGAGCGGCGCCAACCCCGGCGAGATCTCGCTCTGGATCAACGAGAGCACCTCCGCGGCCGCGATCCGGCTTCTGGGGCTCTGCCTCAATACGCTCGAGTTTCACGCGGACGGGCGGATTGCGACGCTCGAGATGCCGGCGAGCTTTCTCGCCCAGTCGGGCGCTTCTCCCGAGGACTCGGACGGCATCGTCAATTACGGCCGGACGGTCGAGGGGGTGCGCGTGTCGGCCCTCTTCAAGGAAGCCGACGGGGGAACGCGCGTCTCGATGCGGGCCAAACCGGGCGTCGATGTCCAGGTGGTCGCCGCGACCTTCGGCGGCGGCGGCCACAAGGCAGCCTCCGGATGCTTCATCCCTCTCCCTCTCGCCGAGGCGAGAACCACGCTGCTCCCGCTGCTCGAGAATGCCCTGCAGGCCGGTTAGGCCGCACGCATCCTCGAACGACCAACTGATCGGATTCCTCTGGACCTCATGGACGGCCTTCTCCTAGTCGACAAACTCTCCGGACCCACCTCCCACGACGTGGTCGATCTCCTCCGCCGTCACGGGCGCGAGAAGAAAGCGGGACACATCGGAACGCTCGACCCGGCGGCCACGGGCCTGCTCGTTCTCTGTCTCGGGCGCGCCACGCGTCTGCAGGCCTACCTGATGAAGATGGGGAAGGTCTACGAGGGGACGATCCAGTTCGGCTGGGCCACGGCCACCTACGATGCCGCGGGGGAGGCCGCCGGTCCCGCGGAGCCGGTCAGCGTCGAGGGGGTCGATTTCGAGCCGGAGCTCGCGAAGCTGCGCGGGGAGCTCGACCAGATGCCTCCGGCGTTCTCGGCGAAGAAAGTCGACGGCGTGCGAGCCTACGAGCTCGCGCGGAAGGGGCAGCCGGTCAATCTCACGCCGAAACGCGTGCGGGTCGATTCTTTCGAGATCACGGGGGTGGAGGGGTCGGTTGCGAGGTTCCGGGTGGCGTGCTCGGCCGGGACGTACGTCCGGTCGCTGGCCCACGACCTGGGGGCGGCTCTCGGAATCCCGGCCCACCTCGGCTCGCTTCGGCGGACCGCGATCGGCAGTTTCGAGGTCGCCGACGCCATTTCCTCGGGAGATCTGAGGGAAGGGCCCGAGCGGATCTACCAGGCGCCGCACTATTTGAGGATGTCGCAGATCGATCTCCCGTTGACCCGGGTGCTGATCGATCCGATGCAGGAGCGGAAGCTGATCTCGGGGCAGAGCGTCATCCTCAAGCCGGAGAGCGAGATCGGGCAGGACGAACTGGTCACGCTGGCGAACCTGGACGGGGAGCTGGTCGCGATCGGGGAGGCGGTGAACGTGCTTCGCGAGGGGGGCGGACCGGTGGAGATCCGGCCGAAGGTCGTCCTTCGGGAACGTTCCTGACGGAGTCCCGCCGGAGCCGGCCCCCGGGCGGGGCGAAACGAGTCGATTCGAGGTGGAATGCAAATTCTGCCGTCGGGTGTTAGAGTACGCGCGCAGAAAGAACGAAGAAAAAGCGGAGAATCAAGGAGTTGAGCATCTTGCCGAACGTCAAGCAGCAGAAAACCGAGGTCATCAATCAGTACCGGGTCCACGAGTCCGATACCGGCTCCCCGGAGGTGCAGATTGCGCTTCTTTCGAACCGCATCACGTACCTGACGGACCATTTCAAGACACACGCGAAAGACCACCACAGCCGGCGCGGCCTGCTGAAGCTGGTCGGCCAGCGCCGCCGCCTCCTCGATTACCTGAAGGGGAAGGACGTGGAGCGCTATCGCACGGTCATCGAAAAGCTCGGAATCCGCAAGTAAGCGGGGATTGTCGGCGTTCCGCGTTCCAGGTTTTGCGCAAAGAGGCGTGAAACGGGGAACGCGGAACGCTTTTCTTTTTTTGTCCGCCCGGAGTCCTTCCGGTCGTGGACCACAAGGCGGCGGAGCCCAGAAGGGCGGTCCGTCCCGCGGGAAACTTATGAAACCAGAACCTTAC
>JBHEPS010000141.1:0-6430 GCA_046260175.1 Thermoanaerobaculia bacterium
CCTCGGCGCCCTGCGCGCCGATGCCCCCACCTCGACCGTTCTCCTCGGACAGCGGACACCGCGACAAACCGAGGCCGCCGCGAAAGTGGGGGAAAAGTTGTCGCAGGAAGAGGCGGATTGGGTCAGAGAGCAGTATCGGGAGAGTTGACGATAGGACGAATAGGACGAATAGGACGAATAGGACGAATAGGACGAATAGGACGAATAGGACGGCGAAACCGGAGGGGTTCGCTTGCTCTCGAATCCTGTAGCCTGCCCGTCCTATAGGTCCTATTCGTCCTATTTGTCCTATCGGTCTTCTCCTCCCTGTTAGAATGCGCGCCGTCTCGATTTCTCGTTTTCGATCCCAGCTAAGGAGCTTCAAAAATGGAATTCCGTCTTTCAGACGAGCAGGAGCAGATCCGGCAGATGGTCCGGGAGTTCGCCGAGACCGAGATCCGTCCCCACGTGATGGAGTGGGACGAGGCCCAGACGTTCCCGATTGAAGCGACGAAAAAGCTCGGCGAGCTCGGCATGCTCGGCGTGATCTTTCCGGAGGAGTACGGCGGCGCCGGCCTGAGCTACGTCGATTACGTTCACGTGATCGAGGAACTGGCTGTCGTCGACAGCTCGACGGCGCTGGGTGTCGCGGCGCACAACTCGCTCGGCACCGGGCACATCTACCTCGCCGGAAACGAAGAACAGAGGAAGAAGTGGCTGCCGAAGCTGACCTCGGGTGAATGGCTCGCCGCCTGGGGGCTGACCGAGCCGGGATCCGGCTCCGACGCCTCGGGGATGCGAACCGTCGCGGTGAAAGACGGCGACGACTGGGTCATCAACGGCACGAAGAACTTCATTACCAACGCGACTTACGCTGACATCTCGGTCGTCCTGGTGGTCACCGACCGGTCCGATCAGAAGCACGGGATCACGGCATTCGCGATCGAGATGGACCGCGACGGCATCCGTCCGGGCAAGAAGGAGAACAAGCTCGGGATGCGCGCCTCGGACACGGCGGAGCTGATTCTCGAGGACTGCCGCGTACCCGATGCCAACGTGCTCGGAAAGGTCGGATACGGCTTCATCGACGCGATGAAGGTCCTCGACGGCGGCCGCATCTCGATCGCCGCGCTCGCTCTCGGCATCGCCCGCGGCGCCTACGAGGCGGCGCGCGATTACT
The DNA here is from genome assembly GCA_046260175.1 of Thermoanaerobaculia bacterium. GTDB lineage: Bacteria > Acidobacteriota > Thermoanaerobaculia > Gp7-AA8 > Gp7-AA8 > JBHEPS01. The sequence continues at coordinate 1,160 of JBHEPS010000141.1, forward strand.
CGAAGCAGCGGACCGCGTTCGGAAAGACGATTTCCGACTTCCAGGCGATCCAGTTCATGCTCGCCGACATGGCGACCGAGATCGAAGCCGCCCGGCTTCTCACCTACAAGGCCGCGGTGATGAAGGACGAGGGGGCGCGCACGACGCAGATGTCGGCGATGGCCAAGCTCTACGCCTCGGAAGTCGCCGTCCGCGCCACGGAAAAGGGCGTTCAGATCTTCGGCGGTTACGGCTTCATCAAGGATTTCCCGGCGGAGAAGTTCTACCGCGACGTCAAGCTCTGCACGATCGGGGAGGGGACGAGCGAGATCCAGCGGATGGTCATCGCGAGAAACCTGCTCGCGGAATGATCCGATGGATGGCGATTCTCTCAACGCGATCGTAGAAGGGGTGAAGATCGGGAGGTCGCGGGAGCTCGGCCGCGCCGTTTCGCTCGTCGAGCGCGACGCGCCCGAGTCGGACAGGCTGCTCGCCGAGATCCATCCCCGCACCGGGCGCGCCCGGATTCTCGGGATCACCGGATCTCCCGGCGCCGGCAAATCGACTCTGGTCAACTCACTCGCCCGCTTCTACAGGAAGCAGGAGAAGAAGGTCGCGATCATCGCGGTCGACCCGACGTCCCCGTTCACGGGGGGCGCGATTCTCGGCGACCGGATCCGCATGCAGGAGCTCTACACCGACCGCGGCGTCTTCATTCGGTCGATGGCGACTCGGGGATTTCTGGGCGGCGTCGCCCGTGCCACGAACGACGTCGTCGACCTGCTCGACGCCGCCGGCTTCGACATCGTCATCGTCGAGACCGTCGGCGTCGGCCAGGACGAGGTCGAGGTCATCAGAACGGTGCAAACCAACGTCGTCGTCCTGGTTCCCGGGATGGGAGACGACATCCAGGCGATCAAGGCCGGCATCATGGAGATCGGCGACGTGTTCGTCGTGAACAAGGCGGACCGCCCCGACGCGGACCGCACCGTGACCGAGATCATGATGATGATGTCGCTCGTCGAGGAGCACGGCCACTGGGTGTCTCCAATCGTCAAGTCCGTTGCTTCGAAGGGACTCGGCATCGAGGAGCTCGACGCCGCGATTGAAAAGCATCGCGAGTATCTCGTCACCTCGGGCGAGCTGGACCGGCGGAACCTCGAGCGCGTCCGGATCCGGATCGAGACCCAGCTCAAGGAGCGATTCGTCGACCGGCTCATCAAGGGGACGATCGGGCCGGAGGGATGGAAGTCGCTTCTCGAGCGGGTTCACATGAAAGAAGAAAGCCCGCGCGAGGCGGCCTCGGAACTGCTCGACCGGGTGCACTTCGACGCGGACAAGTGACCGGCGGCCGCCCGCCGAATGGAATGGATCTGGAATGAAAATTTCCCGCGAATGGCTCTCGGATTACGTCGACACCGAAGCGCTCTCCGACGAGGACCTCGGAAAGCGGCTCACGGAGATCGGCCACGCGATCGACTCGGTCGAGCAGCATGGCGGCGCGACCGTCTACGATGTCGAGTTCACCGCCAACCGGATCGACGCCATGTCGCATTACGGTCTCGCTCGCGACCTGGCTCCGGCACTCGGAAAAGAGGCTGCGCGACCCGGAACCGAGCGGACGCCAGCCCCTGCCCCTGAGGTCGAGGTCCGCATCGAGGCTCCGGAGCTGTGCGACCGTTACACCGCGCAGGTGGTGCGTGGAGTGAAAGTCGCCCCGTCCAGCGAGAAGATCCGCCGGCGGCTCGAAGCAGCAGGCCTCCGCCCGATCAACAACATCGTCGATGCGACCAACTACGTCATGCTCGCCCTCGGACACCCCCTGCACGCGTTCGACCTGCGCGAGGTACGCGGAATGAAGATCCTCGTCCGCGCGGGCGGCGACCCAGAGATGCTTCGCTCCCTCGACGGCGTCGAGCGAACCCTCGATTCCCGCACATGCGTGATCGCCGATGCCGAGCGCGCCGTCGCGATCGGGGGAATCATCGGCGGCGAGAACTCCGAGATCGCCGATGACACGACGGACGTCCTGCTCGAGTGCGCTCATTTCCACGCTCCCTCCATCCGGCGTGCTGCCCGGCGGATGGGCATCAAGACCGACGCCTCCTACCGCTTCGAGCGCGGAATCGACCCCGCCGACACGGTGCGCGCGATCTCCATGTGCGCCGATCTGATCATCGAGGAGGCGGGAGGAAGCCGGGGCGATCTCGTCGACGTGATCGCCCAGCCCGTGGCGCCCCGGACCATCATGCTCAAGGAATCGCGGCTGTCCGGCATGTCGGCAGGGCGAATCGGCCTCGGGTGGGCGCTCCAGCTGTTTCGTGCGCTCGGCATGGAGGCGCGGTCCGTCGACGGCGGCCTCGCCGTCATCGTTCCCACGTGGCGTCAGGACATCTCCGAAGAGGCCGACCTCATCGAGGAGGCGCTCCGCTTCTACGGGTACGACGAGATTCCTTCGAGCCTTCCGCGAGTCACCTCGGGGGACATCGTCCGCAACCCCGTCGCAGACTTCGAGGACCTCGTTCGCGACCGTCTGGTCGCCGCTGGCCTCACGGAGACGATGAGCTACGGCTTCATTCATCCGGAGCAGAACGCGAGATTCTCGGCAGACACGCAGCTCGAGCTCAGCAATCCGCTGACCGAGAACATCTCCGCCATGAGGCTCTCCCTTGCGCCCGGCCTGCTCTCCAGCGTCGCCTTCAACCGCAGCTACGGCAATCGCGATGGAGGGCTGTTCGAGATCGGCAGGACGTACCACCGGGGGGCGGAAGGGATCATCGAGACCCCCCGCGCGGGCGTCGTGCTGTTCGGCCAGTCGGGCGGGGAGTGGGGCGAAGCGCGCCGCGCCTGGGACTTTTTCGATCTGAAGGGCTTTGTCGAGGCGATCGCCGCGATGCTCCACGTCGAACTGGAGTGGCGCCCGGCGGCGGAGCTTGGATGGGCGCGGCAGGGGGCCGCGGCGGTCGCGTTTGCCGGCGGCCGACAGGTGGCCGTCGCCGCCTCGGTCGCGCGCGAAACGCTCGCCCAGTGGGAGCTCAAGGGAGAGGTCTGGTTCGGCGAGATCGAGCTCGACGCCCTTTTCGAGCAGAAAGGCGACTGGAAGATGGAGGGCGTCTCCCGCCATCCGGGCGTCCCAATGGTCATCGCCATGATGCATGCGCCCGACCTGCCGTTCCAGACGATCGTCGAGAAGATCCGCTCGCTCGACGTTCCCCATCTCACCGAGGTCGGCTTGTGGGACCGTTTCGTTCCCGAGGGGGGCGAGCAGGTCAAGACCGCGCTCGGCATGTGGTACCAGGCATTCGACCGCTCTCTCACGCAGGAAGAGATCGCCGATTCGCATGCGCTCATCGCGAAACGCCTCGCCGAGCTTCTCCCCGTGACGATCCTCTCGTAGAATGCGCGCCAGCCCAATCCATCAACGAAGGACTCCATGAAAAAGAACTCGAAGGCCGAAGACGAAACCATGCTGCTCGACGATGAAGCCGGAGAATTGCTGGGACGGCTCACCGAACGGGTCGAGCGCGCAGTCGACACCATTCAGAAGCTGAGGAAAGAGCGCGACGAACTTCGGGCCAGGCTCGACGAGGTCGAAAAGCAGATCGCGGAGCAGGGAAGCGCCGCCGAGGAACTGAGCAGTCTGCAGAGCGAGATCGACCGCTTCCAGAACGAGCGCCACGAGGTTCGGTCGCGGATCAGTCGCATCCTCGACGCTCTCGCCGCCCTCGACGAAGAGTAGGGGCCGATGCAATCGGCTCGGCCCTTGCGGCCGACGCCGGCACCTCGTTGCTACTTGATGACCATCTTCCAGAACTTGATGAAGTAGTCGATCATCGAAGCGATCGCGAACACCACCACGATCCAGAGGGCGATCTTGCCGGTGAACATGAACTCGCCGAGCTCGTAGCCGAGGATCAGGATCGAGATCGCGACCACCTGCGAGACGGTCTTCCACTTGCCGAGCGGAGAGGCCGGGATGGTCACTCCCTGTTGAGCCGCGATCGAGCGTAGGCCCGACACCGCGAACTCGCGGCCGATGATCACCACGATCATCCAGGCAGGAGCGAGGCCGAGCTCGACGAGCGAGATGAAGGCTGCCGACATCAGGAGCTTGTCGGCGATCGGATCCAGGAGCATGCCGACGCGCGTGATCTTCTTCTGCCTCCGCGCGAAAAAGCCGTCGAGCCAGTCGGTCAATGAAGCTAGGAGGAAGATCGCCAACCCCACGTACTCGCGTCCTTCGAAGCGGGTCAGAAGGACGACCACGAGGAAGGGCACCAGAAAGATGCGCAGGATCGTCAGCGAGTTCGGAAGATTGAGAATCTCTTCGCTCGGATGGCTCTCGGCCGCCCCGGCCGTAGTGTCCGGAGTCGGATCGGAGGAAACCGGAACCGGTTCCTGATGTCGGTGTGTGGCCACGTGTCTTGTTCTCTCGGAGGGATCCTGCGGTAATTTCAGGACCCCGGAAGGATAGTCGGAATCAGCCCGCGAAGGAACCGTTTCGCGTGGAATACAACCACGCGGCCGTGCATTGTTAGTCCCGGCTTCCGGAGAGGGCGGCAACGAGCTTTGGCGCTTTCCTCTCGAATCCGCAGTCCACTGTGCGAAAGTGGCGGAATTGGTAGACGCACTAGATTCAGGTTCTAGCGCTCGCAAGGGCGTGGGGGTTCGAGTCCCCCCTTTCGCACCAGCACTTCCCCCTCACTCCTCGGGCGGCTCTCCGCCCTCATCCTCCACGAGCAGGCGATAGAGGTCGTTCTTCCCGACCTTCCAGGTTCCGGCGAGCGCTTTGAGCGCGTCGTTCCGGCGCATCCCCTCTCCGCGAAGGCGCTCCAGTTCCGCCCGAAGCTCGGCCGGTGAAGGGAGCTTTCCCTCCTCCGCGATCGCAGCCGCCAGAACCACCGTGACTTCTCCCGGGATCGACGCCCGCGACGCGAGCTCCGCGATGACCTCCGACAGAATCCCGTGCACCAGCTCCTCGTGCATCTTGGTCAGCTCCCGGCCAACGGTCGCGTCCACGTCACCGAGAGCTTCCAGGGCGTCCTCGAGCGAGCCGACGATCCGCTGCGGCGACTCATAGATGATCGCGGTCATCTTGTGCCGCGCGACGGTGCGGTAGAACTCCCGCCGCTCTCCCTGCCGGTGGGGAGGAAAGCCGAAGAATGCGAAGGGGAGGGGAGGGATGCCGCTCGCCGCGAGAGCGGCCGCGCCGGCGAAAGGGCCCGGAATCGGCTCGATGGTGATTCCCCGGCGCCTCGCTTCGCGGACCAGCGGAAAGCCGGGATCCGACAG
>JBHEPS010000142.1:0-475 GCA_046260175.1 Thermoanaerobaculia bacterium
GATGATCGCGCCCCCTTCGCGCAGATTCCTGGTCACGGTCGCTTCGTATGGAGGGATGAGATCCGCGAACGCGAGCGCTCCGCCCGTCGTCGGCATGTTCGTCGTGTGGATGATGTCCTTGAGCGCGACCGGGATGCCGTGCAGCGGGCCCCGGATCTTCCCCTCGGCGCGCTCCCGGTCGAGCCGGTCCGCCTCCTCGAGCGCCTGCCGGTTGACCGTCATCACGGCGTTGAGCTTGTGGTCATAGAGCGCGATGCGGACGAGCGATTGCGTGACGAGCTCGCGCGACGTCACACGCCCGGTCCGCAGGGCTTCCTGCATCTCGGGGATCGTGGCTTCCACGACCGAGAAGGGAGCGATCGGCTCCTGTGCGAGGGCGGCGGAAACGCTGAGGGCGAGGACGAGGACGGACGCTAGTACGTTCTTCATGGCGAGGGTCATTCTATCCCGCCATGGTGGCAGAGGATCTTTTCCT